>DASTGH010000569.1:0-8824 GCA_035719345.1 Anaeromyxobacteraceae bacterium
CGGGCCTCGCCGCGCGCCTCGGCCATGAGCGCCTCGCGCGCCCGCCTCTGCTCCGGAGGCTCCGGCTGGCGGCTGCGCACCAGCAGCTCGGCGTGCGCCTGCCAGGAGGCGACCAGCGTTCGGATCCGGCGCAGCCGCGCCAGCTGCGCCGCATCGTCCGCGACGAGCGGCTCCAGGCCGTCGAGCACCGGCCCGACGTCGGCCGCCGCGGCGTGGTAGCGAGCGAGCGGGTCGTCCTCACCGGTGAGGAGCCAGCCGCGCAGCCCCGCCTCGTGCTCGGCGAGGAGGAGCTGGAGCACCGCGTCCCGGCCGATGACCTCGTCGCTCCGGTGCTCCCGCGCGGCGAGATGGCGCAGGGCCACGACCTGCACCACCAGCGCCACGGCGACCGCGCCCATCAGGATGGCGGGGTAGACGGCGGCGCGGCGCAGGAGGCGCGGCAGCTCGAGGTCGTCGCCGGTGCGGAGGCGCGGGGGCGTCGCCAAGCGCGCCGGTCTTACCACGCTCCGGCGAGCCGCCGCCCCTGGCGCCTCGCCCGACGCGGAACCCTCCTCCGGGTCACGGTCGCCGCAGCCCCAAGTGGCCTGTGGCCGCTCCGCCCACCCTCGCATCTCCTCATCGTCGCGGGCGAAGGGTTCGGGTACGGCGCCGGCTCCCGGCACCGCCTTCGCGCGCACCGACCGCTGGCGGGCGGCTCGCATGGACCTGGGTAGCACCTCGATCGCCGTGGCGTCGCTCGGCGCGGTCGCCTGCTTCGCAGGGGTGATGGCCTTGCGGCGCGCGCTCCGCTCGCGCGCCGACGCGCGCGCGCTGGCGGAGAACGTCCGGCTCGAGCGCGACCTCCCGCGCTCCCTCCATCCGGTGATCGACCCCGACGTCTGCATCGGCAGCCTGTCTTGCCTCAAGAGCTGCCCGGAAGGGGACATCCTGGGCGTCGTGCGCGGCGCGGCGGCACTCGTCCACGCCGAGCACTGCGTCGGGCACGGGCGCTGCGCGGCCGAGTGCCCCGTCGGGGCGATCCAGCTCGTGTTCGGGACGGCGAGACGCGGCGTCGACCTGCCGGAGGTCGACGAGCGCTTCGAGTCGTCGCGCCCGGGCGTCCACGTCGTGGGCGAGCTGGGCGGGATGGGGCTCATCCGGAACGCGATGCGCCAGGGCGTGGAATGCGTCGAGGGCATCGCGGAGGACCCGGAGCGCGCGCGGGACGGCGCCTTCGACGTCGCCATCGTGGGCGCGGGGCCGGCCGGGATCGCCGCCGCGCTCGCGGCGCGGCACGCCGGCCTGTCGTACCGGCTCCTGGAGCAGGGGGTGCTGGGCGGCTCGGTGGCGCACTACCCGCGCCACAAGGTGGTGATGACCGAGCCCGTCGACCTGCCCATCCACGGCCGCTTCGGGAAGAAGCGGATGTCGAAGGCGGAGCTGCTCGCCGCCTTCGAGCGCATCGTGGCGAAGGCCCGGCTCCGCGTCGAGGAGGGGGTGAAGGTCACCGCCGTCGAGGGAGCCGACGGCGCCTTCGACGTCGTGACGGACGGTGCGGGCCGGGTGCGCGCTCGCAAGGTGATCCTCGCCATCGGCCGCCGCGGCACCCCGCGCAAGCTGGCGGTCCCGGGCGAGGAGCGGCCCGGCGTCACGTACGCGCTCGCGGATCCGCAGCAGTACCGCGGCGCGCGGGTGCTGGTGGTGGGCGGCGGCGATTCGGCGCTGGAGGCCGCCGGCGCGCTCGTCGAGGAGGGCGGCGCGGAGGTGGCGCTCTCCCATCGCGGCGCGGCGCTCGCCCGCTGCCGCGAGGCGAACCGGGCGCGCGCCGAGCGGCTCGCGGCCGCCGGGCGCCTGCGCGTCCTCCCCGGCTCGACGGTGGTCGAGATCGGCGAGCGCGAGGCGACGCTCGCCACCCCTTCCGGCGCACTCGCCGTCCCGGCCGAGTTCGTCGTCGTCCAGATCGGGGGCGAGCTGCCGCTGGCGCTCCTCGACCGCTGCGGCGTCGCCCTCCGCCGCTACCACGGCGAGGCGCCCGGCACCCGCCGCCGCGGTGAGCGGGAGGGCGCGCGCGAGCGGATGCTGCGCGCCACGCTCGAGCGCGAGGGCGGGCGGCGCGCCTTCGAGCGGCGCCTCCTCGCGGCGCTGGCGCTCCTCGGCATGGCGCTCCTCGCCTTCCTGGCGTGGAAGGGGCGGCATTACTACCCGGCGCCGGCGGCGCAGCGGCTCCGTCTGCCCGACCACCGCGCGCTCCGCTCCGCCGGCCCGTGGGGCCACGGCGTCGGCATCGCGGCGACGCTGTTCATGCTCTCGAACTTCCTCTACGCCGCGCGCAAGCGCTTCGCCTTCATGACCGGGTGGGGGCACATCCGCACCTGGCTCGCCTTCCACGTCTTCGTCGGCTTCGTGAGCCCGCTCGTCATCGCCTTCCACGCGGCGTTCCAGTCGCGCAACCTCCTCGCCACGGGCACCACCGCGGCGCTGGCGGTGGTGGTCGCGACCGGGATCGTGGGGCGCTACATCTACGGCCTCGTCCCGGCCGCCGGCGGCCGCGCGCTGGAGATGGAGGAGCTGCAGGCGCGCGTCGTCCGGTTGCGCGACGAGGTGCAGCCGCTGCTCGCGAAGGCGCGCCACCCCGAGCGCCTGCGCGCGCTCTTCGCCGGCGTGACGGCACCGCTCGAGCAGGGTTCCCTCCCGCTCCTGCTCGTCACCCTGCCCCTCCGCGCCGTCGGCTCCCGCGCCGACCTCCTCCGCGTACGAGCTCTCTTTCCCGATCGCGCCGCGTTCGCGGAGTTCCGCGAGGTGTTCCTGCGCATGCGCACGCTGCGCGTGCAGATCGGCTTCTACCGCAGCCTGAAACGCCTGCTCGGCGGGTGGCGCGTCTTCCACGCCTCGCTGGCGATGTTCCTCGTGCTCGCCATCGCCGCCCACATCGCGCTCTCCCTCTACCTCGGGTACGGGCTCCTCCGCTGATGCGCTTCCTCGCGCCCCCCCTCGCCCTCGCCGCCGCCCTGGCGCTGCCCGCGCGCGCGGCCGACGTCTTCTCGCCCGGCGACCTCTCCCGCGCGCACGCCCACCTCGGCGGGCTCGAGAACTGCACCCGGTGCCACCCGCGCGGCGAGCAGCTCTCGCAGGCGCGCTGCCTCGAGTGCCACAAGGAGCTCGCGCCGCGCGTCGCCGGCGGGCGCGGCTTCCACGGGCGCATCGCGGAGAAGGACCGCGCCTGCTGGGCGTGCCACCACGAGCACCAGGGCCGCGACTTCGCGGCGGTGGACTGGGGCGCGGGAGGCCCGAGGCGCTTCGATCACGCGAAGACGGGGACGTCGCTGGCGGGGAAGCACGCCGGAGTGGCCTGCGAGCGGTGCCACGATCCGCGGCTGGTCGCCGACCCGGGCGTGAAGGCGCTGCTGGCGGAGCAGCCGAGGCGGCGCACCTACCTCGGCGCGCCGGCGATGGCCGACTGCGCCCGCTGCCACCTCGACGAGCACCGCGGCCAGCTCGGGCCCGACTGCCAGCGCTGCCATGGCGAGAGCGCCTGGAAGCCGGCGAAGGGGTTCGACCACGCGCGCACCGCCTATCCGCTCACCGGCAAGCACGCGGCGGTCGCCTGCGAGAAGTGCCACGCGCGGGTGGAGGACGCGGCACGCCCCGACCCCGGCGCGCTCACCCCCGCCGTCCACGCCGACTTCCACGTCCGCTACCGGCCGGTGGCCCACGCGCTCTGCCTCGATTGCCACAGGGACCCCCACGAGAAGCGCTTCGGGGACGCCTGCGCGCGCTGCCACACGACCGACGACTGGAGGCGGATCGCCTCGCAGGGCGCGGAGCAGCGCGCGTTCCACGAGCGGACGCGCTACCCGCTCGCCGGCGCGCACGCCACCGTGGCCTGCGTCGCCTGCCACGGCCCGTGGCCGGGGCAGCCCGCGGTCTTCAAGCCGCTCGCGTTCCAGGCCTGCGCCGACTGCCACGCCGACGCGCACGCGGGTCAGCTCGCCCGCGGTGGCCAGGAGGGCGCGCGCTGCGATCGGTGCCACGCGCTGCAGGGCTTCCAGCCGGTGCGCTTCGGCGTGGAGGAGCACGATCGCACGCGCTACCCGCTCCAGGGCGCCCACCGCGCCGTGTCCTGCGCCGCCTGCCACCCGCACGAGCCGAGGGTCGCCGACGGCTTTCCGGCGGCGGCGCGCGAGGAGCTCCGGCGCCGCGGCCGGCCGGTGAAGCTGTCGCTCTCGCTCTACGCCCTCGCCGGCGACCTGCGGCGGTGCGAGACGTGCCACGCCGACCCGCACGGCGGCCAGCTGCGCCGCGAGGCCGGCTGCGCGGCGTGCCACGAGCTGACGTCGTTCCGGAAGGTCCGGTTCGACCACGGGGACTCGCGCTTCGCGCTGACCGGTGCCCACGCCCGGGCGTCCTGCACGGCCTGCCATGGGCCCGACCCGGCGGTGGGCGGCGCCGTGCGCTACCGGCCCCTGCCGCTCGACTGCGCCGGCTGCCACGCCGACCCGCACGCCGCCCAGCTCGCCGGCGGCTGCGACAGGTGCCACGGGACGGACGACTGGAAGCGGACGCTCTTCAAGCACGAGAGGCCCTTCACGGAGTACGCGCTCGCCGGGCGCCACGCGAAGGTCGCCTGCGAGAAGTGCCACGCGGCGGTGCAGGTGGCGGGCGGCGCCGTGCGGAAGTACCGGCCGCTCCCGCGGGCGTGCGAGGCGTGTCACGCGGACTTCCACAGGGGCAGGATGAGGCCTTTTGAACCCGTGGTGAGGGCGAGCTCGTCCCCGACCCCGACCACCTCATCCGTTCGCCTTGAGCGTGGCGCGAAGCGCGGAGTCGAAGGGCGCAACAAGCCCGACCTCGTCCCCGCCCTCGCTCACGCCGGCGGCGACACGGCCTGCGTCAAGTGCCACACCGTCGACGCCTGGAGCGACGTCGCCTTCGCGCACGAGCGGACCGGGTTCCCCCTGCGCGGCGCGCACGCCCGCCTCTCCTGCAAGGACTGCCACGGCGCGAGCGTGGAGCGGGCGCTCGGGAGGAGCTGCAGCTCGTGCCACCGCGACGTGCACCAGGGCCGGCTCTCCTCGCGCTGCGCGGAGTGCCACGGAGAGGAGAGCTGGAAGGCGCGCTTCGACGCCGACGCGCACCGGCGCGGGAACTTCCCGCTCACCGGGCGCCACGCCTTCATCCCGTGCCAGGAGTGCCACGGAGACCGGCGCGACCGCGGCTTCACGCGCGCCACCTCCGAGTGCATCGCCTGCCACCAGAACGACCTCGCCCGCGCGGCCACCGCGGCCGTCGACCACCGCGCGCCCGGCTTCCCCACGCGGTGCCAGACCTGCCACTCGCCGTGGCGCTTCAGGCCGGCCTTCTTCCCGGCGCACGAGGCGTGCTTCCCCATCGGCAGCGGCCCGCACGCGGGCGTCGCCTGCCTCTCCTGCCACACCGCCCTGAGCGGCCTTCAGGCGACCGGCACCTGTGCCACGGGGACGGCCGCGTGCACCCGCTGCCACGCCTGCGCGAGCCACCCGCAGGACGTGCCCGGCTTCGCCTGCGCCGAGCGCAAGTGCTACGAGTGCCACCGGTCGGGGACTCCGGTCGGCCTTCGCTCCCTGCAGCTGAAGAGGAGGTCGCCATGATGCCGCCCCGCCCCTCGCTCCACCGCTGCGCGCTCCCGGCCGCGCTCGCCCTCCTCGCCGCCTGCGGCGGCTCCGGCGGCCGCTCGGGCTCGACCCACGACCGCTTCTTCGTCGTGACCGGGTCGCACCAGGGGTACGCGTGTGACAGGTGCCACGATCCGGCGGCGGTCTCGTTCACGCTCGCCGGGACGCCGGACGGTGGCACGGCGGGCGTCGAGTGCCGCCAGTGCCACCTCCAGGGCGATCTCTCCGGCACCCACGCCGGCATGGCCGGGTACGCCTGGGACTGCGCCACCTGCATCCGCTGCCACAAGGACGGAAAGACGCCCCGGTTCGACCACGCGAGCTTCCCCATCGCGGAGGGGACGGCGCATCAGGGGATCTCCTGCTCCGCCTGCCACGGCGCGACGCGCGCCGTCGCCGACCTCGCCTGCACCACCTGTCACACGCACGACCGGGCCACCGCCGACGCCGCGCACGCCGGGGTCACGGATTACCAGTACGCGTCGGCGGCCTGCTACGGCTGCCACAAGGACGGCTCGGCCGGCCTGCCACCGGGGCACGACGCCCGGCTCTTCCCGGTGACGGGCACGCCGCACGCGCGGGTCTCGTGCTCGCAGTGCCACGGCCCGACGAAGGCGCTCGCGGACCTGAGATGCCTGTCCTGCCACGCCCAGGCGGACATGAGCGCAGCCCACGCAGCGGTCCCCGCCTCCACGCGGACGAGCCGCGCCGGCACCATCACGAGCTACCAGTACGCGCTCTCCGCCTGCATGCGCTGCCACGCCGACGGCGGCTACCGGATCGCGCAGCACGACGGCATCATCCGGCGCGGCGGGCACGGCCCGTTCTGCCTCGTGTGCCACCAGCAGATCCGGCCCGCGGGCGGCCCGAAGCCGTGGGGCGCCGACTTCGGCACGTCCACCTGCCTCGCCTGCCACTCCAGCAACAACCCGGACTGACGCATGCGTCTCGCGCTCCACGGCGCCGTCTCCCTCGCCTCGGCGGCCCTCCTCGCGGGCGCCGCCGCCGCTGCCGACCCGGCGGCGAAGCCGCCCCGGCCCGCGCGCGGCCTGGCGCCGCTCTCCGGACCCGCTCCGGCGACGCCGCTCCCGGTGCGTCCGGTGAAGGCGCGCGCGACGCCCTCCGGATCGGGGACGGTGCTGTACGTCACGGCGAGGCGCGCCTACCTCGACGCGGGCGACGACGCGGGGCTGGCCCCCGGCCAGGCGCTTTCGCTCACCCGCGGAGGCCGCCCGGCGGGCACCTGCACCGTCGAGGCGGTCACGGACCGGAGCGCGACGTGCGCCAGCGCCGACGCGCGCGGCGGCGACCGCTTCGCTCTGCCAGCGGCGCAGGCGGCACGCGCCGAACCGGGCCCGCCGCCGAAGGCGCTCCCGGCGCTCGTGGCCGGCGGCGAGCTGGCGCGGCGCCGGGCGGAGGTGGAGGCGGCGGCGCCGGCCCGCGTCGAGTACCTGGCCCCACCGACCGTCGAGCTGCGCCGCGGCGCGCCGGAGGCCGTGGTCTCCTTCGAGCACCTCTCGTTCTTCGCATCGGGAGCGCAGGCGCTGCACGACGAGCGCCTCGAGGCGCGCGTCTACGGCGCGGCGATCACGCCCGGCTGGCGCCTCTTCCTCGACGCCAGCGCCTGGTACCGCTCCTCCGCGGACGCGCGGCGCTTCCGCCCCGGAGACCCGGCCACGCTCGAGGTGCGCGAGCTGCAGGTCGCCTCGCGCGAGGCGGATCGGCCGTACGCGCTCGCCTTCGGGCGCGTCATGCCGTGGAGCGCGCCGGGCGCCACCCCCTTCGACGGCGCGCAGGTGGGCTGGCGCGGCCGCGGCTTCGAGCTGGGCGCGTTCGGTGGCGCGGTCCCCGACGTCCTCACCACCGGCCCCGGCACCTCGCGCGCCACCGCCGGCGCGTACGGCGCGCTGGAGCGCGCCTCCGAGGACACGCTGCTGCGGGGCGAGGGCCGGGTGGCGTACGTGCGCTCGCCCGAGCTCGGGACGCGCCTCGAGGCGGAAGCGCTCGTCCACGCGTGGCTCTCGCGCGCGCTCGACGTCTCCGGCCAAGCGCGCCTCGGGTTCGGCGGCGAGCGCACCGCCCCGGGCTCGCTCGACACCGCGCGGCTCGACCTCGGCTGGCGCGCCACCCCGCCCCTGCTGCTGGTGGGCACGCTGCGCTACGTCGGGATCCTCGTCTCGCCCTCCGACGTGGGCGCGCCGGCCCTCTTCATGGCACCGGGGCGCCACGCCGACGCGACCGCCTCCTACGACCTGTCGAGCGCGGTGACGGTGCGCGCCGTGGGCGGCTACGCAAAGGACCTCACCAGCGGCCTGGAGCGCGGCTACATCGGCCCCGAGGTGGCGCTGCCGCGGCTCCTCGCCGGGCGCGGCGGCCTCATCGCCGGCTACGCCGAGGAGTTCGGCTGGGCCTCCGGGCGGAGCGCGTGGCTGCAGGGGGACGCCCTCGTGCCGTGGGGGGTGCGCCTGCTCCTGCGCGGCGCCTTCACCATGGACGACCGGGCCACGCCGCTCGCGGCGGAGCAGACGGTCGGCGTCACCGCGGCGCTGGCGAAGCAGCTCGCGCCATGGCTCCGGTTCCGGCTCTCGGGCCTCACCCGGTTCGGCGTCGGCGGGGGCGACACGCCCGTGGGCGTGAACGTGCTCGCGGCGCTCGACGGGCTCATGTAGCGCGTCGCGCCGGGGCGCGTCCTACTTCTCGCCGCGCCCCGGCGGCGGGCTCTTCGGATCGCCCGCCGCCTCTTGCTTCTCCTCCTCCGCCGCGATGCGGCCGGGGCGGTTCAGCTTGTGCGCGAGCTGACGGGCGAAGGCCTCGTCGTGGCGCCGGATCCACTCGAGGACCATGGCCGCGTGCTCCTTCTCCTCGTCCCGGTTGTGCTCGAGGATGTCCCGGAGCTCGGCGTCCTCCGTGACGTCGATGCGCTGCTGGTACCAGTCGATGGCCTCGAGCTCCTCCTGCAGCGACGCGAGGGCCCGGTGCATGTCGATGGTGCGGGGCGAAAGTCGCTCGAAAGGCTCGTGGTAGCCGGCGGAGTTGGCCATCGGGTCCTCCCTGGACCGACACGATGGCGAGCCCGCGCCGGGCGCGCGCCGCTCCGGGCGGGGTGGCCCTACTTGGAGACGGTCCGGGGATCGGTGCCGGTGGCGAGCGCCAGGTCCGCGAGCGCCACGTGGGCGTCGCGCGCCGCCGTGACC
>DASTGH010000570.1:0-12356 GCA_035719345.1 Anaeromyxobacteraceae bacterium
GCGCCATCTGGACGCTGGCGGTCATCTCGGCGGTCCTGGGCGTGCTCACGGTGGTCACCTACCTCGGCGGCACGAGCCCGGCGCCGCTCGAGGCCAAGTACCAGAACCTCTGGTACGCGTTCGGCCTCTTCAAGCCGGAGACGTACCCGAAGCTCCCCAACAGCCTCGTCATCATGACGCTGGTGTCGAACTTCGGGACCTTCCTGCTCTACATGCTCACCTGCATCGTGGCGATGGTCGCGTTCAAGGAGCACCACACGTTCAACGGCTTCAAGCACCTCGTCGTCCCGCTCTTCGGGCTCGTGGCGAACCTGGCCTGCATGCTGTTCTACCTCGTGGGCCCGTTCGCGGTGAGCGGCATGAGCGTGAAGGAGCCGTACATCGCGCTCGGCGCCTGCCTGCTGTGGGGCGCGTACGGCGCGGTCTACTTCGTCCGCGCCAGCAAGAAGAAGGGGAAGCCGGTGTACGTGGAGAAGCCGGCCAGGGCGATCGCGTAGCGGCAGCGCGACGTGCGCGGCGCGCCGGGGCCCGTCCCCTGGCGCGCCGTCGCGCGTCCGCCGTCAGACCCGTGGATAGGCGTCGGTCCCCATCTCCAGCGTGTCGAGGCCCTGATGCTCCACCTCGGGCGGGACCCGGTTCCCCATCAGGCGATCGACGACCTTGAAGAAGCCGTACGACGCGCCGAAGACGAAGGCGATGTTGGCGAGCACGCCGACGAGCTGCGCGGCGAGCTGGCCTCCGTCGCCGAAGAGCAGCCCGCGCACCGGGCCCGCCACGCCGTTCCAGCCCTCGCCGTAGCTGCCGTCGGCGAGGAGCCCCACCGAGAGCGCGCCCCAGGCCCCGCAGGCGCCGTGCACCGCCACCGCGCCCACCGGGTCGTCGATGCGGAGCCGGCGCTCGAGCAGGTTCACGACCAGCACCACCAGCACGCCCGCCACGACGCCGATCAGCACCGCCCCGGCCGGGCTCACGAAGGCGCACGGCGCGGTCACCGCCACCAGGCCGCCCAGCATGCCGTTGCAGGCCATGCCGACGTCGGGCTTGCGGGCCGTCCAGCGCACGTAGAAGAGCGCCGCGAGCGCGCCGCCGGCCGAGGCCAGCATCGTGTTCACGGCCACGAGCGCGGTGCGGGTGTCGGCCTGGGAGAGCGTCGACCCGGCGTTGAAGCCGAACCAGCCGAACGCCAGGATGAGCGTGCCGATCACGGTCATGGGCAGGTTGTGACCGGGCATGGCGCTGATGGTGCCGTCGAGCCGGTACTTCCCGAGGCGCGGGCCGAGCACCATCGTCCCGGCGAGCCCGCACAGGCCGCCGGTCATGTGGACCACCGAGGAGCCGGCGAAGTCGACGTGGCCATGGCCGAGCCCGACGTTGGTGCCGAGCGCCGCGAGCCACCCGCCGCCCCACACCCAGTTGCCGTAGAGCGGGTAGAGCAGCGCCGACATGAAGAAGCCGTAGACGAGGAACGCGGAGAACTTCCAGCGCTCGGCCATGGGGCCGGTGGGGATGGTCGCGGCCGTGTCCATGAACACGGTGGCGTAGAGGAAGATGGCGAGGTGCGCGGGGTCGTCGCCCACCGAGACCAGCGCGAACTTGGCCGCGCCGAAGAGGCCCCAGCTGCCCCGCCCCAGCTGCAGCGCCACCTCGTGAGCGGGAGCGCCGGACGCGCCCAGCGTCGGCCAGGCGTGGATCCCGCCCAGCATGAGCCCGTAGCCGACGAGCCAGAAGCCGGCGATGCCCACCGGGTAGATGAGCATGTTCATGGCCATCGTGTGCGCGGCGTTGCGCGCCCGCACGAAGCCGGTCTCGACCATGGCGAAGCCGGCCTGCATGAACATGACGAGGAACGAGCACCCGAGGAGCCAGGCGAGGTTGGCGGGGACGTCCGGATGCACGGGCACGGGTCACCTCCCCTGGCGCGCGGGCGGCGAGGGCCGCTCGGCGTGCGGCGCGCTGCGCTTCGTCAGCCAGACGAGCGACGCCAGCGCGGCGATGATTGCGACGAGCGCGATCTGCAGCCGCACGCCGCGCGAGACCGGCTTCCTGCCGCGGCGCCGCGCGCCGGTCGCGGGGTCGCGCGGGGCCACCGCCTCGGGATGCTCGAGGTCCGCGAGCAGCTGGCGCGCGGAGCCGTAGCGGTCGCGGGGATCGCGCTCCAGCGCGCGCAGGACGATGGCCTCGAGCCTCGGGTCGAACCCGGGCACCCAGTAGCTGGGCGGCTTCGGATCCTCGTTCACCTTGCTCTTGAGGAGCGCGCGAGGATTGGGGCTGTCCCAGGGCAGGTGGCAGGTGAGCATCTCGTAGAGGAGCGTGCCCACCGCGTGGACGTCGGTGCGGGGATCGCCCCGGCGCCCGCGGATCTGCTCGGGCGCCATGTAGTCGGGCGTGCCGATGGTGCTGGAGAGGCCCTGCCACGTCAGGCGCCGCTCCGAGGCGAAGAGCGCGATCCCGAAGTCGAGGATCTTCACCCGCTCGCCCTCGACGAGGAGGATGTTCTCGGGCTTGATGTCCCGGTGCACCACGCCCTGCTCGTGCAGGTACTGGAGCGCCGAGGCCACCTGCCGCGCGATGGAGAGCGCCAGCGCCGTGGGGATGGGCTCCTTCGACTTCATGATGGCCCGGAGCGAGCGCCCCTCGACGAACTCCATGACGAGGTAGATGCGCGACTGCTGGCGCGGCGTGAGCACCTGGACGATGTTGGGGTGATGGAGCGTCTGCCCCACCTCCTGCTCGCGCCGGAACCGCTCGGAGAAGACGATGTCGCTCTCGTACTGAACGTGAGGAATCTTGAGCGCGACCGCCGCGTTCGTGTCGAGGTCGACCGCCTTGAAGATCGACGCCATCCCGCTGCGCGCGACGAGCTCGAGGAGGCGGTACTGGTCGAGGGTGTCGCCGACGACGGGGTCGCGCATCAGGCGGAGGACGGCTCGCTGGACATGCGCGCTAGCCTAGTGGCGCGCGGGCGCGTTTCCAACCGCGGCGTGGAGGGCCTCGCGTGACGACGTTCGACGCCGCGGACGCGCCCGTGCCCGGGCAGCTGGAGCTGGCGGGGCGCTGCCACGCCGGGACGCTGCGTCCGGCCCTGGAGGACGCCTGGGGCTCGCGCGTCGAGCGGGACGACTGCGCGCTGGTGGTGGTCGCGGACGGCGTCTCCGGCCAGGCCGGCGGGGCCGAGGCGAGCGCCATGGCGGTCGAGGTGACGCTCCGCGCCTTCTCCGAGGCGCCGCCCCGCGAGCCGCCCGGGTCGCGCCTCTACCGCGCGGTGCAGCAGGCGAACATCGAGATCTACGACCGGGCCGTGACCGTCACCGAGCTGCGCGGCATGTCCACCACGCTCACCGCCGTGGTGGTGGACGCCGGCGAGCTCACCGCCGTGCACGTCGGCGACTCGCGCCTGTACCTCCTCCGTGACGGCGTCCTCACCCAGCTCACGAAGGACCACACCGTCGCAGCCGACAAGGTGCGTTTCGGGCTCCTCGCCAGGGAGAAGGCACGCCACCATCCGGACCGCTCCGTGCTCACCCGCAGCGTGGGGCGCGAGCTCATCGTGAGCCGCGACCGGCTCTCCCGCCCCGTGGCGCAGGGCGACGTGCTGCTCGTCTGCAGCGACGGGCTCCACACGGTCCTCGGGGACGAGGAGATGACCGCGCTCCTCGATGGGCGAACCGCGGAGGACGCCTGCTGCGCGCTGGTGGACGCCGCCAACGCGCGTGGGACGCCCGACAATCTGACGGCCGCGGTGCTGCGGGTGCTCGGACCGACCCCGGCCCCCGGGGCACGGTCGGGCGGACTGGGCGCGCGGCTCCGGCGCGTCTTCCAGCGCCCCGGGGGACGCGCCGCCGGAAGGGCGGCCGCGGTCACGCCTCGGCGGCGGAAGCACTGGCCGGCAGGGAAGGCGGCGCACGCCCGAGGCGCCAGCGCAGGAGCGGCGGGGTGAAGAGCGTCGTGGCGAGGATCATCGCCACCACCGCCGCGAACTCGCCGGCGCCCAGCACCGGCCGGCCATTCACCTTCAGGTTGAGCCCCATGCCGGCGAAGATGAGGCCGACCTCGCCGCGCGGGATCATGCCGAGCCCGACGGTGAGCCGGTCCACGCCGCGCGTGACCACGGCGAGCGCACACGCCTGCTTTCCCACCACCGCCGCCGCGGTGAGCGCCAGGGCGAGCACGGCGGACGAGCCGGCGAGCCCGCCGAGGTCCACCAGCACGCCCATGTGGACGAAGAAGATGGGCACGAGCACGGCCGAGAGCGGCAGGAGCAGGTGCTCGATCGATTCGCCCTCCGGCAGGAGCGTCTTGAAGGGCACGCCCTCGAGCACGAGTCCCGCAGCGAACGCCCCGACGATGGGGGCGAGCCCGGCCTCCTCCGCCGCCCAGGCGAGCGCGAAGCAGGTGAGGAGCGCGGAGGTGAGGATGACGCCCTTCCCGCGCAGCCGCGCGGCGAGCCGAAAGAGGCGCGGCGCCAGGGCGCGGCCCAGCGCCAGTGCGCCCACGAGGAAGCCGATCGCCTTGGCCGTGACGATGCCGATCCGCGCGCCGGCGCCGCCCCCGGGCGCGCCGCCGACCAGGCCGACGATCACCGCGAGCACGAGCAGCCCCATCACGTCGTCGATGACCGCTGCGCCGAGGATGATCTGGCCCTCCGGCGTCGCCACGCGCCGGAGGTCTTGCAGGACGCGGGCGGTGATGCCGACGCTGGTCGCGCAGAGCGTGGCGCCGAGGAAGAGCGGCACGTACGGGTGGGCCTCGGGGAGGAGCCAGCGCCCGAGGAGATAGCCGAGGATCATCGGGGCGATGACGCCGACGGTCGCCACCAGGAACGCGGAGAGCCCGACCTCGAGCAGGTCGGCGAGGCGCGTGGAGAGGCCGACCTCGAAGAGCAGGAGGATGACGCCCAGCTCCGCCAGCAGCTTCACGGTGGCATCGGTGCGCAGGTAGCCGATCCCCGGCACGCCCACGAGGTGCAGCGCCCCGAGGCCGATGCCGGCGAGCAGCTCGCCGAGGACGGCCGGCTGGCCCAGGCGCTCGGCGAGCGCACCGCCCAGCTTGGCGGCGGCGAGCAGCGCGACGAGCGCGACGAGGAGCGAGCCGATCATGCGGGCGTGCTCTGCAACCGCCGCTCCACATGCCGCGGCCGCGCGGCGCGCGCCACACGGAGGCGCGCTGCCCGCGATCCGGGCGCGGCGCCGCCGTCGATCACAGCAGCTCGAGCAGCTCCCGCCGCAGGCGCTCGCGGGTGGGCTCGTCGGGGGCAGCCCGCAGGGCGCGCTCCAGGGTCTCCGCCGCCTTGGCCCGGAAGCCCTTCTCCCGGTACACGGCGGCGAGCGCGTCGAGGGCCGGGAAGAGCTCCGGCGCCAGCTCCACCGCGCGCTCGAGCGCGCTCATGGCGCGGAAGCCGTCGCCCTGCGCGCGCAGCGCCTCCCCCAGCCCGTGATGGGCGGAGGGCGAGAACGGATCGGCGCGGATCGCCTCCTCGTACGAGGCGACGGCTTCGTCGAGCCGCCCCTCGGCGGCTGCGGCCGCGGCGCGCGCGGCGTGCTCCCCCGCCGTCGTGGCGTCGTCCGCCGGGACGGTCCGTGCGGCGAGCACGGCCTCGATCCGCCGCAGGAGGTCGTCCACCCGGAACGGCTTCTCCACGTAGTCCTGCGCGCCGTAGCTCTCGCGGGCGTCCTGCGCGAAGCGCCACCCCCAGTACACCGCCGTCATGAGCACGACGGGGAGCGCCCGCGTGGCCGGCTCCGAGCGCAGCCGGCGCGCCACCTCGAAGCCGTGCAGGCGCGGCAGCATGGCGTCGAGCAGGACGAGGTCGAACGGCCGCGCCCGGGCGGCCGCCAGCGCCTCCTCGCCGTCGCCGGCCTCCTCCACGGCGTACCCGCGCGACTCGAGCGCGCGGCGCGCGAGGAGGCGGATGGCGGGCTCGTCGTCGACCACGAGCACGCGGCGCTGCACCGACACCGAGACCGCGTGCACCACCTCGCCGGCGCCGGGCTCGTCCCCGGTCTCGATCTCGATCTCGTGCTCCTCGCCGGCGGCGGGCTCGCCCTCCTCGGCCAGCACGTCGTCGGGCGACAGCTCGGGGATGGCGTCGACGTCGAGCGGCTCCTCGTCCCCGGCCGGCGCCGGCGGCGGCGTGCGCACCTCCAGGCGCGCGCCCGGGGTCGCCGGGGCGGCCGCACCGCTCCACAGCGCCGCCCCCGCCTCCTTCGCCGCGTAGGCGCCCTCCACCGCCTCGCGCAGCGCCGAGAGCACCGCCACGTACACCGACACGTCGCGGCCGGTGACGAAGCGCACCTCGGCCACCAGCCGCTCGGCGAGCTCGGGCGAGGCGACGGCGAGGTGGAGCCGCCCGCCCTCGAGCGAGAGCGGCAGGATGGTGTCGGCCTCGGCCACCGCGCGCGGCACGAGGTCCAGCGCCGCGAGGTCGATCACGGTCCGCGAGAGGTCGACGCCGGGCAGCCCGTGCCGCTCGGCGAGCGCGGCGGCGAGGTCGCCCTCGTCGCAGGCGCCCGCGTCGCGCAGCTTGGAGCAGAGGCGGCTCGCGCCGCCGGGGCTGGACAGCGCCGCGTCCTCGACCGCGGCGAGGTTCACGACGCCCCGCCGGACCAGCACGCGCCCGATGGGGACGCGGTCCCTCGTGTCGGCCACGGTCCCCCCCGAGCGCGCGCTATCCCACCGTCTCGGCGTACGTCATCACGAGGTACATGACCGCCGGCGCGTCGCCGGGGTTGCGATAGACGTGCGGCGCGTCGGCCTCGAAGACGATGGCGTCTCCCTGCGCCAGGAGGTGCCGGCCGCCCTCGACCTCGATCTCGCAGGCGCCGCGCGCCACGATCAGGTTCTCGACCGTGCCGGGCGCGTGCGCGTCGGCCTTCTCCTCGGAGCGCGCGGTCAGCGTCAGCTCGTAGAACTCGACGCGGCGCGGCTCGTCGAACGGGAAGAGCGCGCGCGAGCTGAACGTGCCGTCGTGGCTGGTGAGCGACTTCGCGCTCTCGCCCCGCAGCACCACCACCCCGCCCGCCTGGCGCTGGCCGATGAGGCCCGAGAAGGGCACGCCGAGCGCCGTCGAGATCTTCCACAGGACGTTGATGGTGGGCGCGCTCTGGCCCAGCTCGATCTGCCCGAGCATGGCGCGCGACACGCCGGAGAGACGCGACAGCTTCTCGAGCGAGAGGCCGCGCTTCACGCGCAGTCGCCGCAGGTTCGCGCCGACGATGGGCGCGAGGTCGGTGGCGGCACCGGGCGCGGCCTCGGGCGGCCCCTCGACCGCCTCGCGGGCGGGCCGGCGCGCGGGCGGCGCGGCGCGCGGGCGGACCTTGCTGCCGGGCGGGGTCTCCTTGGCGCTCCTCGTGGCCATGGCTGGTTTATCCGCCCGAGCGGATGCGCTGTCAATTGCGTGTGGACGTCCTCAGGTCTTGCTGGTCCTGAGCGCGTCGGCGAGCTCGTTCGGCGCCGCGGGCGCGCCGGGCGCGCGCGGGAAGTGCTCGGCGAGCTTCGCGCCGCAGAGCGCGATGGCCTCGCAGAACCCGCCGGCCGGATCGCCGCGGCGCATCCCGGCGACGAGCGCGTCCACCGTGCGCTGCCACTCGGCATCGCCCATCTTCGCATGGATGCCGCGGTCCCCGAGGACCACCGCCCGCCGCTCGAAGAGCGAGGCGAAGAGGAGCACGCCGGTCCCCTGCTCCGTCCGGTGCAGCCCGTGCTCGTGGAAGGCGCGCACGGCGCGGTCGCGCGCGGCGAGCTCGAGCTCCGTCCGCCCGGCGAGCACCCGCTCCACCGGGTCCCACAGCGCCAGGAGCGCGCCGAGCGCGCCGGCCGCGAGCTGGACCAGCGGCAGCTCCGCCAGCGTCAGCGGCAGCCGGAGCGCCAGCACCAGCACCGTCGCCAGGCCGGCGCCGAGCAGCGCGCCGCGGTGGCGCGCCTCGGGATAGCCGTCCGACTTCTCCACGACGACCGGGACGATCTGGCCCAGGCTGCGCGCCTCGGCCTCGCACACCGCCGCCTCGATGCGCGCCTTCGCCTCGGGTCCGAAGAACCGGTCGAGCATGGGTCACCAGCCTCCCGACGCGCCGCCGCCACCGGAGCGCCCGCCTCCGCCGCTCCACCCGCCCCCGCCGCCCCCGCCCCAGCCTCCGCCGCCTCCGCCGCCTCCCCATCCGCCTCCGCCCCAGCCGCCGCCGAACGGGCCGCCCCAGCCGCCGTACCAGCGCCTGCGGCGGGGACCGAAGCCGGCGAAGAACATCCTGCCGAAGACGAACAGCATGAGGAGCGCGACCAGCGCCAGCGTGCCGAGGCCGTGAAGCGGGCTCGGCTGAGCCACGCGGCGCGCGGTGCCCTGCGGCAGCGCGCCGAGCGCGGAGAGGATCTGGACGCCCGCCTGCATCAACCCGTCGCCGTAGCGCCCTTCCCGGAACGCCGGGGCGATGACGTTGCGGATGATGCGCCCCGACTGCGCGTCGGTGAGGCCTCCCTCGTTCCCGTAGCCGGTCTCGATGCGGACCTTGCGGTCGTCGCGCGAGACGACCACGAGCACGCCGTTGTCCTTGCCCTTCTCCCCCAGCTTCCAGGCCTCGAAGACGCGGACCGCGAAGCCCTCGACGTCCTCGCCGCCGAGCGACTTCACGAGCAGGTACTGCAGCTGGACGCGGTGCTCGCCGCCCTGCTCCCAGGCGGCGCGCGACAGCGCCTCGAGGCGGCGCCGGTCGCCGGCGTCGAGGAGCCCGGCCTCGTCCACCACCGGGCCGGTGAGCGCCGGGACCTCGCGGGCGACCGCCGGCACCGCGAGCGCGAGCGCGAGCGCGGCGGTCGCGAGGCGCCCCGCCGCCATCAGAACTTGACCTTCGGCGCCTGCTCCGCGTTCGCCGTCGTCGCCGCGAACTGAGGCTTCGGCTGCTTCTTGTACATCATGGAGTTCGTCCAGCTCGTCGGCGGCACCGTCACGAGGTCGTTGAACTGCTGGACCGCCTGGATGTAGCGGTTGCGCGCCACGGCGATCCGGTTCTCCGTGCCCTCGAGCTGGACCTGGAGGTCGCGGAAGTTCTCGTTGGCCTTGAGCTGCGGGTAGCTCTCCGCGACCGCGAACAACCGGCCGAGCGCGCTGCGCAGGCCGGCCTGCGCCTCCTCGAACTTCTTCAGATTCTCGGGCGTGAGCTGGTCGGCGTTGATCTGGACCTGGGTCGCCTGGGCGCGCGCCTTCATCACGCCCTCCAGCGTCTCGCGCTCGTGCGTGGCGTAGCCCTTCACCGTCTCGACCAGGTTCGGGACGAGGTCGGCGCGCCGCTGGTACTGGTTCTGGACCTCGCCCCAGGCCGCGGACACGGCGTTGTCGCTCTGCGGGATGGACTGGAACCCGCAGCCGGCGAGCACCAGCGCGGCGGACGTCGCCGCGAGCAGCCTCGTCTTGGTCTTCATGCGGCAGAGGGTAACGCCGGGCCGGGGGCTGTAAAGTGAAACCCGCGCTGTAAAGTGATCGCGCTTGCCAGCTGAGCTGACGCACGCGATGGGGGGTGCGGGGGGAGAGTTTCTCCCCCCGCTCGAGGCGCCGAAGGCGCCGGATCTCCATCATGGCGGCGTGGGTGACGCCGAGGCTCGAAATGACCGGCGGCCGCCATGATGGGCCCGAAGGGATGGCAGGCCTACTACGCGGTGATCCGCCGCATCCCGAGGGGCAAGGTCGCCACCTACGCGCAGGTGGCGCTGCTCGCCGGCCGGCCGGCCGCGGCGCGGCACGTCGGGTACGCGCTGGCGGCGCTGCGCGGGACCCGCCACCGCGTCCCGTGGCAGCGCGTGCTCGGCAAGCGCTCCGCGCGCTGGGCCGGCATCTCCATCCTCGACCCGATGGGCGCCGCGGCGCAGCGCCTGCTCCTCGAGCGCGAGGGCGTGGGCGTGGACGAGCGCGGCCGCGTCTCGCTCGAGGCGCACGGCTGGCGGCCCCGGCGCGCCCCTCGCCGCCGCGTCAGCGCAGGTCGCGCAGGATGACGGCGGCGGCGTTCCGGCCGGGCGCGCCGAGGACGCCGCCGCCCGGGTGCGCCGCGGAGCCGCACAGGTAGAGACCGTCGACCGGCGTGCGGTGGCCCGACCATCCCGCCACCGGGCGCAGGAAGAAGAGCTGGTTCGGCGCCATCGCCCCCTGGAAGATGTTCCCGCCGGTCAGGCCGAAGCGCCGCTCCAGATCGGGCGGCGCCAGCACCTCGCGGTGCACCACCGCGCGCTTCACGTTGGGAGCGTACTCGGCGAGGAGGTCGAGGCAGCGGTCGGCGAAGCGCTCCCGCTCCTCCTCCCAGGTCCCCTCGGCCAGCCGGTAGGGCGCGTACTGCACGAACACGTTCATGAGGTGCATCCCCGGGGGCGCCACCGTCGGATCGACGACCGAGGGCAGCGTCACCTCCAGCACCGGTGCGCGCGAGGGCCGACCCAGGAGCGCGTCGTGGAAGGCGCGCTCGATGTGGTCGAGGTCGGGCGAGACGTGGATCGTGCCCCGGTGGTGCGGCGCCGGCGCCGACCCCGGGGCCGCGCGGAAGTCGGGCAGCTCCGAGAGCGCGGCGTTGATCTTGAGCGAGGCGGACCCGTGGTCGATGGCCCGGACCGCGGCGGCGAAGTCGGCGGGCAGGTGCCGCTCGCCCACCAGCCGCAGGAAGGTCACGTGGGCGTCGGCCCCGGACGCCACGGCGCGGGCGCGCACCTCCTCGCCCGAGGCGAGCGCGACGCCGGCGGCGCGGCCGTCCTCCACCAGCACGCGCGCCACCTCGGCGCCGGTGCGGATCTCGGCGCCCGCCTGGCGCGCCGCGGCGGCGATGGCGCCGGAGAGCGCTCCCATGCCGCCCTGCACGTAGCCCCACACCCCGCGCGCGCCGCCGGCCTCGCCCATGACGTGGTGGAACAGGACGTAGGCGGTGCCGGGCGTGGAGGGCGAAGCGAGCGCGCCGATGACGGCGTCGGTGGCGAGCGTGGCGCGGAGCGGCTCCGACTCGAACCAGCGCTCGAGGATGGGGCGCGCTGCGCCGGTGAGCATCTCGACGGCGGGAGGGCCGTCCTGGCCCAGCCGGTGCAGCCGCAGGCCGGCGGCGGCGGCGCGGAGGAGCTCCATGGGCCGGCGCGAGAACGGATCGGGCGGCGGCGCGTCGAGCAGCGGCTCCAGGGCACGCGCCACTCGCTCCAGGAACGCCTCGTACGTCGGCAGCCGGTCGGCGTCCCGCCGCGAGAACCTGGCGACCTCGGCGTGGTTCAGCTTCGGGTCCGGGCCGAGGAGGAGCGAGCGGCCGTCGGGGAGCGGCGTGAAGGAGGACGGGCTCCGCGGGAGGACGCGGAACCCGTGCCGCGCCAGCTCCAGGTCGCGCACGATGGCGGGTCGGAGGAGCGAGACGACGTAGGCGGCGGAGGAGACCTTGAACCCGGGCCAGGTCTCCTCCGTCACGCAGGCGCCGCCCAGGACCTCGCGGCGCTCGAGGACGACCACGCGCCGCCCGGCGCGCGCCAGGTAGGCGGCGGCGACGAGCCCGTTGTGGCCGCCGCCGACGACGGCGACGTCGAAGCGAGGTGCCGTCATGGGCGGCCCGCCCGGCGGCTCCCTAGCCGCCGTTCATCTTCACCGGCTTCACGTTCCAGATGTCGTCCGCGTACTCCTGGATGCTCCGGTCGGAGCTGAACTTCCCCATGCGCGCCACGTTGAGGATGGCCATCCGCGTCCAGCGCTCGGGGTCGAGCCACGCCTGCGAGACCTCCTGCTGGCACCGCACGTAGTCGCCGAAGTCGGCGAGGCAGAGGTAGGGGTCGCCGCCGTTGAGGAGCGTGTCCACCACCGGCTGGAAGAGCCGCGGCTGCCCGGGGGAGAACGTGCCGCTGGCGATGGCGTCGATCACCGCCTTGAGCTCCCGGTCCCGCCGGTAGAACTCCCAGGGGTCGTAGCCGCGCCGCTTCAGGTCCTTCACGCCCTCCACGGTCAGGCCGAAGAGGAAGAAGTTGTCGGCGCCGACCTCCTCCCGGATCTCCACGTTGGCGCCGTCGAGCGTGCCGATGGTGAGCGCGCCGTTCATGGAGAACTTCATGTTCCCGGTGCCGGACGCCTCCTTGCCCGCGGTCGAGATCTGCTCCGAGAGGTCGGCGGCCGGGAAGATCCGCTCCGCCAGCGACACCCGGTAGTTCTTCAGGAACACGACGTGGATGCGGCCGTGCACGTCGATGTCGTGGTTCACCACGTCGGCGACCGAGTTGATGAGCTTGATGATCCACTTCGCCATGGCGTAGCCCGGCGCCGCCTTGCCCGCGAAGATGAAGGTGCGCGGGACCGGGTCGTACGAAGGGTCCGCCTTCATGCGCAGGTACTGCGAGACGACGTGCAGCACCGCCAGGTGCTGGCGCTT
>DASTGH010000571.1:0-6135 GCA_035719345.1 Anaeromyxobacteraceae bacterium
CCTCGGCGACGGCGCGGCGCCAGCGCTCGGGGGTGGGGAGGGAGGGGTCGTCGGTGGCTGCGGCGCGGGCGGCGGGCGCAGTGGACGGGCCCTCTCCCCTTCCCTCTCCCGCTGTCGCGGGAGAGGGGGACCGGGGCCCGCCACCGCTTGCCTCGGTCGCCGTACGGCTCTCCCCCTCGCCCCCGCGAAGCGGGGGAGAGGGTCGGGGTGAGGGGGCGGTCGAGGTCGGGTTCGGGGACGGGGTCGAGGTCGGGTTCGGGGACGGGGACCGGTTCGAGGTCGGGGACGAGGTCGTGTTCGAGGTCGAGGTCGAGGTCCCCCCCGCGCACCCCGGGGTCCCTCCCACGAGGAGCGCGCCGCCTCCCCCGCCCATCCCGTCGAGCCGCGCGATGAGCTCCTGCACGTCGGCGCCGGGCGCGAGGAAGCAGGCCTCGAGCAGCGCCACCTCGAACGCGTAGCGCGGCTGCTCGGACTGCTTCAGATCCTGCGCCGACGCCTGCACCAGGTCGAAGATGCGCGTGAGCTGGGCCGCGCTGGCGGCGGCCGCCTGGGTGCTCACCTCGGACCGCTCGGCATCGGTGAGGTCGAGCGGCGCCTGGGGCACGAGCTTCGCGACGATCACGTTGCGCAGGTGGCGTGTCAGCTCCTCGGCCACCCGCTTCATCTCCTGGCCCCGCGCGTGGAGCGCGTCGACGGTGGAGAGCAGCGCCGCCCCGTCGCGCGAGAGGAGCGCCGCGCCGAGGCGCGCGATCGCGCCCGCGTCGATGGCCCCGACCGCCTCGGCCACCGCCTCGTCGCTCGCCTCGTCGCCGCAGGCGGCCCGCACCTGGTCGAGCATGGAGAGGGCGTCGCGCATGCCGCCCTCGGCGGAGCGCGCCACCAGCGCGAGCGCGGCGTCGGAGACGCGCAGCGCCTCGGCGTCCGCCACCTTGCGCAGCTGGGCCACGAGCTGCGCCTGGGTGAGCCTGCGGAAGTCGAACCGCTGGCAGCGGGAGACGATCGTCTCCGGCACCTTGTGGACGTCGGTCGTGGCCAGCACGAACTTCACGTGCTCGGGCGGCTCCTCCAGGGTCTTGAGGAGCGCGTTGAACGCCCCCGTCGACAGCATGTGGACCTCGTCCACGATGAAGATCTTGAAGCGGTCGCGCGCCGGCCGGTACTTCACGGCCTCGACGATGTCGCGGACGTTGTCGACGCCGTTGTTCGAGGCGGCGTCGATCTCGACCACGTCCACCGCCCGCCCCTCCGCGATCTCCACGCAGGGCGCGCAGACGCCGCAGGGCTCGGCCGTCGGCCCGTTCACGCAGTTCAGGCACTTCGCGACGAGCCGGGCGGAGGTCGTCTTCCCCACGCCCCGGGGTCCCGTGAACAGGAACGCGTGCGCGAGCTGGCCGCTCCGGAGCGCGTTGGCCAGGGTCCGGACGACGTGCTCCTGGCCCGCCATCTCGGCGAAGGACTGCGGCCGGTACTTCCGGGCGAGGACCAGGTAGCTCATGAGGTGCCGGGAGGGGGTGTGACCTCCCAGAGATAGCATTTCGACGGGAGCCGCGCTCCCGCTCCGGGCCGGCCCGCGGCGCCGCGCGCCGGCCGAGAAAAGAAGAAGCCGGCCCACAATCCCCGGGCGCACGGAGGACCTTCTACCGTTGCTCCCTTCCGGGCCTGGCGGGGTTCGAAGGGCCCCACGTCGCCCGAGGATTCTGGGCCGGCTCTGGTACGGCGTTCAGCGTGGCGGAGAGGGTGGGATTTGAACCCACGGTCCGGTTCCCCGGACACACGATTTCCAGTCGTGCACCTTCGGCCGCTCGGTCACCTCTCCCGGACTGCTCCTGGACGGGCCAGGGTTCAAGGGGAATTCAGCGGAGAGCGAGGGATTCGAACCCCCGGTACCGTTCCCGGTACACCTGATTTCGAGTCAGGCGCCTTCGACCAGCTCGGCCAGCTCTCCGCGGGCGGATCTAGCCCATCTCCCCGGTGCCCGCCAAGTGGCAATCGGGATGGCGCCCGCGATTTTCGCCCCGATTCTCACCCCCGGCGCGCGCGGAAGAACGTCCGCAGCAGCTCGCCGCACTCCTCGGCCCGGACGCCCCGGTCCACCGGGAACCGGTGATTGAGCCGCGGGTCCTGCGTCAGGTCGAGGAGCGAGCCGGCCGCGCCTGCCTTGGGATCGTCGGCCCCGTAGGCGAGCCGGTCGATGCGCGCCAGCACCATCGCGCCCGCGCACATGGCGCAGGGCTCGAGCGTCACGACCAGCGTCACCCCGGTGAGCCGCCAGCGTCCGAGCGCCCCGGCGGCCGCGCGCAGCGCGAGGAGCTCGGCGTGCGCGGTGGGGTCCCGGTCCGCCTCGCGCCGGTTGGCGGCCCCGGCGACGATGCGGCCCTCGAACAGCGCCACCGCGCCGACCGGCACCTCGCCCGCCTCCGCCGCGGCGCAGGCGAGCGCGAGTGCCTCGCCCATGGCCTCCTCCACCGTCACGGCGCCGCGCCGTCCCCGCACTCGAGGCCGCAGGCGCGGCACGTCTCCGGCCGGCAGCGCGGCGTGACCCGCCCGGCGAGCCCGCGGCGGCGCTCCCGGGAGAGGTCCTCCTTCCTGACGCCGTGGTCGAGGTAGTCCCAGGGCAGGACCTCGTCCTCGCCGGCCTCGCGCGTGGCGAAGAACCCCGGATCGTGGGGCCAGGCGCGCAGCCCGCGCCCGAGGTCGCCGCCGGCGGCGAGCGCCGCCTCGAGCAGGTCGGCCGCCCGGCGATCGCCGCGCGACAGGATCGCCTGCAGGAACGCCTCGCGCGGGCTCGCCAGCTCCACCTCGATGCCCTTCGGCCGGAGCGTCCGCTGGAGCGCCTTCCGCGCCGCCTCCAGCGCGCGCCGGTCGGCCATGCCCTGCCACTGGAACGGCGTCCACGGCTTGGGGACGAACGGGTTCACGGAGAGCGCGAGGCGGCCCATCCGCCCCGTCGCCCGCGCCCGCGGCAGGAGCACCTCCTCGCGCACCCGCAGCGCCAGCCCGGCGATGCCGGCGACGTCGTCCTCCGTCTCGGTGGGGAGCCCGCACATGAAGTACATCTTCACGTTGGGGATCCCGGCCGCGGCCGCGTGCTCCGCCGCGGCGACGACCTCGTCGTCCGAGAAGTCCTTGTTGAGCACGGCGCGCAGCCGCGGCGTGCCCGCCTCCGGCGCGAGCGTCACGGTGCGCTCGCCGCCCTCCGCCATGCGCCGCGCCAGCTCCGGCGTGATCGCCTCCACCCGCAGCGAGGAGGGGCTGAAGGCGCCGCCCGCCTCGGCGACGGCGCAGGTGAGCGCGTCGAGCCCGGAGTGATCGCTCGTGTCCGGCCCGACCAGGCCCACCCGGCGCCCCTCGGCCACGCCGCGCATCGCCTCGGCGCGCAGCGCCGGGAGCGACACCTCGCGGTAGGGCCGCTGCACGAACCCGGCGGCGCAGAAGCGGCAGCCCCACAGGCAACCGCGCGCGACCTCCACGAGGTGCAGGTCGCCGAACTGCGCGTCGGGCGTGTCCACGACGCGAGCGGTGCAGACCTCTCCGAGATCGCGGACCCACCGGCGCGTCACGCGCGCCGGCGCGCCGCCGCGAGGCTCGAACCGCGTCACCCACGCGCCGCCGCCGGCGGTCGCCGGCGCGTACTCCACCGCGTAGCGCGACGGCAGGTAGACACCGGGCACCTCGCCCAGCCGCTCCAGCGCCTCGGCCCGCGCCGCGCCGCGCCCGCCCCCTGCCGCGGCGAGCACGTCGGCGAGCGCCGGGCAGAGCACCTCGCCCTCCCCCACCAGCACCGCGTCGAGGAAGGGCGCGACCGGCTCGGGGTTGATGGCCACGGCGACGCCACCGGCGAGGACGAGGGGGTGGCTCCCGCCGCGGTCGGCGGCGCGGAGCGGCAGCCCGGCGCGCGCCAGGATCTCCAGCACGCGCAGGTGATCCTCCTCGAAGGAGAGCGAGAAGGCGACGGCGTCGAACGCCGAGAGCGGCCGCCCCGACTCCACGGTGCGCGGCGCGGCCCCGGCCTCCTCCGGCAGGAAGGCGCGCTCGCACAGCACCCGGTCGTCCGCGTTGAGGAGGCGGTACACGGCGTGGACGCCCAGGTTCGCCATCCCGACGCGGTAGACGTTCGGGTAGACGAGCGCGACCTGGATCCGGCCGCCCGGGTCCTTGTGGATCGCGCCGCGCTCGCGCGGTTCGTCGCCGTGGCGCACGGGCGAGGATCTACGTGAACCCCGGCCCGGGCGCCAACCGCCCGGCGGCGCGTACACGCGCGTCGCGGCCGGGTGGGACCCCGCGCAGCGGGGCGGGGCGGAGCCCCGCAGGGCGGGGCACGCGAGCGAAGGGCCGCGGAGCGGCTCGCGAGCGTGCATGGGACCCGCCGAGCAGGAGTGGGGCCCCGGCGGCTTCGCCGGCGGGGCGAGGGCGCAGCCCTCGTTTCAATGCAAGGGCGAGCCGCGCGCGCCCACCGGGAGCGCCACCGCGGTGGGGGAGAGCGCATTCCAGCCGGGCCCCTCGCGGAGCAGGGGACTCCCGCCCGCCGCCTTGTACGCGGACAGGCCCTCGAAGATGCGCTCCAGCACCACCACGACGGCGAAGATGGGGAAGTAGCTGGGGCGCGTGTCCCAGTAGAAGAACGGTCCCCACACGAAGGCGGCGAGGAGGACGTCGACGACGAGCCAGATGGGCCACTGCGGCGAGTGGGCGAGCAGGTGGCCGATCCCGAACCCGGGGATGAAGCCGAGGATGAGACAGAGGACGGGGTCGACCCGGAGGCCGCCGCCGCCGCTCTTCTGCGCCGCGAATGCCGGGGCGCCGGGCGCCTCGAGCTGGGGCACGCCCAGGCTCAGGCTGGCGGGCGCGCCGCCCGCGCCGTCGAAGAGCTCGAGCCGCAGCTCGAGGTCGGCGCGCGCGGCCGCGGGCGCGGCGAGGAGCGCGGCGGCGAGGGCGAGCAGGTGGACGCGCATGTGGGCTCCTGTGCCGCCTGCGCCCGTCGGCGGGCGCGAGCGGGGCATTATCGTGCCGGCGCCGCCGCGCCCCAAGTTCCTCGTCGGGCGCGCCCGTCCGGACCTTCCTTGCCGCTCGTGCCGCCCGCACCTAGAATCCGGCGCCTCCGGAGGCAGCTCCATGGCACGCGCCCACCTCGCCCTCGCCGCCGCCGCGGCGCTCGTCGCCGCTCCGGCGCGCCCGCAGGGCGACGCCGCCGGCGACGAGTTCCCGGGCGTGGACGTGAGCGCGCTGACGCAGTCGCAGCGCACCGTGCTGGGGAAGGTCGTCGCCGACGAGTTCTGCCACTGCGGGTGCCCGCACACGCTCGGTGGATGCCTGCGCGAGCACCGCAGCTGCAAGCACGCGCCGCGCATGGTGACGCTGGCGGCCCGGCTCGCCGGGCAGGGGCTGCAGCAGGGCGAGATCCTGCGCGCGCTCACCGACTACTACGCCGCCTTCGACAAGCCGAAGCGGGCGCGCCTCGACGTGAAGGACTTCGGGCCCCCGCTCGGCGACCCGGCCGCGCCCATCACCGTGGTCGAGTTCTCGGACTTCGCCTGCCCCTACTGCCAGCAGCTCCGGCCCGAGCTGGAGCGGTTCATCCAGGAGAACGCGAAGCAGGTGAAGCTCTACTACAAGCCCTTTCCCCTGCCCTCCCACGCGCGCGCGGCCGAGGCCGCCCTGGCGGCGGAGTGGGCCCGCGACCGGGGCTTCTTCTGGGAGATGCACGACCGGCTGTTCGAGTCCCCGCACGCGCTCTCCGACGACGACCTCGCCGCCCACGCCGAGGCGCTCGGGGGCGACCCGGCCGACCTGCGCAAGGCGCTGGCCGAGGGACGGAACCGGCCGCGCATCGCCGCCTCCCAGGCCGAGGCTCGCGCCGGCGGCCTGCGCGGCACCCCCACGCTCTTCGTGAACGGCCGGCGCCTCGACCTCCCGGTCGCGCCGCGCGAGCTGCCCGACCTCCTCCGCTTCACCATCGAGGACGAGCTGGACTGGTCGAAGAACGGCGGCTGGCGGGACGAGGCGCGCTGACGGGCCGTGCCCACGCTCCTCGACATCGACGCGCACGGCCGGCTCGTCCCCCAGGACGACGAGGCGCGCCGGGCGCTGGCCGACCGCGCCGGCCGCTTCCTCCTGCACCCCTCCGCCCCCGATCTC
>DASTGH010000572.1:0-2470 GCA_035719345.1 Anaeromyxobacteraceae bacterium
CGCACATGCAGGGGCGCCGCGCAGCGCCTCCGGCGCCGGAGCGCGTCCAGCTGGAGGTGACGACGGTCGAGAAGCGCGTGGCCTCTCCGCCCCCGGACCTGGCCAGCGCGCCGGCGCGGCCATCCACCGCTCGGGTGCGCACCGCTCGCCGGATGGCCTCTGCGGCGAAGCCGGCGGTCCCGGAGCAGCCCATGGCCGAGGAGCGCGCGGCGCCCTCGCCAGTGGCAGGCACGTCGCTCGCGACGGCCCAGGAGCCGGCGGTCGTGATGAGCGAGATCGCGTTCGAGAGCACGTCGGCGCCGGGAGGGGTCCCCGTGCCGGTCGGCTCGGCCCTGTCCACCTCGGGCGGCCGGGTCTCGCGCGCCGTGACCTCGCCGCGCCCGGCAGGTCGGTTCGCCTCCGCGTCGGAGCTCGCAGAAGCGCCCCGCGTGCTCAACCGGCGGGACGTCGACATCCGACGGTACTACCCGAAGGACGCCCTTCGCCAGGGCAAGGAAGGCGAGGTGCAGCTCCGCCTGACCATCGAGAGCGACGGCTCCATCGCCGAGGCGATCGTCGTACGCGACCCCGGTGACGGCATGGGAGCGGCGGCGCTGCGTGCCGTCCGGGAGTTCCGGTTCGCGCCCGGGAAGGTGGGCGCGTCGCCCGTCGCGACGGAGATCCCCTTCGTGATCAGGTTCGTCATCTCGTGAGGCGCCGAACCTGGCGCATGGTCGAGCACGATCCGTGCGATATGGCAAGGTCTTGCCCGGCGAGGTCGCGCTCGCGCGGCGCGCTGACGCGCCCCCTCCAGGGGAACAGCCGGCACGGTTGATCGCCTCGCCGAGCGGGGCGATCATCGACGCGCCGCGGTGGCCGCGGCGGAAACGCGAGACCGATGCGTTTGCGGCTCTACCGGTTCACCTGCTGCGCAGTGGCGCTCGGGCTCGCGGCGGTCGCGCGCAGTGCGGCGCCCGACCCGAAGCTGTTCCCCGTCCGCCAGGACGGGAAGTGGGGCTACATCGACGTCCGCGGGAAGGTCGTCATCCCGCCCCACTTCGACGGCGCAGGCCCCTTCTCGGAGGGGCTCGCGAGCGTGAAGGAGGGCGCGCGCCTGGGGTACGTCGACGCGACCGGCGCGCTCGTGCTGGTCCCGTCGCACGATCCCGCCGGCCTGCTCCACCGCCCGTTCTCCTGCGGCCTCGCGGCGATCAAGCACGGCGGTCGCATCGGCTTCATGGACCGGAGCGGCGCGCTCGCCGTCCCGGCCACGTTCCTCGCCGCGAAGGACTTCTCCGAGGGGTTCGCATTCGCCTGCAACGGTGAGGCATGCGGGTTCGTCGACGCCGCGGGGAAGTTCGTCGGGTCGCCCATGTTCATGGGCGGCGCGTCCTTCCGGAACGGGTTCGGCACGGTGATCCTCGCGATGGGGATGGCGCACAGGCGGACATCGTTCGTCACGACCGAGCGCCGCCGGCTCGCCGATGTCTACGAGGGGAGCGGCGACTTCTCCGAGGGGCTCGCCCCGGTGCGCGTCGGCGGGCGGTGGGGGTACGTCGACGCGACGGGGAAGCCCGTCATCCGGAACGCGTTCGACGACGCGGGCCGGTTCGCAGAGGGGCTCGCGCCGGTGACGCTCTTCGAGACGGGCCGGTGCGGGTACGTCGACCGCTCGGGGCGGCTCGCGATCCCCGCGCGCTTCGCCGCGTGCCACCCCTTCTCCGACGGCCGGGCGCGCGTCGACCTCTCGGAGCGCGCGCTCGACGGCGAGCGCGTCGCGTTCATCGACCGCGACGGGAAGGTCATCGTGGCCGGAGCGTCCGCCGAGCCGCGCTTCGACGCGGCGGGCGACTTCGAAAGCGGCCTCGCCGCCGTGGGCGTCGGCGGGCCGCCCGACTTCGCCGACGACGGTTCGGCGAAGCTCGGGTACGTCGACACGGCGGGACGTTATGTCTGGCCCCCGACGAACTGAACGGGCGGTGACCTCACCATGAGCGAACGTCGCGCGCCGCTCCTGTCGATCCTGTCGATCCTGTCGGTCCTCGTCGCGGCCGGGCCCGCGGCCGCGGAGGAGCTGCGCGCCGTCCCGCACCCCGCGGCGCACGACGAGGTGCCGGAGGGCTCGCGCGACGACCAGCTCCTGTGGAAGGCGGCGAGGGACGCGACCGTCGAGGCGATGCGGCAGATCGCGCTCGTCAACCAGGCCCTTTACGAGCTGCGCTATGCGCGCCTGGACCTCGACCAGCTCGGGACGGAAGCCGCCCGGGCCGAAGACACGGCGAAGCTGCGCGCGCTGCGCGCGCGACTCGACGAGCCGGCGGCGGCGCTCGAGGCCGTCGTCCCGCGCGGGCCCTCGGGCCGCTGCCGCTACGTGCTCCTCCACCTCGAGCAGTCGATGGGGGCCGAGCCGGGCACCGACGCGGCGAAGCGCCTGCCGGACGAGCGCGCGGCGGCGCGCGCCTGCGAGCAGGAGATGGCGCGCGTCGCCGAC
>DASTGH010000573.1:0-5823 GCA_035719345.1 Anaeromyxobacteraceae bacterium
GGGAGCGCGAAGCCGGCCGCGCCGGCGACGCCGGAGGAGCCCGCCTCCCGCGTGCTCTTCCCGGTCCGGCGGGGCGGCAAGTGGGGGTACATCGACCGCGAGGCGCGCGTCGCCATCTCCCCCCGCTTCGACCGGGCCGAGCGCTTCTCGGAGGGGCTCGCCGCGGTCGTGCTCGAGGGGAAGCACGGGTACGTCGATGCGAAGGGCGAGCTCGTGCTCGTCCCGGCGCAAGAGCCGGCCGGAGCGGTCCACCGCCCGTTCGCCGACGGCCTGGCGGCGGTGCGCGACGGGGAGGCCATCGGGTTCATCGACCGGAAGGGGAAGCTCGCCATCCCGGCGCGCTTCATCTCGGCCGACGACTTCTCGGAGGGGCTCGCCTTCGCCTGCGACCGGGACGGCTGCGGCTATCTCGACCGCAGCGGGCGCCCCGCGCTCGGGGGCGGCCTGCGCGCCGGGTACCCGGTGCACGGCGGATTCGCGGGCGTCGCCCTGCCCACCGGCCACCGCGGCGGGAAGCGCTGGGTGCTGTACCACGTCGCGCGAGGCCGCCTCCCGGGCGACTACGACGACGTGGGCCGCGTGTCCGACGGGCTCATCGCCGTGAGGCACGAGGGACGCTGGGGCTACGTCGACGGGGAAGGGCGGGCGGTCATCCCGCCGCAGTTCGCGCGCGGGGGCGAGTTCGTGGACGGGCTGGCGCCGGTCTGGGAGGCGGCCTGGTCCTGCGGCTACGCCGACCGCACCGGAAAGCTCGCCATCCCGACGCGCTTCCGCGTCTGCCACCCCTTCTCCGAGGGCCGCGCTCGCGTCGAGCTCCTCGGCGACCCCAAGGTGCCGCAGCCTGCCTTCATCGATCGGTCGGGCGCGGTCGTGATCGAGGGCGCGAAGGCGGGCCCCCGGTTCGACGCCGCGAGCGACTTCGCCGGCGGGCTGGCCGCGGTCGAGTCCCGGACGCCGGCCGGCGGGACGAAGCTCGGCTACGTCGACGTCGGCGGGAAGTACGTCTGGCCACCCGCCGAGTAGGATCGGTCCCGTCCCACGATCGCGTGTCGCGCGGACGTGGGAGTCGAACGGCGGCGAGCGCGCCTCGCGTCACTCACCGTCAAGTGACATCGCTCCACGTGAATGTCGGATCGATGTCCGGGATCGAGACACGCGCTCGTTCCCACGTGTGTTCGGGGAGATCGTTCATCTCCGCTGAGTGAATATCGCATCGCACCGCCATCGCCGCGCCAGCCGCTGAGCCGAGGACGCGCGCGACCGCATTCACTGACAGGAAATGGCCAGCGCTGCGCGGCGGCCCACGACCCACGCGAGGCCGCTTGTCGGGACCGGGTCGCGGTACGCACCGTGCGCGTCGCATCCGCCGGTGTGGTGGTCGTGCGCGTCGTCCCGTCTGGCGGCGGGATGACGCGAAGGAGGTGGGTCGGCAGCGCCCGGTGGCGCTCCGGTCCGGCGTCGGCGGATGCGGTGGAAGGCTCAACACGGAGGGTAAAGAATGGTCCGCATCAGGTCGCTCCTCGCAGTCCTCGCGCTCACCGTCGCGGCGAGCGCCGCCGCCGCCCCGCTGCCGGGCGGCACGCTCATCCCGACGAACGTCCCCAAGTACACCGAGCAGCTCCCCATCCCGCCCCGGTTCACGCCGGGCCAGCTGACGACGGTCGATCCGGCGACCGGCACCAACGTCGTCCTGCCGTACTACGACCTCGCGGCGGGGCCGAAGGTCCAGCAGGTGCTGCCCACGGTGAACGGGGCGGGCAAGCCGCTCAAGACGCCGTACCCGCCCACTCCGGTCTGGGGCTACGGTGACACGAAGGCGAAGAGCTTCAGCTGGCCCGCGGCCACGATCGAGGTGACGCAGGGAGCGCCCGCGGCGGTCACGTGGCGGAACCAGCTCGTGGACGCGGCCGGCAAGGCCGTCCCCCACCTCTTCACCATCGACCCGACGCTGCACTGGGCAAACCCCGCGGGCCCGGTCGACACGCGGCCCGAGTTCCTGGCGACGCCCGCGCCGTACGGCGGCCCCGTTCCCCTCGTCACGCACCTGCACGGCGGGCACGTCGATCCGCTGAGCGACGGCTTCCCGGAGGCGTGGTACCTCCCGGCCTCCGGCTACACCGCTTGCACGAACCTGAGCAGCCAGGCCGGCACGCCGGCGGGCTGCTACTTCCCGAAGGGCTCGAACTACGGCAACGCGCCCGGCGTCCCGGTCATCCCCGGCGCGGCCACCTACCTCTACCGGAACGACCAGCGCGCCACGACGCTCTGGTACCACGACCACGTGCTCGGGATGACGCGCGCCAACGTCTACGCCGGCCTCGCCGGCTTCTACCTGGTCCGCGACGCGTACGAGCAGCAGACCCTCGGGCTCGCCAGCCAGTATCCGTACGGCACCTACGAGCTCCCGCTCCTCATCCAGGACCGCTCCTTCAACGCGGACGGCACGCTCTTCTACCCGACGAGCCGCGTCTTCTTCGATGGCTTCGCGGGGCCGTACCTGCCGACGCCCGACATCTCGCCCTACTGGAACCCCGAGTTCTTCGGGAACTTCATGGTCGTGAACGGCAAGACCTGGCCGAAGCTGCCGGTCGAGGCGCGCAAGTACCGCCTGCGCCTGCTCAACGGCTGCGACTCGCGCTGGCTCATCCTCACGTTCTCGGACGCGAACCTGAAGCCGCTCCCCGTCACCTTCAACGTCATCGGCAACGACGGCGGCTTCCTCACCGGCGCGCCCGTCGCGACGAAGCAGCTCGTCATGGCCCCCGGCGAGCGCTACGACGTGATCGTCGACTTCTCCGCGGTCCCGGTCGGCACCCGCGTCGTCCTGGAGAACGTCGGTCCCGACTCGCCGTACGGCGGCGGCAACGTCTCGGGCGCGGCGCTGGCCGATCCGGGCACGACCGGCCAGGTCATGGCGTTCGACGTCAAGGCGGCGACCACCGTCAACCCGGCGCTCCCGGTGTCGCTCAGCCCGCCGCTCGATCCGTTCATGCCCGGGCCCATCGCTGGCCTCACGCCGACGAACCCGCCGCGGACCGTCACGCTCACCGAGTTCGCCTCGCTCGTCAACCCGGCCGGCCCGTCCGAGGCGCAGGTCGGCGACGCCTGGGGTCCGCACCCGTGGATGGCGGCTGGCACCGAGAACGTGACGCTCGACGCGAGGGGCCAGGCGGTCGAGGTGTGGCAGATCGTGAACCGCACGGTGGACGCCCACCCCATCCACCTCCACCAGACGGAGTTCCAGATCCTCGACCGCACGCCGCTCAACCTGGCCGCGTACGACGCGCAGGTGGCGACCTGCAAGGCGACGCCCACGGCCCTGGGCTGCCCGGCGGACCCGTGGGCCTTCGTGAAGAAGGGCACGGTCAGCGCGCCGCCCGCGCCCTACGAGACGGGCCAGAAGGACACCGTCATGACGAGGCCGGGCGAGATCACGCGGGTGAAGACGTTCTTCGACATCCCGGGCCAGTACGTGTGGCACTGCCACATCCTCTCGCACGAGGACAACGAGATGATGCGGCCGCTGTGCGTCGGGCCGAGCACGGGCTGCGTCAAGTGAACGCAGCACGCTGAAGAATCACGCGGAGGGGGGCGGGTCCTACCGTCCCCCTCCGCGCGCTGGCGGCGCCGCCGCGGCGGGGAAGGCGACGCGCACCGAGAGGCCGCCGCCCGGCGCCTCTCCCAGCGAGACCGACGCGCCGTGGCGGTCGGCGATGGCCTTGACGATGGCCAGCCCCAGCCCGGCGCCGCCGGCGGGGCCGTCGCCTCGCCGGTAGAACCGGTCGAACACCCGCTCGCGCTCGGCCGGCGGGATCCCCGGCCCCGTGTCCTCGACGGCCAGGAACGGCGCGCCCGCGGCGAGGCCGGCGGAGACGTCGACGCGGCCGCCGCCCGGCGTGTGGCGGAGCGCGTTGTCGAGGAGGTTGCCGACGAGCGTGCGGAGCGCCGCGGCGTCGCCGCGCACCACCGCCCCGGGCTCGGCCGCGCTCGCCCCCAGGTCGACGGCCCGCGCCTCGGCCAGGACGGCGTGGTCGGCCACCGCCTGCGCCACGAGCTCGTCGAGCGCTACCGGCTCGCCCGCGAGGCGCGCGGCCGCGTCCGGCTCGGCGCGCGCCAGCGTCAGGAGCTGCTGCACCACGTGCGTGGTCCGGTCGAGGCCGGCCCGCAGATCGGCGAGCGCGGCGGCGCGCTCGGCCGGGTCCGGGGCCCGCTCCACGAGCTGGACTTGAAGGTGCAGCGCGGCGAGCGGCGTGCGCAGCTCGTGCGCCGCGTCCGCCACGAACGCGCGCTGCGCCGAGAGCGCGGCCTCGAGCCGGCGGAGCAGGTCGTTCAGCGACCTCACCAGCGGCAGCGCCTCCGCGGGCGTGGCGCCCTCGGGGATGGGCTCGAGCGTGCCGGGGTTCCGGGCCGCCACCGCCGCCGCCAGCCGGTCGAGCGGCAGGAGCGCGCGTCCCACGGTCCGCCACACGAGGAGCGCCAGCAGCGGCAGGATGAGCACCACCGGCGTGAGGGTCCGGGTGGCGGCCGCCACCGCCAGCCGCTGCCGGACGCGCAGCGGCTGTGCCACCTGCACCACGAACCCCGACAGCTCGGCGGCGTAGACGCGCCACGCCCCGCTCGGCGAGTCGACGGTGTCGTAGCCGAGCCGGGCGAGGTCCGGCAGGCCGGCGTCCGGGCGCGACAGGTAGAGCCGCTGACCGTCGGGCGTCCAGATCTGCACGACCAGCTCCAGGCGCTCCCGGCCCAGGCTGGCGAGCGCGCCGCGGTCCGGGGACTGGCTGCGCAGCGCGAGCGCGATCTGCCGGAGCTGGTCGTCGAAGAGGGCGTCGATCTCGCCGCGCACCAGGCGGTAGACGAGCAGCGCCGCCGTCAGCGTCACCGCCGCCACCGACGCGAGCAGCGCCACGAGCAGGGTTCGACGCATGGAGGTCACGGCGACCTCGGCACGACGTAGCCCACGCCGCGCAGCGTGCGGATCCACTCCGGCCCGAGCTTGCGCCGCAGCGCGTGCACGTGCACCTCGACGGCGTTGCTCTCCACCTCCTCGCCCCACCCGTAGAGCCGCTCCTCGAGCCGCGTCCGCGAGAGCGGCCGCCCCGGGTGCTCGAGCAGGGCGTGCAGGAGCGCGAACTCGCGGGCGGAGAGCGCCACCGGCGCCCCGTCGAGCGTGACCTCGTGCGCGGCCGGGTCGAGCCGGAGGCGGCCGTGGACCAGGGCGGGCTCGGCGCGGCCGCTGCTCCGGCGCTGCAGCGCCCGGATGCGCGCCGCCAGCTCGTCGAGGTCGAACGGTTTCACCAGGTAGTCGTCGGCGCCGGCGTCGAGGCCGGCGACGCGATCGGCCACCGCGTCCTGGGCGGTCAGCACGAGCACCGGCACCCGCTGCCGCCGCGCGCGCAGGTCGCGCAGGACGGCCATGCCGCCCTTGCGCGGGAGCCCGAGGTCGAGGAGGACGACGTCGTAGGGCTCCCCGGCCAGCGCGCCCTCGGCGGCCTCGCCGTCCTGGACCCAGTCCACGGCGTGGCCCTGCTGCCGGAGGCCCTTGCGCAGGGACTCGCCCAGCATCCGATCGTCCTCGACGACGAGGAGGCGCATGGGACCCGTGTTCCGTGGCGAGCTTAGCGGATGAGGGCGCGCCGCCGCAGCGCGCGCGTCACCGGACGGTGGGCTCCGCCCTTCAACGGAACGGCGGGCTCGCCAGACAGCGCGTGGCGATCTCGGGCTGGTGATCGAGCACCCAGCCGTACCGCTCCAGGCTGTCGGGGTCGACCGGCGGGCCCGCCGGGTAACGCGTTCCGGGCGGGTCGCCGAACGCGTTCAGGCCGC
>DASTGH010000574.1:0-2349 GCA_035719345.1 Anaeromyxobacteraceae bacterium
GGGCTCGCGCTCGCCGCCCGCCGCCTGCGCCGGCTGCGCGCGCCCGCCGGCGCGACGCCGCGGCGCCGCGACGCATGACCGAGAGCGCGGCCCGGTGGATCGACCGGCTCGGGTACGGCGACAGCCCCGCCCACCGCCTCGACGCACGCGCCAAGATCCTCGCCGCCGCCGCCTTCGTGGTGTCGGTCGCCTCCTTCCCCAAGTACGAGGTGGGCGGCCTCCTCCCGCTCGCGGCGCTGCCGCTCGCGCTCGCCGTCGCCGGCCGCGTCCCCGCCGCGCCGGTGGCGCGCCTCCTGCTCGCCGCGAGCCCGTTCGCCCTGCTCGTCGGCGCGGCCAACCCGCTCCTCGACCGGACGCCCCGGGCCGCCGTGCTCGGGGTGGCGGTGGCGGGCGGCGTGCTCTCCTTCCTCTCCATCGCGCTCCGCTTCCTGCTCTGCGCCGGCGCGGCGCTCGTGCTCGTGGCCACGACCTCCATGCCGCGCCTGCTCGCCGCGCTCGGCGCGCTGGGCGTGCCCCGCCCCTTCGTCGTCCAGGTGCAGCTCCTCTACCGGTACCTCTTCCTGCTCGTGGACGAGGGCCGCCGGCTGGCCGAGGCGCGAGCGCTGCGCGAGCCGTCGCGCCGCCTCCCGCGCGCCCGCACCGCCCGCCGCATGCTGGCGTCGCTCCTGTGGCGGACCTGGGAGCGCGGCGACCGGATCTACGGCTGCATGAAGGCGCGCGGCTTCGACGGGACGTTCCCCGCGCTCGCGCCGGCCCGCTTCCGCGCCCGCGACGGGCTCGTCCTCGCCGGCGCGGTCGCGGCCTGCGTGGCGCTGCGCCTCGTGCCGTGGACGCGCTGGCCGGGCGGCCCGGCGGGGAGCGCGGGATGAGCGCGGCGCTCGACGTCGAGGGTCTCGCCTTCCGCTACCCCGACGGCACGGACGCGCTGCGCGGCATCTCGCTCCGCGCCGAGCCGGGCGCCTGCGTGGCGGTGGTCGGACCGAACGGCGCCGGCAAGACCACGCTCGTCTCGGTGCTGGCCGGCTTCCTCCCGCCGTCGGCCGGGACGGTCCGCGTCGGCGGCCTGGCGCTCGGGCCGGCCACGCTGGCCGCGATCCGGGCGCAGACGGGGTTCCTGTTCTCGAACCCGGACGATCAGCTGTTCATGCCGACCGTGCTCGAGGACGCGGCCTTCGGCCCGCTCGCGGCCGGCGTGCCGCCGGACGAGGCCCGGCGCCGCGCCGGGGAGGTCCTGACCGAGCTCGGCCTCGGCGCCGCCGCGCACCGGTTCCCCGGCCACCTCTCCGCCGGCCAGAAGCGGCTCGCGACGCTCGCCGGCGTGCTCGTCTCCGACCCGGACCTGCTCGTCCTCGACGAGCCGACGGCGTTCCTCGACCCGCACGCGCGCCGCGGGCTCATCGCCCGGGTGGGCGCGCTCCGGCCCACGCGCCTCCTCATCACCCACGACCTCGAGCTCGTGGTCGAGCTGTGCTCGCGGGTGCACGTCCTCGACGGCGGCCGCGTCGTGGCGGAGGGCGCCCCGGCGGAGGTGCTGGGCGACGAGGCGCTCATGGCGGCGCACCGCCTGGAGCGGCCCCACCTCCTCGCGCACCGGCACCCGCACCGGGGATGAGGAGCCCGGAGAGTCGCCAGGCGAGGAGCGCCGAGAGGGTCCCCCACAGCGCGCCCGCGACCACGTCGGTGGGCCAGTGCACGCCGACGTAGACGCGCGAGACCGCCACCGCCGCCGCGACCGGGTACGCGAGCGGCGCGAGCCGCCGCCACCCCAGCGTGGCCACGAGCGCGAGCGCGAAGAAGTTCGAGGCGTGCAGGCTCGGCAGGGACGGCACGTTCGCCGCCGGCGCGAGCCACCGGAACGTCCCGGGGGGCAGGGCGTAGCAGGGGCGCATGCGCGGCACGAGCTGCCGGAGCCCGTGCGACCCGACGAAGTCGGAGAGGAGGAGCGCCAGCGCGAACGCCAACAGCGGGCGCGCCGCCTCGCGGCCCTTCACCCACAGCAAGAGCCCCACCAGGAGCAGGCCGAACCCGATCCCGAAGACGTGCGAGGAGAGCGCCCGCATCGCCGCGTCGAGCGCCGCGCCGCCGTCCCCGTTGAGGAGCTGGAACACGAGGAGGTCGAGCGGCCCGTGCCGGTCGGCGAGCGCCATCGGGGGCATTCTCGCACGGGATGCGGGGCCGTCCCGCCCCGCCCATGCCCATGGCCGATCGCCGGCCGCGTCCCTAGCTTCGGGCCAACGCGCACCCGGACCGGCTCCGGGCCGCGGAGGTCCGAGGGATGCCCCACAGCACGAAGCCTTCCACCGCCCCGGCCGAGCACGGCGGGGGGCCGACCCCGCTCGCGCGCCTGGC
>DASTGH010000575.1:0-3439 GCA_035719345.1 Anaeromyxobacteraceae bacterium
CATGAAGCGGCCCATGGCCAGGTACGCCTCGGTGAGCGGCCGGTACGCCTCGGAGGACGGGTCTGCGGCGAAGGCGTGCTCGAGGCTGGCGAGCTCCGCGGGCGGGAGTGGGGCGGAGGGCATGGGGAGGCTTCCGGAATAGCAGGCCGACCGGGGTGCGTCAAAGACCTTCCGGCGCGGCGATCCTCAGGTGTTTCCAGCACCTACACGATTTCGCCGCACCGACCGTGCGAGCGCCGGGCGCGCTGCGCCACGCGGCCGCGGCCGACGGCCACGGACCTTGACACCCGCCGCGGGGAACCGTTATCTAGCGCTCCCCTCGCGACCCGGGGGGCTCGGGTTCCATGGGGCTGTAGCTCAGCTGGGAGAGCGCTAGAATCGCACTCTAGAGGTCGTCGGTTCGATCCCGATCAGCTCCACCAATTCGGAAGCATCTGCGGGCGGTCAGGGAAACCTGGCCGCCCGCGGCCTTTTCACCGGCGCCTCCGTGCTCGGTCACTGCGGAAACGTCGTGCGGAAGCGCCGCGACGTATGGCGGTTCCTCTGCGACACCGCATCTCCTCTCCGTACGAGCCTGACGGATGGTAACGTCATGCGTCGCTCGCTCGGGGGGAAGCCATGCACCGCATCGTCCGCTGGTGGAGCATCGCGCTCGCGCTCGCGGCGTGCGGCGGCTCGTCGCACGGCCGCATCGTCGCGGTCGGCGAGGAATCGAACGGCGGCACCATCGTCATGGACGTGGGCGAGCAGCTCACGCTGGCGCTGACGTCGCACGGCGACGGCGGATACTCGAACTGGACCCTCGCGAGCCCGCCAGCCTCCGGGATCCTCACCTTGACGAGCAGTGGCCACCAGCCGCCTCCCGCGGGGTCCGGAGTCGGCAACTTCGGGACCGACGTGTTCGAGTTCCAGGCGGTCGCCGCGGGTGGTACCTCGGCCGTCGCGACGGCAGTGCGCTCCTGGTCCGGCGAGACGCTCACGTTCTCGGTGACCGTCACCGTCCACTAGGACCCTGGCACGTGCGCACCGACGCGTGCGGCGGCGGGGGAGCGAGCATCGGGTGGACGGTCGCCGACCGAGCGTCGTCACATGCACAGCGGGCTGGTCCGCGTCACCTGCGGCGCGCAGCTCACCGGTGCCGTGAATGTCCCCGTGACCCGGGTTCCGTCCGGCAGGGTGATGAGGAGCGCGCCGCTCACGTCAGCCGCCGTGATGAATGCGTCAGCCCATCGGGGAAGACGAGCGACGTGCTCTCCACGGCCGCTCTGGCCTCGACCGCGGTGAAGTTCGTGTCGATGGGTCCGAAGGACGTGCCGCCGATCGCGACCGCGGTCGTGGAGCCGTCCGCGACCGGACCTGGCGTCCCGCCACAGCTCGCCGCGGCGAGCAGCGCGAGCACGACGGTGCGTGGGGGCATCGAAGGTCCCTCCCGACGGATGATACGCCGCCGGGCCCCCTGCCATATCCGCCATTTCAAGTCGGTCCGACTGCGGATACCCTCCCCCGCCGATGGGGCACACCTCGACACGCGCGGCGCTCGCGGCAGGCCTCGCGCTCCTCGCCTGCCAGCACCGGACGCCGGCGCCTCCTCCGGCGGCCTGGGAGCCCGACCTCGCGGCCGCGTCCGCGCCCGGCGACGCCGCCGTGTGCGCCGCCCGCCGCTCGCAGAACCTGGAGCGCGCCCGCGCCGCCTCTGCCTGCACCCGCGACGCCGACTGCCTCCGGGGCGGCCAGTACGAGACCGGCGCCTGCGACGCCTGGGTGGGCACCTCCGACGCGCGCCACCTCCTCCGCGAGCTGCGGGCCGGCGCCGATCAGGCCTGCGCCGCGCTCGAGAGCGTCGTCGTCCAGCCCGCGTGCCGCGACGCGGCGCCGGCGTGCGTCGAAGGCCGCTGCTCGGGGGCGTCGCCCGCGTCCGGCGCGGCCCCGCCGGCGGGGACGATGGTGCCGGTCCTGCCCGAGGACGGCCACTGCCTCGGAGACTCCCTGGCGCGCATCACGAAGGAGAAGACGCTCGTTCCCGGGACGGTGGAGCTGCGCTTCCCGCTCGCCCCCGACGGCCGACCGGCGCGCTGGTTCGAGGCGGTCGCGTTCCACGACGACGCGGCCGCGGTCGCGGTCGCGCGCGCCGTCGCCACCTGCCGCTTCCGGACGCGCGACGGCCACCCGCTCCCGCCCGACGCCTGGGGCTCGCTGCGGCTGACCCTGCAGGAGTGACGTTCAACCCGGCCGCCGCGCCGGCGCCCGCTCGCCCTCGCCCCCGGCGGCGGGCACCCCGTCTCCGCCCTCTCCGGCGAGCTCGATCGTCTGCGTCGGGAACGCGAAGGCGGTGCCGGCCCGTTCCACCACCTCCATCACCGCGAGGAGCACGTCCTGCCGGATGGCCTGGAACTCGTTCCAGTCGGCGGTGTCGAACCAGGCCGCCAGCTCGACGTCGAGCGTCGAGGCGGAGAGCCCGACGAAGCGCACGCTGATCCCCTCGGGCCAGACCCTCGGGTGTCCACGGAGGAGCGCCTCGACGCCGCCCAGGACCTCGCGCATCTGGGCGGCGCTCGTCGCGTAGACGAGGCCCATCGTGAAGTTGAGCCGGCACCGGTCGCGGGGAGCGAACGTCTCGATGCGCTGGTCGGCGAGCTTGCCGTTCGGGACGGTGACCACCGTGCGGTCCAGCGTCCGGATGCGGGTGGAGCGCAGGCCCAGGTCCTCGACGGTCCCCTGCAGCCCGCCCTCCACCTTGACGAAGTCGCCCACCTGGAACGGGCGGTCGATGCTGATGGAGATGGAGCCGAAGAGGTTCTCGAGCGTCTTCTGCGCCGCGAACGCGAGCGCGAGGCCGCCGATGCCGAGGCCGGCGAGGAGGCTGGCGACGGGATAGCCGAGGTCGGTGAGGACGGCCACGACCGCCATGGCCAGCACCGCGATCTGCGTGGCCTTGCGGAGCATGGGGAGGAGCCCGCGCCCGATGCCGCTCGCCCGCGCCGTCGGCGTCTCGGCGAGGACGAGGAACCCCACGTCCACCGCGCGCACGCCGCCCCAGAACAGCGTCGCCACGACCGCGACCCGGAGCACGCGGTCGACGCGCGCCTCCGCCGCCGCGCTGAACTCGAGCGGCATCTTCAGCAGCCAGGCGGCGGCGATGGACCAGAAGAAGGTGAGGGGGGCACCGAGCCGTGCCAGCAGGACGTCGTCCCACCGGGTGGTGGTGCGCGCGGCGAGCCGGCCCAGGATCCGCCGCGTGGCCCAGCCGAGGACCTTGCCCGCCATCCAGGCGAGCACGAGCACGCCCGGGATGGCGAGCCACTGCCACCAGGCGATGTCGAGCGGTCCGGACCGGAGCAGCTGCGGCGGCAGCCAGCGCTCGAGGACGGCGAGGGCGATCGGCATGGCTCTCCCTACCGCATCGCGGCGTCGAGCGCGGCCAGCACCGCGGGCAGCTCGC
>DASTGH010000576.1:0-2553 GCA_035719345.1 Anaeromyxobacteraceae bacterium
GAGATCGGGGCTGGCAACAGGAAGCCTGAGGACCTGGTCTACCCGAAGCTCGCGACGATGCGGGATCGGGCGGCGGCGAGGGCGGCGGCGCGGCACCATCCACCGCGACGCGGGCCACCGCGAGCCGCACGACCGGGTCCCAGAAGCCACGCCCGAACGCGCAGACCACCTCCGGCGCGGCGTCGGGCAGCACCTCGGGCGCGCTCGGGTAGCCCTTGAAGTCGAGGACGTCGTCGAGCACGTCGAAGCTGGCGAAGTCGCGCGAGAGCCGGTACAGGCGCAGCTCGTGCGCGACCCCGAGCACGAGCGGGTGGTTCACGAAGACGTACAGGTCCCCGCCCGCGCGCGTCACCGCCGGCTGCGCCGCCCAGTCGCCGCCCGCGTCGACGAGCGTCTTCGGTCCGAAGCCGGCGCCGTCCCAGCGCCGGTACCAGAGCTGCTGGAACTGGTCCTTGTAGACGACGTGGACGCCGCCTGCGCCGTCCGCGACCGCGTTCATGGCGGCGCCGTGGTAGATGGGGTCGCCGTCCGGGAAGGCGATGGCGGGCGCGCCCCACGCGCCCAGCGGATCGCCGTCGTCGCGGACGCGGACCTGCGCCGGGTCGTCCCAGGAATAGTCGCCCCACAGGAAGAGGAGCTTCCCGCCGGCGGCGAGCAGCCGGCCTCCGCCGAGCTCGGGCGCGGTCGCCAGCTCCCCCTGGGCCGCGAAGGTGGCGCCGCCGTCCGTGCTCACCCACTGCAGGGCGGTGTCGCCGCAGAACGCGCAGGGATCGCGCAGCCAGGCCTGGATCCAGATCCGCCCTCGACCGTCGACGGCCAGCTCCGGCCGGTGGTAGGCCTGTCCGGGCGGCGGCCGCGCCACCGTGACGAGCGGCCCGGGCGCGAAGTCGTCCGCGCCGTCCCAGCGCCACCACTGGAACGCGACCGTGCGGTCGGGGTCGGCGCCGTCCGGCGGGAACTCGGTCTCGGTCGTGTCGTAGCCGTACACGGCCGCGACGTCCGTGCCGAGCACCGCCAGGTCGGCGGTGAGATGGAGCGGTCCGGGGAGGATGACCCGCCGGAACGACCAGCTCGCGCCCTCGTCGTCGCTGCGCCACCAGCCGAGACCGCCCGGCGCGTCGGGGGTCCCGCCGAACTCGTTCTGCGCCGCGACGAGGTGCACGGGCGCGTGCCCGGGCGGCGCGACGCGCACCACGTGCCGCTGCGCCACGGTCGAGAGCGCGTCCGGCCCGCCGATGAGCCCGATCGCGGGCGCCGTCACCGCCCCCGCCGGCCGCGCCGCGAGCGCGCACCACGCCACCGCCAGGGCGCGAGCCGCGCGCCCCACGGGAGCACCGCTCCCCATGCCCGCCTCCACCCGCCGCCGAGCGCGGCGCCCGCGGGAAAGCTCCGCCGCACCGATGGTGCACGGCAACGCCGCCCGGGGGTCGGGCCCCCGTCCCGCACGCCCTGTCCCGAGCCCACGCCGCGGGGCTCGGCGCCCGGCGAGGGCTCAGGGCTGCAGGATGACGGGAAGCCCACCCTTCCCGGCGCCGATGATCACCACCTTGGCGTTGGCGCTCTCCGCCAGCCGGGCCGTCGCCTCGATCCCCTTGTACTGCAGGAACTCGGGGGTGATGCCCTGCCGCACGATGCTCTGGTACTTGGCGGTGCCCTCGGCCTCGATCTGCTTGCGCAGCGCCTCCTGGCGCTCCTTGTCGAGCGTGAACCGCATCTTCTGCGAGCGCTGCTCCTCCGCCAGCTTGTCCGCAATCGCGTTCTTGATGGCCTCCGGCAGCTCGACGTCGCGCACCAGCACCGCCTCCACCACCACGTGCTTGCCGGCGAGCGACTTCTGCACCTCGTCGTAGATCTGGCGCTCGATCTCCTCGCGCTTCGTCGAGTAGATCTCCTCGGGCGCGTAGCGGCCGAACACCTTGCGCGCCTCGGAGCGGACCACCGGCGCGATCACGACGTCGGCGTAGTTGGGCCCGATCTGCGTCTGCAGCTCGAACAGCTCGCCCGCCTCGGGCCGGAAGCGGACGCTGGCGTCCACCCGCAGCGCGAGCCCGTTGCTGGAGAGCACCGAGAGCGTCTCCTTCATCTCCCGCACGCGCAGGTCGTAGGAGATGGTGCTGTTCCAGATCGGCATGACGTGCATCCCTTCGCCCAGCGTCTTGCGGCTCGTGCCGCCGCCGAGCGTCTCGAAGACGATGGCGCTGTGCCCCGAGGGCACCACCGGGCAGCGGCAGCCCTCGAGGAAGGGGGCGCAGAGGACGAGGAGGTAGGCGGTCGCGAGCAGGCGTGTCATGGAGCGCTCCGGGTGGTCGCGCGACTCTAGCCCCACCCGCGCCACGTGCACACCCCGTCCATCCTCGTCATGGGGACGTACAACAAGATCTCGAAGGAGCTCGCCGGCCCGCGGCACGCGTTCGGCGCGGCCTGAGCGTCGGGCTATCGCCGCTCCGCATCGAGCGACCGGCCGGCGTCGAGCGCTGCGCGCGCGACGGCCGGCCGGTTCGTGATGACCGCGTCCACCCCCAGCGCGGCGAGCCGGCCGAGCTCCGCGGGCGC
>DASTGH010000577.1:0-29233 GCA_035719345.1 Anaeromyxobacteraceae bacterium
CGGGCTCACCCACCAGGTCTCGACCGAGCGCATCTCCAGCGGCGTCGAGCGGATCGACGAGATGCTCGGAGGGAAGGGGTTCTTCCGGGGGAGCACCATCCTCGTCTCCGGCACCGCCGGAACGGGCAAGACCAGCGTCGCGGCCCTGCTGGCGCGCGCCGCCTGCGAGCGCGGCGAGCGCTGCCTGTACTTCGCGTACGAGGAGTCGCGGGAACAGCTCGTGCGCAACATGCGGTCGATCGGCGTCGACCTCGAGCCGCACCTCCGCAGCGGGCTCCTCGAGGTGTTCGCGGCGCGGCCGACGGCGCACGGCCTGGAGCGCCACCTCGTCACCATCCACAAGGTCGTGACGGAGTTCGACCCCCGGGTGGTGGTGGTCGATCCCATCACGAACCTGGTCTCGGTCGGGACGGGCCTCGAGACCCAGTCGATGATGACGCGCCTCATCGACTTCCTGAAGATGCGCGGCACCACCTGCTTCTTCACGAGCCTCACCACCGGCGGCTCCGAGGCCGAGGCGACCGAGGTGGGCATCTCCTCGCTCATCGACAGCTGGCTCGTGCTCGACGTGGTGCGGAGCGGCGGGGAGCGGAACCGGACGCTCTCCATCGTCAAGTCGCGCGGCATGGCCCACTCCAACCAGACGAGCGAGTTCCGGCTGACCGACGAGGGCGTGGTCGTGTCCGACACCTACCTCGGCACGGCCGGCGTGCTCACCGGCTCCGCCCGGCTGGCGAAGGAGGCCGAGGACCGGGCCGCCGCGCTCGCCGCCTCCCAGGACGTCGCGCGCAAGAAGGCGCTGCGGGAGCGGCGGCGGCGGCGCCTGGAGAGCCAGATCGCAGCGCTGCGAGACGAGTTCGATGCCGAGGACGCGGAGCTCGAGCGCTCCATCGAGGAAGGGGAGGGCCGGCGCGACGTCGTCGAGGCCGATCGCGGACGCATGCTGGAGAGCCGCCAGGCGTTCGCCAATCCGAGGAACGGGGCCGGGAACGCGGCATGAGCGGCGAGGAGCGGGGCGTGAAGGGCCTGGCGGCGCCACCCGCGAGCGGGGAGCCCGCCGGCGAGGCGTGCCTCGCCTGGCAGCTGCGTCTCTACGTCGCGGGGCAGACCGCGCGCAGCGCGAGGGCGCTCGTGAACCTGCGGCGGATCTGCGACGAGCACCTCGCCGGGCGGTACCGGCTCGACGTCGTCGACGTGCTCAGGGATCCGCAGGCGGCCCGGACCGATCAGATCGTCGCGCTGCCCACCGTCGTCCGGACGCTGCCGATGCCCGTCAGGAAGATCATCGGCGACCTGTCCAACGACGAGCGCGTGCTCGTCGGGCTCGATCTGCGCCCGCTCGGGAGCACCGGGACATGAGCGCGGAGACGAGCGGCAACGGCGCCCCTGCAGCCGCGGAGCGCTACGTCCTCAAGCTCTACGTGACCGGGGCGACGCTCACCTCGCGGCAGGCCATCGAGCGGGTGCGAGAGCTGTGCGAGCAGCGCCTCGCCGGTCGCTACGAGCTGGAGGTGATCGACGTCCGCCAGCTCCCGGCGCTGGCGAGGGGAGATCAGATCGTCGCGACGCCCACGCTCATCAAGGTCCTGCCAGAGCCCATCCGGCGCTACATCGGGAACCTCGCCAGGGTGGAGGGGGTGCTCTTCGGGCTCGACCTGCGCGAGAGGACCTGATGGCGCGCGAGAGCAGCTCACCGCGGGACCAGGAGCTGGAGGAGCTCCGCTGCCGGCTCGACGAGGCGGAGCAGACGCTGCGCGCCATCCGGACCGGGGAGGTGGACTCGCTCGTCGTCGAGGGGCCGGACGGCCCGCGGGTCTTCGCGCTGGAGGGGGCCGACAGCGCCTACCGCGTGCTCGTGGAGGGGATGAGCGAGGGCGCGGCCACCGTCGCCGAGGACGGCACGATCCTGTACTGCAACCAGCGCTTCGCGCGCATGCTGGAGGCGCCGCCGCACCAGGTCATGGGCAGCTCCCTCAGGACGTGCGTTGCGGCCGCGAGCCGGTGGGCGCTCGACGGTCTCCTCCGGCGAGCCGCGCACGGGGAGAGCAAGGGCGAGGTCGCGCTGCGCTCCCGCTCGGGCGGCGAGGTGCCGGCCTACGTCTCCGTGAGCGCCGTCGGCGAGGGCGGGCGCCGGGTACTGTGCCTGCTGGCCACGGATCTCACCGAGCGCAGGCGCGCCGAGGCGCTGGCCGAATCGGAGCGCGTGGCGCGGTCGGTCCTGGAGGCCACGCGCGAGAGCGAGGAGCGGTTGCGCGACGCCGACCGCCGCAAGGACGAGTTCCTGAACATGCTCTCGCACGAGCTGCGGAACCCGCTCGGCCCCATCTCCAATGCGCTGTACCTCCTCGAGCACGGGGATCCTCTGGCCGAGCCCGCCCGGCGCGCACGGCAGGTGATCGCGCGCCAGGTGAGCCATCTCACCGGCCTCGTCGACGATCTCCTGGAGGTCACGCGGATCTCGAACGGCAAGATCCAGCTGCACCGCACCAGGGTCGAGCTGGCGGAGGTCGTGCGGCGCGCCGTAGAGGATCACCAGGCGGTGTTCGCCGCCCGGGACATCGAGCTGAACCTGCACGTCGACGGGCGGCCCCACTGCGTCGACGCCGACCCGGGCCGGATCACGCAGATCGTCGGGAACCTCCTCCAGAACGCCGCGAAGTTCACGGAAGCCCACGGACACGTCGCGGTCTCCGTCGAGGGCGACGGGCCCTCGGCGGCACTCCGTGTCCGGGATGACGGCGTGGGCATGGACGCCGAGACGCTCCCTCACGTGTTCGAGGCCTTCCGGCAGGCGGACCGCACCCTGCACCGGAGCACAGGGGGGCTCGGCCTCGGCCTCGCGCTGGTGAAGGGCCTCGTGCAGCTGCACGGTGGGCGCGTCACGGCCGAGAGCGCCGGGATCGGGCGCGGCTCCGAGTTCGCGGTCTGGCTGCCGCTGGCCGCGCAGATCCCGCTCGAGATCGTCTTGCCGCGGCGCGCGGCTCTGCAGCTTCCGAGCCTGCGGGTGCTCGTCGTCGAGGACAACCTCGACAACGCCGAGACGCTCAAGGATGTCCTGCAGATGAAGGGCCAGGACGTCGCCGTGGCGCACGACGGACCCGGCGGCGTGGCCCGTGCGATGGAGATGCGCCCCGACGTCGTCCTCTGCGACATCGGGCTTCCCGGGCTCGACGGTTACGAGGTGGCCCGCCGGATCAGGGCCGAGGCGGGGCGGGCCCCGTTCCTCGTGGCGCTCACCGGCTACGCGCGTCCGGAGGACCGGCGAGCGGCGATCGAGGCCGGCTTCGACGACCACCTGGCGAAGCCGGTGGACGTCCAGCACCTCGTGGAGATCCTGGAGCGGGTCGGGTGGACCGGGTCGCGGTCGGGATAGCGCGCCTGCGTGAGCGCCGACGGTAGCTCGCGCCACCTACGGCCGGTGAACGGAGCGTCGTTCCGGACTGAGCCTGGTGTGTGTTCATCTCATGAGAGGAGCCGTTCGGAGTTCGAGGGCCCGGGTCCGACGAGAACCGGCAGCGCCAACCCGCGGCATGGAGGAGCGGCCACCGTCGAACCGGCGACGCCAGGATACAGCGTTCGCTCGACGCAGCGCCGGCGCTCGTTTGAAATCGACGCTTGACGCACGGAACGCGCGCGGGGGAGGAGCGCGCGTGTTGTAGGCTCCAGCCGAAAGTGCCCGGGCGTGAGAACGAGCGCCCTTGTGCTAGGCGCCCGGCAGCTCGCAGCGAGAGGGCGGGCGAGCTGCCGGACGCCGCCGATCGCGGTGCCGCGACGCGTCGTGCAGCGTCGGACGCACGGCGACGATGGGTGGGTGGGCCGGGAGATGGCGCGTATCCTGGTGGTCGACGACCACGAGCTGACACGGAAGGGCATCGAGAGCGTGCTCGCGGCGGCGTTCGCCGACGCGGACATCGCCGAGGCTTCCTCGGCCGAGGAAGCGCTCACGCGCGTCGCGAGCGGCGACTGGGACCTCGTCATCGCGGACCTCAACCTGCCCGGCCGCGATGGCCTCGGCCTGCTCACGGATCTCCAGCGCCTGCGTCCTCGCACCCACGTCCTCGTCGTCAGCGCCTACGCCGAGGAGGAGTTCGCCGTTCGCTGCCTGCGGCTGGGAGCGCGGGGCTACGTGGCGAAGGCGGCGGGCGCGAAGGATCTCGTCGCGGCCGTCCGCAAGGTGCTGGAGGGAGGGAAGTACGTGACGCCCGCGCTGGCGGAGCGCCTGGCGAGCGCCGTCCGCGGCGAGATCGCCGGGCCGCCGCACGAGATGCTCTCCAACCGGGAGCTGCAGGTCCTCCGCCTCGTCGCCCTGGGTCGGAGCTTGAAGGAGATCGCGGCGGAGCTGGGGCTCAGCGAGCGGACCATCGCCACGTACCGCGCGCGCCTCGCGACCAAGCTGGGCCTCAAGAGCAGCGTGGAGATCGCGCGCTACGCGATCCAGCACAAGCTCGTGGACTGAGGGCTGGCAGGACGCGGCGAGGCGTACAGCGTTCGCTGGACAACGAACGATCCGGCAGACGAGTCCGACCCATTGGCCCGGCGTCAATGCGGATGATGCCGGACGATGCGTCCGTTACGCATCGGGTCGGGGGACTCACGTTGTGTCGCCGCGCCTCGGTGTGCCGCTCGGTGCTCCTCGGCGCGCGGGGGTGCGATGATCTTGCTCGAGCGCGCTGGGCAGACGGACGTCGAGGCCACCCGCCGTGCGTGGCAGCAATTCGTCGCGTCCGGCACCGTGGCCGATGGTGCGGTCCGTCCTCACGTGGCCCGCGCATGGCGTCGCTCGGTCGAGGGCGGGTGCAGTCCCAGGAACATGCGCGCGATCGAGCTCCCGGTTGCCGAGCGGGCCGCACTGCTGCAGCGCGAGCGAGCGCTCATCGACGCGAGCAGGCCGTTCATGGAATCGCTGTCACGGGCGGCCGGCGCCGACCGGCACGCGGCGATGCTCGCGGACCGGGGCTGCCAGGTCCTCGACGTCGTGGGCGACGAGGCGAGCGTGCGCGGTCCGGAGTCGGTCCCCGGGCCGGGGGCGCTCCTCGCCGAGGCGAATGCCGGCGCGAACGGACACGGCACCGCCCTCGCCGAGATGACCTACGTCGAGCTCGTCGGCCCGGAGCACTTCATCGAAGGCTTCCATGTCTTCACCTGCCAGGGCATCCCGCTCCTGGGGGCGGCAGGCGAGCTGGTGGGCGTCATCGGGATCTCCGTGCGTCGGCTGGAGACGGCGAGCCGTGTGCGCGATGTGCTGTTCTGCGCATCCCAGGGCGTCGAGTGCGAGCTGCTCGCGCGGTGGCTGTCGGAAGTTGTCGTGACGCGCGAGCTCCACGGAAGACTGGAGGAGCGGCTCCGGCAGGAGATCGTGCAGGAACTCGCCTCGGCGCGCCTCCGCCTGGAGGCGGCCGCGCGGCGCATCGCGCGAGGCGCCGCCGCCTCCGAGCTGATGGCAGCCGCGCGGGAGCTCCTCGACACCTTCCGGGCCCGGGCTTTGACCTGGCGCGACCTCGTGTCGGACGAGCTGCCCGCGCCGGCGCCGATCGACCTCCCGGATCTCGTCGACAGCGTCCTCGGTCTGCTCGAGGCCGAGGCACGCGCGAGCGGCATCCGGCTCCGCTGGGGCCGCGCGGACCGGGCGGTCGTCGTCGAGGACCGGCAAGCCTTGGCCCGGGGAGTGCTCGGGCAGGCGCTGACCGCGATGCAGCGGGCGGGCCGCGACGGCGCCGTCGTCGTCGACCTCGAACGGGCGAGCCGGAGTGCGACCGTGTCGATCACGGCGCTGAACACGGCCGGCGCGGTGCTCGGGACCACCTCGACGGACTGCCGGCTCAGGACGTGACGGTCGGCGCGCGCGGGGCGCCACCCGGGGCGTTCAGGCCTCAGCCTTGACTGCGGCGGGCGCGACGCGGGCGCCGGCGATGGGGATGCACGCGCTGACGGACGTCCCGCCGAGCGGACCGGCGGCGACGCTGAGGCTCCCGCCGAGGCGCTCGGCGCGCTCGCGCATGCCCACCAGGCCGAGTCGCGCGCACCTCGTGCTCGGGGGCGGGAGGCCGCGACCGTCGTCGCTGATGCGAAGGACCACGTCGATCGCGCTCACCTCCACCTCCACGACGGCGCGAGAGGCGGCTGCGTGCCGGGCCACGTTCGTGAGGGCCTCCTGCGCGATGCGGAACAGGGCCGTCTCGACGTCGGGCGCGAGGCTCGGCGCCACGTCCGACGAGAGGAAGTCGCACGCCACCTTCGCGTGGTCCTGGAATCGTCTGCACTCCTGTCGGAGCGCCGCGATGAGGCCGAGGCGATCGAGCGCGGCGGGCCGGAGGAGCGTCACGAGCTCGTGCAACGACCGGGTCGCCTTCGCTGCCAGCTCGGAGGCGGCGACCGCGCGATCGAGCAGCTGCGGGACCGGGTGTCGAGCGTCGAGGTCCTCGACGCGTTCCTCGAGTCCCTCGAGCTCGAGCGTGAGCGCTGTGAGCACCTGGCCCATCTCGTCGTGGAGATCCCGCGCGATGCGCTTCTTCTCCTCCTCGCGTACCGCATCCAGGCGCGCGATGAGCGCGCGGAGCATCGCCGACGCGTGCGTGTGGTCCGTCACGTCGAGCGTGTAGATGCGGCGTCCCCCATCGGGGAGCGGCAGGACCGTCAAACGGTACGTGCGCCCGGCCACCTCCAGATCACGCGTCCGAGCGCCTTCCCCGGCGCGGACCGATCGCGCCACCATTCCCCACGCGTCCAGCGCGGCAGGCAGTCCATGTCCCTGCTCGAGTGCCGGGAACAGCCCGAGCGCTGCAGGGTTCGCGTACCGCACGTGGTTGCGGTCATCGAGCTCGATGATCGCGTGGGGGCTCTCGGTCGGAAAGGACGCGAGATACGTCAGGTGCTGCTCCGCCCGCTTCTGCTCCGTCACGTCGCGGTTCGTGGCGAGCACGCGCTGGACGCCGTCGATCCCGCGCACGAGCTGCATGCGCGCGGAGACCGTCACGTCTCGCCCCGGTCGCGTACCGTGTGCGACCTCGCCGTCCCATCGCCACGCCCGGCGGAGCGCCGCCTCGACCTCCACCTTCGGAACGGGATACCTGGTGCCGAGCAGCTCGTCCACGTTGCGCCCCAGCGCTTCGTGCTCGGAGTAGCCGTAGAGCTCCACCGCGCCGCGGTTCCAGGACTCGATCGCGCCGCCGTCGAGCTGCCAGGTGACGATGGCGTCGTGCGACAGGGCGATGAGGTCGGCCTGCCGGCGGACCGCCGACTCCGCCTCCCGCTGGGCCGTCACCTCTCGCACGACAGCTCCTACCCCGACCGTGTCCGGGCCGTTCCGCAGCGGATACCAGTCGACCATCCAGTGACGGCGCACCCCGGGCGATGCTGGCGTCTCGCCGGAGACGCCGACGTTCAGCATGGGCTCGCCGGTCTCGAGGATGCACTGCAGGTCGCCCTCGATGCGCTCGATGGGAAGGCCGGGGACGACTTCGGAGAGTCTCCGGCCGATGTGGTCGGAGACCGTCCGACCGTTCATCTCCGCCAGCACGGCGTTGACCCGGACGAAGCGCAGCTCGCGATTGAGGACCGCGAGCCCGAAGGGCGCGTTCCCGAACAGCATCTCGAGCAGCGCCGCGTCGTGCTCCGAGCTCACCTGATGTCCTCTGAGTGCCGCCCCACCCGTCCCATTGGGGATCTCTCAGCTCACCGGCATCGTACCTGCTGGGCTCCCCCTTTGGAAGCTGGGACGCAGCGGTGAACCCACGTGTAAGTATTTATTTGTACAGAGAACGCCGGACGGCGAAGGTACCTCTGAGGAGGGGCGAAGCGCTCGAGGGTGATCCCGGTCAGCTCGCGGCGCCCGTGGTGCCGCGCTGACCCTCGTAGCTGGGGAGGCGCAGCGTGAGCGTGGTGGCGCTGGCGTCCGAGACCCGGGCCTCCAGCGACGCCTGATGCGCCCGGGCGATCTCCTGGGCGATGAAGAGGCCGGGGCCCACGTGGCGCTCCCCATCCACCTGCGGCCCGCGCCAGACCGGCTCGAACAGCGTGCTGAGCACCTCGGCGGCGAGCGGCGAGCCCTCGCTGCGGACCTCCACCTCGGCAGCGCCGTTCACGTCGCGAAGCGTGACACGCACGGGCCGGTCCGGTGCGCCGAGGGAGAGCGCGGTCGTCACGAGATTGGTCACGAGCTGGATGAAGCGATCCGGGTCCACGTACGCGAACGAAGGCTCTCGCGCGACGAGGAGGATGGGCCGTCGGCCGGCCGCCAGCCGCAGCTCCTCGAGAGCGGTCTCGCATAGCGAACGCAGCTCCGTGCGGTGGAGCTGGACCGGGATCCCGGGTCCGAGGCGCGCCTTCGCGAAGTCGAGGAGGTCCTGGACCATCCGGTTCACGCGCTCCAGGCTGCGCTCGATCGCGTCGAGGGGCGCACGTCCTGCCGCCATGCCGTCGGGAACGCCCTGCGCGAGGAGCCGCGCGGAGGCCTCGATGGCCGCGAGCGGGATGCGCAGGTCGTGCCCGACGATCTCGACGAGCTGCTCGCGGAACTCGGACCGCTGCCGGAGGAGGGTCTCCTCGTTCCTGCGAGCCGTGACGTCCGCGTAGGTCGTCACCACCGCGATCACCGATCCGGTCTCGTTGCGGACCGGTCTTGCGCCCACCTGCACGAAGACGCTGCGTTCACCCCCGTGCCGGTACTCGAGGAGGACGTCCCGGACGATCTCACCTCGCCGCAAGGCGCGCAGCGAGGGCAGATCCTCGGGCGCGGCCCGGTTCCCGTCGGGGAGGTAGATGGCGAGCCGCGCGAGGTCGTCGAGCCGCTGGAGCGAGCCCGTCGGAACGCCCAGCAGGTTCAGGGCCTGCGGATTGAGGGCCAGGATGCGGCCATCCGGTGCGTTCGCCACGATGACGCCGGCTGGCATCTGATCCATCACGAACTCGAGGAGCTGGGTGCGCTGGAGGCTCGCGCCGATGACGGCGAGCTCCTGCGAGACGCGCTGGTGTTCGTGCTCGCGCTCGCGTTCGCGCAGCGCGCGCGTGACCGCCGGCGGCAGGCGCGCCAGCCGCTGCTTCAGCACGTAGTCCGTCGCACCGGCATGGAGCATGTCGATGGCCAGGTCCTCGCCGACCTTGCCAGAGATCAGGATGAATGGGAGATCGGGGCGGACCTTTCGCGCGATGGCGAGTGCCCGCTCACCGTCGAACGACGGCAACGCCCAGTCTGCGAGGATGATGTCGATCGGGCGCCCGCTGTCGAGGGCCGCGCGGAACTCGTCCTCGGTCTGGACGCGCACCTCCTCGCAGTCGAACCCGGCGTCCGCGAGGGTCTGGACGACCAGCTCGGCATCGTAGCGGTCGTCCTCCAGGTGGAGCAGGCGCAGTGCTCGCCGGTAGGAAGCGCTCATCGGGGAGCCCCCTGCCGGGCGGCCGCCGCCAATCCGTCGTCGCCACCGGCGGCAGCGGGCTGGTCAGGAGGAAGCGAGAAGGAGAACGTCGCTCCGCGGCCGGTCTCGCCGTGGGCCCAGACGTCACCGCCGTGGTGGAGGACGATCCGGCGCACCATCGCGAGGCCCACGCCCGAGCCCTCGAACTGCTCGGCGCGATGCAGCCGCTGGAACACGCCGAAGAGCTTGTCCGCGTACCGCATGTCGAACCCGATGCCGTTGTCCCGCACGGTGATCACACAGCGGCCGTCCGCCTCGACGGTGCCGTAGATCTCGATGAGCGCGGGTGTGCGCTCGCGCGTGTACTTGAGTGCGTTGGTGAGCAGGTTGTCCAGCGCCACCCGGAGTAGCTCCTTGTCGGCGCGCACCTCGGGGAGCGACCCGACGCTCCAGCGCACCTCGCGCCCCGCGACCTCCTCGGCGAGCGACGTGACGACGTCCTCGACCAGCGCCTTCAGATCGATGCGCTGGGGGTGGACCTCGGTGCGGGCGAGCCGGGCGAACGAGAGGAGATCATCGATGAGTCGCCCCGCCTTCTCGGCCGCAGCACGGATCGTGTCCAGGTGGTGCGTTTCGGCTGCGTCGAGCTTGGGAGCGGCGGTCCGGAGGAGCAGCGCCATGAACCCGAGGATGTGACGGATGGGCGCGCGGAGGTCGTGGCTGACGGAGTAGGAGAACGCCTCGAGCCCCTCGTTCAGGAGCCGGAGCTGCCGGTTCACGGCCTCGAGCTCCCGGCTGCGGAGCAGGATCTCGCGCTGCATCTCGGCGGTCCGGCCCGCGAGCGAGCGGCTCTCGCGGACGTACTCCGTCACGTCCTCGACCCGGTGGACGATCCAGAGCACGCGCCCGTCCTCCGACAGCACGGGCGCGTTGAGCGTGCTCCAGTACCGCTCGGCGAAGGTCCCTGCTCCACTGCGCTCGCGCATGTCGTACTGCTGCACGCCCATGGCGTCGGGCACCTTGGCCGAGAGGACGCGCTCCAGCGATGCACCGAGGTTGCGCACACCCGTCGCGCTCGAGTCCGCGGGATTGTCGGGAAACACGTCGAAGATGCGGCGCCCCACGATGCGCTCTCGCACGGTCATGGTGGCGCTCAGGTAGGCGTCGGTGGCAGCGCGGATGGTGAAGTCGGGGGAATCGGGCGCGACGACGAGCATCGGGGTGGGCGAAGCCTCGAAGAGCAGCCGGAAGTCGTCCTCGCGTGACGGCATCGCCGCGGCGGTTCAGGCGGGGATCACGGCGCACCGGCCGTCGCAGAGGACCGGCGCGGCGGCGGCTCGTTGAGCACCGCCCAGAAGAGGCCCACCTGCTTCACGGACTCGATGAACTCAGGGAAATCGACCGGCTTCACGACGAACGCGTTTACCCCGAGCTCGTAGCTCCGCACCAGATCCTTCTCCTCCTTGGACGAGGTCAGGACGACCACCGGCGTCGAATGCAGCACGGGATCGGCCTTTATCGCCCGCAGGACATCGAGCCCGTCCACCTTCGGGAGCTTGAGGTCCAGGAGGACGACGGCGATCCTCGACGCGGGCTTCCCGGCGAAGGGTCCGCGCCGGAACAGGTAATCGAGGGCGGCGTCGCCGTCGCGGACAGCGTCGATCTCGTTCGCGATGCGGCCCTCGCGGAGCGCCGTGAGCGTCAGCTCGAGGTCGTTCGGGTCGTCTTCGACGACCAGGATGCGGGGGAGATCTGCAGGCACGGGGGCACCCTCCGGTGGGGAGCGCCTGACGATGTAGGTCGGCGGTTGTACGTCGCCACACCCCGCGGGGTCTCGGGGGCCGGAATGTAGAGCGTTCGCTGGATAGCTCGCTGCGCCCGGATGACGACGCGCGTCCCAGCCGTTTCTCCGCGCCGGCGGGCGATACCATTGCCGCCGTGAGGCGCGAAGCCCGTTCGACGTCTACTTCCGTAGCCGCTGGCGCGCGCGGGACAGCCGCGCTGCTGCTGGGTGGCTCAGCCGTCGTGCTCTCGGCCGTGGCTGTCGCGCTCGGCGCCTGCGTCGCCGTCGTGGCCGCCTGTTACGGCATTGGCACCGCTGTCGTGAGCACGGCGATCATCGGAACGGCGTTCGGCGTCATCGGCGCGGTGGTCCATCGCATGGCGGGCTCGCTCCGGGCCGCGCGTGCCCACATCGAGTTGCACGCTCGCCGTGAGCGGGCGCTCCTCGACACCTTGCCCGACACGCTCGCATACGCCACCGGCGCGGGGCGCGTCCTCGCGCTGCATGCGGGCCGTCCGGATAGCCTCCCGGCACCTGTCGAGGAGCTGCTGGGCCGGGACATCTACGAGTTCCTGCCCGACGAGGCCATCGCGCCCATGCGCAACGCCATCGCGCGGACGCTGGTGACGGGCGTGGTCCAGACGTTCGAGTGCGATCTCCCTGTCCCGAACCGCCGGAGGTCGGTGGAGAACCGCGTCGTGCGCGCCGGGCCTGATGAGGTCCTCGTCGTCCAGCGAGACGTCAGGTCGCCGCGGATGGCCGACGACGAGCGGCGGCTGATGGCATCGCTCCTGGACAACGTGAGCGAGGCGGTCGTCGTGATCGGGCTCGACCACCGGGTCCAGACGTGGTCGCGTGGCGCCGAGCGGCTCTTCGGCTGGCACGCGCACGAGGCCATGGGGGAGCTCGTCTACGGGCTGCTCCAGCCGCGCATGACCTCCGGCGAGTTCGACGCGTTCGTGGCACATCTCGCGGCCGCCGGGCGCGTCACGACGACGGGAAGGCGGCTGCACAAGGATGGTCGGCGCCTCTGGACGCGGAGCCGCTTCGTCATGCTGCGCGACGGTCAGGGCCGGCGTGGCGGAATCCTCGCCGTGAGCCGCGAGGTCGCCCCGATGCGGCTGGTTGGCCGCGCGAGCGAGGCGCAGCACGTCTGAGGCGCGTCAAGAGATCTCGACCGGCGCCGAGGAACCCGGGACTCGGTTCATCGCCCCACATGCGCACCGGAACACGAGGCAGGCGAACGCGCCGTGCCGAACGCCGCTCGCGAGCACGCGTGCGCACCGGCCACAAACGTAGTCCGTCGGGCCGCAACCCTGGAAGGAGGGCGAGCCGTCCTCGCGCGTCGGAACAGCGAAGCCGCGGGAGGTGTCGCGGTCCAGGATCTCCAGAACGAGACGCTCGCGGCGCTGCTCCATGGCGTCCTCCAATAGAGAAGCCGATGGTAGCGGTTCGGCCCGCACGCGTCGGTCGGGCGCGCCGGTGTCGTGGCATTGCCTGGCGATCGCGCTGCTCGGAGCGAACTCCTGCCCGTGGCGGCATTTCGCCGCTATTCGCTACAACCGATCATCGAACATGCGCCCACGCCACACACGCGGCCATGTGTAACGAATTGTGATGAGTGCCCAGGAGTCGCCGTGCCAGCGCAGGTTTTCGTGTTCCCGGTCATTGTGGAAGAAAGATGTGCGCGGAGATCCCGAACCTATGAATCGGTCGTTGTGTGCAGGTCCCCGCGTCGCGTCCGCTGCCGGCCCCGTCCGTCCCGTCGATCGAAAGCTGTACAAGCGACCGGCATGGCAGCGCTCGGTGTCTTGCGCTCGACGATCCTCGTCGACGTCCGTGGCTCCGTCACGCGTGATGACGCGCGATCGATGCGAGCAGCGTCTCGACGTCCACCGGCTTGTGCAGGACGTCGTTCGCGCTGATCGGATTCCGCGCCAGGTCCCTGCTCGCGGTGACAACGACCACGGGCACGTCGCGTAGGACGGGATCGGCCAGCTGCTCGCGACGGAAGTCCCACCCGCTCATCCCCGGCATCATCAGGTCGAGCAGGATGAGGCCGGGCAAGACCGGGCGGGAACGTAAATCCGTGAGCGCCTCGCGCGCGCCTGCAAAGGGAAGCGAGGCGTACCCCGCGTCCCGCACCACGTCGCTGAGCGTGTCGCGCAGATCGGTGTCGTCGTCGACGATCGCGATCGTGACGGGGGCCTTCACGCCACCACCCGCGCGCTCGCCACCCTCGGCAGCCGGACAGTGAACACCGAGCCGACGCCGAGCTCGCTCCGGACGGTGATTGCCCCGCCGTGCTGCTCCACGAGCCGCCTCGTGACGTACAGCCCGAGGCCGAGCCCTCCGAAGTTCTGCGACGAGACGGCTCGCTCGAACTGCTCGAAGATCCGATCCATGTCGGCCGGCGCGATCCCGATGCCGTGGTCCTCGACGTCCACGACCACCTGGTCACCGTCGGTCTCGACGCGCACCTCGATCGGCTTGCCGGCGCCGAACTTCAACGCGTTCGAGAGCAGGTTCAGCAACACGCGCTCGAGCCCGCGCCGGTCCCAGGTCCCGGGAACGGGCTCCGCGCGGCGGAGGGTGACGTCCGACCCGCTTCGGAGCGCGAGGTCCTGCAGCCGTGCGATCGACTCGCGCGCCACCTCCGTCACGTCGACCTCCTCGAGCTGGAGCTTCGGGCGATCGCCGGCGACCGAGGAGACGTCGAGCAGGGACTCGACGAGCTGTCCCAGGCGCGAGATCTGCTGCGACGTGCCGGCGTAGTCGGCGGGGACCGCGCGATCGCAGCTCGCGCACAGCGAGGCCTGCTGCTTGCGAGCCACCATCTGCAGCTTGAGCTGGAGCACGGCGAGGGGCGTCCGCAGCTCGTGCGCCGCGATCGACAGGAACTCGTCCCTGGCAGCGAGGGCCAGGCGCGCCTGCCGGTAAAGGCGACAGTTCGCGATCGCGACGCCGGCGCGCCGGCCGATCTCCTCCGCCAGCGTGAGATCGTCGGGCGAGAAGCGACGGGCGACCGCACCCAGGACGATGACGCCGACGGTCTCGTCGTTCAGCCTCACCGGGACGACCATCGCCGATCGCGTCCCGAGATCCTCGAGCGCGGCCCGCCACGACGACGGCGGTGCGTTGCAGCCGACGTCCTGGAAGAGCTCGGGTCGACCCTTCGCCAGCACTGCACCGGGACCGCTGGCGGCTTCGCGTATGGCAACATCGCCGAGGCGCGCCTGGAGCAGGGCGACGGATTCGGCTGCCCGGTGCGTCACGACCCATTCGTCCGGTTCGGCATCGGTGATCCGTACGGCGAACCAGTCCGCGAGCCGCGGGACGATCACCGATCCGAGCGAGGCGAGGGCGTGCCGGTCGTCGAGCGAATGCGACACGGCCGTGCTCGCCGCCGCGAGCAGCGCCATGCGTTCCCGTGCCTGCTCGGCCGCCTCGCGCGCCGCCCGCTCTGCCGCGAGGAGCCGTGCCTGCGCCGCGCGCTCGTGGCGCTCGATGGCGTACCGGAGCGCGCGAGACACGAGCGCACCGTCGGCTCCTCCCTTCACGAGGTAGTCCTGCGCGCCGCGCTGGATCGCCGCCGCTCCGAGCTGGCCCTCCGCCCCGGTCAGCACCACGACCGGGATGTCCGGAGCCGCCTCGTGGAGCCTCGCCAGGCCGCCGAGGCCGAACGCGTCGGGGAGCGTCAGGTCGAGCAGGACGACGTCGGGCGGCGACGGCGCGCGGACGCGCGCGAGCGCATCGGCGAGCCGCTCGACCGCGTCGAGCGCGATGGCGCCGGCCTCTGCAGCCTCGAGCGAGGCGCGGACCAGGTCGGCGTCGCCCGGGTTGTCCTCGACGAGGAGGACGCGGATCGTGTCGGCGGTCTTCACCACGTCGCGGCGGCGCTCGGGAGCTTGACGACGCCGAGCCAGAACTGCGCCACGGCACCGACCGCGGCCAAAAACTGATCGAGGTCCACGGGTTTCGTGACGAAGCAGTTCGCGTGCAGGCGGTAGGCGTCCATGAGGTCGCGCTCGGCGTGCGAGGAGCTGAGGATCACGATGGGCACGTGCTTCAGCGCCGGGTCCTCCTTCACCCGCTCGAGGACCTCGCGCCCGCTCAGCTTGGGCAGGTTTAGGTCGAGGAGCACGAGGTCCGGCCGGCGCGCGCCGGCGTGCCGACCTTCCCTGCGCAGGAACTCCATGGCCTCGACGCCGTCGCTCGCGACCGACACGTCGCAGTTGAACTCGCGCACCGCCTCGGCCACGAGGTCGACGTCCCCGGGGTTGTCCTCGACGAGGAGGAGGCTCATGCGCCGGGCGTTGGTGTAGTCGTCCATGGCCTCAGGGCTCGCGCGGCAACGTGAACTGGAACGTCGCGCCGGCGCCCGGCTGCGACTCGACCCAGATGCGGCCGCCGTGCCGCTCGATCACCTTCTTGCAGATGGAGAGGCCGATCCCGGTGCCAGGGTACTCGGCGCGCGTGTGCAGCCGCTGGAAGATGACGAAGATCCGGTCGAGGTACTGCGGATCGATGCCGATCCCGTTGTCGCGCACGGAGAACAGCCAGTCCCGCGCCAGCGGGGCGGCGGCGACGTGGATCGACGGCGTCTCATCGCGCTTCCGGAACTTGATGGCGTTGCCGACCAGGTTCTGGAACACCTGCGCCAGACGGGAGGCGTTCCCAGTGACGCTGGGGAGCGGCCCGCGCGTCACCGCCGCGCGGCTCTCCTCGACCGCGGAGCGCAGGTTGAGGAGCGCGTGATCGAGCGCCGCGCCCGTGTCGACGACCCCGAACGGCTCGTCGACGCGGCCGACTCGGGAGAACTCGAGGAGGCCTCCGATGAGCGCCTGCATCCGCTTCGCGCCCTCGACCGCGTAGTTGATGTACTTCTGCGCCTGCGCGTCGACCTGCCCGGCGTAGCGCTTCTCGAAGAGCTGCATGTAGCTCGAGACCATCCGGAGCGGTTCCTGGAGGTCGTGCGAGGCCACGTAGGCGAACTGCTCCAGCTCCGCGTTGGAGCGGGCGAGCGCGTCCGTCTTCTCTCGAAGCGCCTGCTCGGCGGCGGCGCGCTCCGTCACCTCCCGGCGGAGCTCGGTGTTGACGGTCTCGACCTTCCGCTTCTCGTCCTCGAAGTCGTCGAGGATGTTGATGATCGCGCGCTGGGTCTCCTCGAAGCGCGTCTTCTCGCCGCCGAAGTCCTCGAGGATGTTGAGGAGCGCGCGCAGCATCGTCTCCTGCCGCGTCCGCTCCTCGCCGCTGTCGTCGAGGATGTTGAGCACCGCCCGCTGGGTCTCCTCCAGGCGCGCGCGCTCGGCGCCGAAGTCCTCGAGGATGTTGAGGATCGCCCGGTTCGTCTCCGGGAGCGAGAAGTCGCGCTCGGTCTGCTGCGTCTCCATCACCGCCCCGTCCTGTCCACCGGGAGCTGCTTGCGGAGCTCCTCGATCTCCTTCTTCAGCTCGATCATCTTGAGCTCGCGCCCGACGGTGAGGCGCTGGAAGCGCTCCAGCTCGGCGAGGCGCTCGAGCTCGCGGGTGCGCTGATCTGCGACCTCCTGCTCCGCCTTCTTCTGGCCGGTGACGTCGCGGGCCGCGGCGAAGACGCCGAGCACGTTGCCGCCCACGTCCTTGTACACGGAGGCGTTGTAGAGCACGTTGGTGAGGCTCCCGTTGCGGTGGCGGATGGTGAGGGGATAGTCGGTGACGAACCCCTTCGAGAACACCTGCTGGTAGCCCTCGCGCGCCTTCTCCGGCTCGGTGAAGTAGTCCGAGAAGTCGGCCCCGATGAGCCGCTCGCGCGCCACGCCGGTGACCTTGATGGTCGCCTCGTTCACGTCGGTGATCTTGCCCTCGGAGCTGATGGTGACGAGGGGGTCGAGCGACGCCTCGATGAGCGACCGCGCGTACTGGGAGGCCTGCTTCTGGGCGGTGACGTCGCGGGCGGCAGCGAACACGCCGAGCACGTTGCCGCGGGAGTCCTTGTAGACCGACGCGTTGTAGAGCACGTCCGTGAGCTTGCTCTCGCGGTGGCGGATGGTGAGCGGGTAGTCGGTGACCGCGCCCTTCTCGAAGACCTCCTTGTACCCCTCGCGGGCCTTCTCCGGCACCGTGAAGTAGTCGGAGAAGTCCGTGCCGATGAGCCGCTCGCGCGGAGCGCCGGTCACCTGCGCCGTCGCCTCGTTCACGTCCGTGATCTTGCCCTCTGGGCTGATGGTGACGAGCGGGTCGAGCGACGCCTCGATCAGCGACCGCGCGTACTGCGAGGCCTGCTTCTGCTCGGTGACGTCGCGCGCCGCGGCGAACACGCCGAGCACCTTCCCCATCGCATCCTTGTAGACCGACGCGTTGTAGAGCACGTCGGTGAGCCGACCGTTCCGGTGGCGGATGGTGAGCGGGTAGTCGGTGACGAATCCCTTCGCGAACACCTGCTGGTACCCCTCGCGCGCCTTCTCCTGCTCGGTGAAGTAGTCGGAGAAGTCGGTCCCGATGAGCCGCTCGCGCGCGGCGCCGGTCACCTTGATGGTGGCCTCGTTCACGTCGGTGATCTTGCCGGCGGGGCTGATGGTGACGAGCGGGTCGAGCGAGGCCTCGATGAGCGATCGCGCGTACTGGGATGCGGTCTTCTGCTCCGTGACGTCGCGGGCCGCGGCGAACACGCCGAGCACCTTCCCGCGCGCGTCCTTGTAGACCGACGCGTTGTAGAGCACGTCGGTGACCCGGCCGTCCCGGTGCCGGATGGTGAGCGGGTAGTCGGTGACCGAGCCCAGCGAGAACACCTGCTGGTAGCCCTCGCGCGCCTTCTCCGGCTCGGTGAAGTAGTCGGAGAAGTCGGTCCCGATGAGCCGCTCGCGCGCGACGCCGGTCACCTTGATGGTGGCCTCGTTCACGTCGGTGATCTTGCCCTCGGGGCTGATGGTGACGAGCGGGTCGAGCGACGCCTCGATCAGCGACCGCGCATACTGCGAGGCGGCGCGGAGCTGCTCGTCGGCACGCTTGCGCTCGGTGATGTCGCGCGAGATGGAGGAGACGCCGACGATCTGGCCGGTGTCGTCGAGGATGGGCGAGACCGTCAGCGAGATCGAGATCGTGCGCCCGTCCTTGCGCACGCGGACGGTCTCGTAGTGCTCGACCCGGCCGCCGGCGCGGATCTTGGCGAGGATGTCGTCCATCTCCTCGGGGCGGTCCGGATGGCTCAGGATGGAGATGTTCTTCCCGAGGATCTCGTCCGCGGAGTAGCCGTACATGTGCTCCGCGGCCGGGTTCCAGGTCGTGATGATGCCGTCGAGCGTCTTCGAGTCGATGGCGTCGTCGGAGGAGTTCACGATCGACGCGAGCAGCGTCTTCGTTGCGCCCGTGCGCTCGGTGATGTCGCGCGCGATCGACGAGACCCCCACGACCGCGCCGGCGGCGTCGAGGATGGGGGAGACGGACAGCGAGATGGAGATGCGCCGTCCGTCCTTGCGCACGCGGACGGTCTCGTAGTGCTCGACGCGCTGGCCGTTGCGGATCTTGGCGAGGATCTCGTCCATCTCCTCGGGTCGATCCGGGTGCGACAGCATCGAGATGTTCTTCCCCAGGATCTCGTCGGCGGCGTACCCGTACATCTGCTCCGCGGCGGGGTTCCAGCTGGTGATGACGCCGTCGAGCGTCTTGGAGTCGATCGCGTCGTCCGACGAGTTGACGATGGAGGCGAGCAGGGTCGCCGGGGCGCGCTCGGTGATGTCGCGCGCGATGGACGAGACGCCGACGACCGCGCCGCCCTCGTCGTGGATGGGCGAGACCGAGAGCGAGATGGAGATGCGGCGCCCGTCCTTTCGTACGCGCACGGTCTCGTAGTGCTCGACGCGCTCGCCGCCGCGAATCTTGGCGAGGATCTCCTCCATCTCCTCCGGACGATCGGGATGGGAGAGCATCGAGACGTTCTTGCCGAGGATCTCCTCGGCGGCGTAGCCGTACATCCGCTCGGCCGCCGGATTCCAGCTGGTGAGGACGCCGTCGAGCGTCTTCGAGTCGATCGCGTCGTCGGACGAGTTCACGATGCAGGCGAGCAGCGTCGTCGACGGCCCGTTGGCCAGGCGCGGCCTGGCGTCGTGCGGCGTGCGTGGATCGGGCTTGCGCATGCGGTTCGCCTCTGCGTCCGTTGAGGTGCGGCATTTTGCCGGTCGTGCGGCGTGCGACGCAAGCGGCGGTCCCGGCTCGCGTCCTCGGGTGACGCGGCGCGTTCCCGGGCCGCATTGCCGCTGCGAAACGCCGCGTGCTAGCGTCACGTGAACGAATCCTGGAGCGCACCCTGGAGCACCTCCCCAGCCGAACTGGACGCGATACCCCTGCGAAGCGGCGGCGTCCGCCGACATTGCGCCTCTCCTCGAGGCTAGGCGGTCCTCCCGAGAGCGCCGATGATCCTGGCGCCGAGGGGGCAGGACAGGCGACCCGGGATCGATCCGGGGTGGACGAGCACCTCAGCGTGCTCCTGGTCGAGGACAATCCGGGAGACGCCGAGCTCGTCCGGGAAGCGTTCCAGCAGACGCTCGAGAGCGTGACGCTCGTCCACGTGGAGCGCATCGCGGACGCCGTGGAGCGCGCTCGCGCCGGCGACCTCGACGTCGTCCTGCTCGACCTGTCCCTGCCCGATTCGGTCGGCCTCGCCGGAACGCGTCGGCTCCGTGCGGAGTTTCCCCACCTCCCCATCGTCGTCCTGACCTCGCTCGAGGACGATCGCATGGCCGGTCGCGCCGTCGCGGCGGGCGCACAGGACTACCTCATCAAGGGCCAGATCGGGCCCTCCGCGCTCCTGCGCTCGATGCGCTACGCCATCGAGCGGCAGCGGAGCAGCGAGCGGGCGCGGCTCCTGGCCGAGGAGCGGTCCGCACGCGTCGCGGCCGAGGAGATGCAGCGGCGCGCGCTGCTGCTGTCGGAGACCAGCGAGGTGCTGGCCGGAGCGTTCGCCGACGACGCTGCGCTGGACAAGGTGGCGCGCGCGGTGGTGCGCGACTTCGCCGATTGGTTCACGCTCGCCGTCGGCGAGAGCGCCTCGACGCTGCGCCTCGCGGCGAGTACCCACGTCGATGCTTCCAAGGCGGAGGCCCTCCGTCGCTGGTTCGAGGTCGCGCGCGATCCAGGGCGCCCCGGGGCGGCGAGGATCGTCGCGACGCGCAGCCCGGAGCTCCACGTCGACGTCGACGGATGCGCCCTGGCAGAATGGGCGGGGGACGCCGAGCAGCTAGAGCTGCTTCGCCACGTCGGGGTGGCCTGCGCCATGGCCGTGCCCCTGGTGGCGCACGGCCGGGTGCTGGGCGCGATGGTCTGGGGCCGCTGCGGGGCGAGGCGCTACGCCCTCGACGACCTCGCCTTCGCCGAGGACGTCGCACGCCGCATCGCCACCGCCCTTGAGAGCTCGCGCCTGCACCAGGAGGCGCAGCGGGCGACGGAGGCGCTGCGGGAGAGCGAGAGGCGCTTCCGCGCGGTGCTCGACCAGGTCAGCGACTACGCCATCTTCGTGCTCGACACCGAGGGACGGGTGGCGAGCTGGTCGGCCGGCGCGCGCCTGCTCAAGGGCTGGTCCCAAGAGGAGATCCTCGGGCGGAGCTTCGACGCGTTCTTCCCGCCCGAGGACGTGGCGCGCGGCGCCCCGTCCGCGGAGCTGGCGCGCGCGCGGCGCGACGGCCACTTCGAGGACGAGGGATGGCGCGTCCGCAAGGACGGGTCGCGCTTCCTCGCGAACGTGGTCGTGACCGCGCTGTACGACGAGGGCGGCCGGCTGCTCGGGTTCGTCAAGGTAGCGCGCGACGTCACCGAGAAGCGGAGGTCGGCGCGGAACCGCGACTTCATCGATCGCGCCACGCGAGAGCTCGGCTCCGACCTCGACCCGGTGGCGGCCCTCGGCAGGCTCGTGCACCTGGCCGTCCCTCGCATGGCCGACGTGTGCGGCGTCGATCTAGCGCGGGAGGACGGATCCGCCGGCGAGTTCGTGACGGCGGCCGCCGTGGACGAGCCCACCCGGTGCGCGTTCGTCGAGTCCCGCCTCCGCTTCCCGGTACCGCCCGGCCGCAGCTCGGAGGTGGTCGAGGCGCTGCGGAGCGGACGGCCCGTGTTCTTCCCGGAGGTTGGCGAGCGCGAGCTCGACGCGATCGGCCGCGCACCGGAGCACCGGGAGGCGGTCCGAGCCGTCGGAGTCCAGTCGTTCATGGCCGTCCCGCTCCGGTCGCGGGGCCAGGCATACGGCTCCATCGTCTTCGCCATGACCACGCCGGGGCGGCACTTCGACGCCGTCGACCTCCAGGTCGCGACCGAGCTGGCGAGACGGGCGGAGCTCGCCATCGACAACGGACGGCTCTTCTCGGAGATGCAGCGCGCCGTGCGCGCGCGGGACCACGTCCTGGCGGTCGTGTCCCACGACCTGAACTCGCCGCTGACGGCGATCCAGCTGTCGTCGGACGCCGTGGCCCAGGTGGTCGCGACCGGCGGCGCGACGGCGAGCGTGCAGCGGCACCTCGATGGCATCCAGCGCGGGACGCGACGCGCTCGCCGGCTGGTCCAGGACCTGCTCGACATGGCGAGCATCCGGGCGGGTCAGCTCGCGGTCCACGCCGCCCGCGAGGACGCGCGCTCGCTGCTCGACGAGGCCGTCGAGGCCCATGAGCCGGCGGCCCGGCAGAAGGACGTGTCCCTCTCGGCGAGGGGGCAGCATGGGTCGATCGTGCAGTGCGATCGCGGCCGGGTGCTCCAGGTGTTGTCGAACCTCATCGGCAACGCGCTCAAGTTCTGCGGACCGGGTGCGCGCATCGACGTGTCCCTCGAGCCGGCGGAGGCGTTTGCGACCTTCACCGTCCGCGACACGGGCCCCGGCATCTCGCCCGAGGCGCTGGCCCAGGTGTTCGACGCGTACTGGTCGACGGCCCGGTCGCGCAGCGATGGCACGGGGCTGGGCCTCTTCATCAGCAAGGGCATCGTGGAAGCCCATGGTGGCCGGATCTGGATCGAGAGCCGCCTCGGCGAGGGGACGGTGGTGCGGTTCACGATCCCGGCCGCCCGGCCGTAGCTGGGGCGCTGTCGGGACGGCGACCACGTCCGCAGACCTGCCGCCTCCACGCGCCTGTCCCCTGCGCGCCCTACTTTGCGGCGAGTCCGTGCTCCGGTACCGTGTCCTGGTGACCGCTCCATCGGCGCTCGTGCTCGTCGTCGAGGACGACGCGGACATCCGCGAGGCGCTCACCGCCCTGGTCGAGGACTGCGGGTTGAGCGTGTGTGCGGCTCGCGACGGCGTCGAAGGGCTCGCCCGGCTGCGCGCCGGCCCCCGTCCGGACGCGGTCTTCCTGGACCGATGGCTGCCGAAGCTGGACGGAGCCGCGCTGCTGGCGACGCTCAAGTCCGACCCGACGCTCGCTGCGATCCCGGTCGTGTGGATGAGCGCGGATCCCGGCTGCCCCGAGGCCGCGGAGATGCACCTCGAGAAGCCGTTCGACGTCACGGCGCTGCTCGAGATCCTCGGCTCGATCCGCGACCGGAAGCCTGTTCTGAACTGAACGGGCCGAACGCCGCTCGCGGGCGCGCCCTTCCGCCGGCCGCGCCCCCATGTCGGTCGGGGTCGCAGGTGTCATGGCGTCCCCCGCCAATCCCGCCGGTCGGAGAAAACTCGCCCCGAGCGGTGTGGTTCTGAGTCGCTCGATGAAAAGCGGTCATCGACGAGGCGTCGCGCTGCGCTCGCGGCCATGTGCACGAATTGCGATCCGTGCAGGAGACCGCCGGGGCAGCGCAGCTTTTTAATTGGCAGATCGTTGTGGAAAGAACGTCGCCCCGGACAACCCGAAGCTGCAAATCGGTCATTGGCTGCGGATGCTCGCGTGGCGCTTGCTAGCGGCCTCATCCGTTCAGTCGAGCGAAAGCTGTACGCGCGACAAGGGTACGATCGTCACCGAACCTCTGCGCCGCGGTCCGGTCCATTCCATGCGTCCATTCGGTCACATTAGGATGAGCTTCACCGCGGTCGGGGTGGGAGCTCTGCATGAGAGGCGCGACTTCGGAGTGGGCGAGTCCACTCACGAAGCTCCTGTTCGAAGATCCGAAGGTCGGCCGCTGCCTGGTGGCGCCGGACGGCATCGTCGCGTGCGTGAACGGCGAATGGCTCCGGCTCATGGGCGTCGAGCGCGACGCCATCGTGGGGAGCGACCTCGTCCGGCTCTTCTCCGAGGACCGGGGCGGCGCGCGCGCGAGCTCGTGCGAGACGACCGTCGACACGGTTCCCATGGAGGGTGGCACCGGCCTCCTCTTGACCGCGCGCGCCGCGACTCGACAGGCCGGCTCCGCTTTCCCTCTCGAAGGTGAGCTGCGGACGCTCGCATCCCTGGTCGAGAACAGCGGTGATTTCGTCGGCGTGTGCTCCCTCGACCTGAAGCCGATCTTCGTGAACGGCGCCGGGCGTCAGATGGTGGGGCTGGGCGACCGAGACGTCTGCGAGACGCACGTCATGGACTACTTCTGTCCTGCCGACCGCGCCAGGATCGCGTCGCAGGCGATCCCGGCGCTCCTGCGCGACGGCCGCTGGTCGGGGGAGGTGCGTTTCCGGAACTTCGCCACCGGTGAGCCGATCCACACCATGTGGAACGTGTTCACGATCAGGGGCGACGACGGCCAGCCCACCGCGTACGCGACCGTCAGCCCCAACCTCGACCCCGTGAAGCGCGCCGAGGACGCGCTGCGAGACAGCGAGGAGCAGCTCCGGATGCTCGTCCAGGGCGTCCGCGACCATGCCATCTTCATGCTTTCGCCCGAGGGCACCGTCAGGACCTGGAACGTCGGTGCGGAGCGCCTCAAGGGCTACGCCGCGGCGGAGATCGTCGGCCAGGACTTCTCCCACTTCTACACGGAGGAGGACGTCGCCGCCGGCACGCCGGCGCGCGCACTGAGCGAAGCCGGCGACAGAGGGCGGTTCGAGGACGAAGGCTGGCGCGTGCGAAAGGACGGGACGCGGTTCTGGGCGAACGTCGTCATCACCCCGTTCCGCGACGAGGCGGGTCGTCTGCGCGGGTTCAGCAAGGTCGTCCGGGACTTCAGCGAGCGCCATTACGCGGAGAAGAGGCTGCGGGAGCAGGAGCACAAGTACCGGAGCCTGTTCGAGAGCTCCCTCGACGCGGTGTACGTGACCCGCCACGACGGGACCATCCTCGACGCCAACCCAGCCGCATGCCGGATGCATGGCATGTCGGTCGACGACATCCGCGCGCGCGGGCGGACCGGCATCGTCGTCAACGACGAGCGCCTCACGGCCGCCCTGGCGGAACGCGAGGTCGACGGAAGGGCGAAGACGCAGCTCACCTTCCTCCGCAAGGACGGCACGCAGTTCCCGGTGGAGATCGAGAGCGTCGTGGTCGATCCGGGCGGGTCGGAATGGACCTCGTTCGTCATCGCCCGCGACATCACCGAGCAGAAGAGGGCCGAGCGGGAGCTGTGCCAGCGCGAGGAGGAGGCGCTCGAGCGCGCCGCAGAGCTCGGCGCCGTCCTCGACGCCGTTCCGGCCGCGGTCTTCATCACCCACGACCGGGACGCGCGCTCGATCCAGGCCAACCGGTTCTGCGCCGAAACGCTGCGCATCCCGGCGAAGTTCAACCCCTCCATGACTGCACCGGCGGGCGAGCGCCCGCAGCACTTCCGTCTCATGCGAGATGGGGCGGAGATCCCACCGGAGCAGCTCCCGGTGCAGATCGCCGCGGCCGAGGGTCGGGAGGTCCGCGATTACGAGATGGACGTCGTCTTCGACGATGGTGAGACCCGCAAGGTGTTCGGCAACGCCGCGCCACTTTTCGACGGCGACGGAAGACCGTCGGGAGCGGTGGGGGCTTTCATCGACATCACGCAGCGGCGAAGAGCCGAGGACGCGCTCCGCGAGAGCGAGGCCCTGTACCGCTCGCTCTTCACGCTGGCACCCTCGGGCGTCGTCGTGACGGACGAGACCGGGCAGTTCTACGCCTTCAACGACCAGGCTCACGAGTACCTCGGGTACACGCGAGAGGAGTTCGCGAGGCTGCGGATCTCGGATCTGGACCCCGACGCATCGGCGGAGGACGTCCGCCGCCGCGTCGAGCAGATCTATGAGGCGGGCAGCGCCGAGTTCGACGCCCGCCACCGGTCGAAGTCGGGCGAGGTGAGGCACGTTCGAGCGCGCTGCCGGGCCGTGCATCTCGGCAGCGTGAGGCGGCTCATCTCGGTGTGGCAGGATGTCACGGAGCGGAAGGAAGCGGAGGAAGCCCTCCGCGAGGCCGACCGGCGAAAGAGCGACTTTCTCGCCATGCTCTCGCACGAGCTCCGCAACCCGCTTGCTCCCATTCGCAACAGCGCCTTCCTGCTGGAGCATGCGGAACCCGGAAGCCCCGAGTGGACGCGCGCGAAGGCGGTCATCGGCCGGCAGAGCGCTCACCTGACCCGCATCGTCGACGATCTGCTCGACATCACGCGCATCTCGCGCGGCAAGATCGAACTCGCGCGCAAGGTCCTGGACGTCCGGGACGTCGTCTGCCGGGCATGCGACGACCACCAGGCCACGTTCGATCAGCGCAAGATCGAGCTGAGGTTCGAGCAGCCGCCACGTGCCGTGTTCGTGAGCTGCGATCCCACGCGTTTGACGCAGGTCGTCGGCAACCTCCTCCACAACGCTGCAAAGTTCACGTCGGCGGGCGGCACCACGACGGTGACGGTCGCGGAGGCGGGCGGGCAGGCGGAGATACGCGTCCGCGACACGGGGGTCGGGATCACGGAGGACAAGATCGGGAGGATCTTCGAGCCGTTCGTGCAAGGCGACGTCGGCCTGGGGCGGTCCAGCGGTGGCCTGGGGCTGGGCCTCGCGATGGTGAAGGGGCTCATCGAGCTCCACGGCGGCCGGGCATGGGCACGCAGCGGTGGGGACGGGCGTGGCGCCGAGTTCACGGTCTCGCTCCCCGCGGACGCCGTACCGCCCGTTACCCGCGCAAGCCCCCGGAGCGAGCGCCAGGTGTCGCGTTCAGTCCTGGTCATCGAGGACCAGTGGGACAGCGCGCAGACACTGGCCGACGTCCTGGCGCACTTCGGCCATCGCGTCGAGATCGCCCTGGACGGGCGCTCCGGGCTCGAGATGGCCCGCACGCTCCGGCCGGAGATCGTGCTGTGCGACGTCGGCTTGCCCGACCTCAACGGTTACGAGATCGCGCGCGCGCTCCGCAGCGACCCCGCCTTCGACTCGACGCGTCTCGTCGCGCTGACCGGATACGCCCAGCGGGAGGACGTGAGCCGGGCGATCGCGGCGGGCTTCCACGCCCACCTGGCCAAGCCGCTCGACATCGACGAGATCGCTCGCGCGCTGGCGTAGCTCCACGATCGCGCGACCCGGCCGCGAGCGCGCGAAAGGTCGCGCTCGCCACCGTGTCGAGGTTCTGCGCCGCGCGCAGGTCGTGAACTGTGGGTCTCGCTTATGTCCGGGTTGTCGTCGATAACCAGGATGTCTTCGCCGGCCATTCGATCTCTTCCGGTCGGGGACCGAGGCCGGCGGCAGGTCAGAATTTTCGACGTCGAAAAGTCTGCCAGCGGTTGACCCGTCCGTCGTCTGAGACGCCCTCTTCGAAGGTGCTCCAGCGCGCGCGAAATCCCGGTTTCCGTGAAGCGTATCTGGGGGTCCTTAACGGTCACAGACCAGACGCACCCCCGTGTGCCTGTAACCACTCGACTGGCAAGCACTTTCGGTGCGCGCGGCTCGATAGGCTGCCACCACCGTGCGAACGAAGCAGCACTAACTGGGCGCCACTGCTCGCCACCTCCGTTACTTCGGTGCCACCCTCCGCAATGGCAGTCGACTGCCGACGTTGCGGCGATGCGGTCGGCACACTGGCGCGAACCCCGCCGAGGACGTGGACACGCGAAGGGTTCCCGAGGGCGTGATCGAGATCCTGCGGCCGGAGGAGGTGCTGCCCTTCTTCCTCGAGCTCGACCCGGACCAGCGCGTGGTGTTCGCGGCGGCGATCTCGTCGGGGCTGCGCAAGGGCGAGCTGTGCGGGCTCCTCAAGAAGGACCTCGACCTGCCGCGGCGGCTGCTCGTGGCGCGGCACTCGTACGCGCAGCCCTTCCCGAAGAGCAAGAAGCAGCGGGTGGTGCGCGTGCCGGAGGAGTTCGTGCCGTTCTACGAGTACGCGCTCTCCGCGTACCCCGGGCCCTGGCTCTTCCCGCACGCCGACGGGACCATGCGCGACACGACCTGGCAGCCGGAGGACATCCTCCGCCGCGCGCTCAAGCGCGCCGGCGTCGTGACGAGCTACACGCACGTCTGCCGCCGCACGACCTGCCGCTACTCCGAGGAGCGGGGCGACGCCGAGATCCGTCCGTGCCCGAGATGCGGCTACAAGCTCTGGCCGAAGGGGAACGTCCGGCACATCCGGTTCCACGACCTGCGCCACACCTACGCGAGCGTGCTCCTCATGTTCGGGGCGAACCTGACCTCGGTGCAGAAGCTCCTCGGCCACTCGGACCCGAAGATCACCGAGCGCCGCTACGGGCACCTCCTGCCCGACTTCATGAAGTCGGAGGTGGACCGGCTCCGGTTCGGGCTCGACCGCCTCGCGCCCAGGCTGCCGGGGAGCGGCGCCGGCGAAGGGGGGAGTGGCGGAGAGTCGCAGGAATTCGCCGCGGTTGGCGAGCGCCTTGGTACGCCGGTGGTACGGAACGGCGGGAGCACCCAAGAGGAAGCCGGGACCCCCTCGGCTATCGCCTTGGAAATCCCGGCCTCTTTACTGGCGGGGTGTACGGGACTCGAACCCGTGGCCTCCGGCGTGACAGGCCGGCGTTATAACCGACTTAACTAACACCCCAAGTGCAACGAGCTTGGGCGGAGCAGGTTTCGAACCTGCGACCCTCGCCTTGTAAGGGCGATGCTCTACCGCTGAGCTATCCGCCCTCGAAAGAACGCGGCGCGAGCAGCCGCGGGTTTCTAGCTTGGCACGCCTCGGGTGTCAACGGCGGCGGCAGCGGCGCGCCTGCGCGGCGCGCCGCCGGAAAACGGCCTAACTTGCTGGACCTGCACGCCTCCGAGGAGTAGAGGGCCGCATGCGCTGGGAACCCGGGATGAAGGTCGTCCATCGTGCCCAGCGGGGGTGGGGCGTCGGGGTGGTCGTGCAGGTCGCCGACGAGGGTCGGCGGCTGGCGGTCCGCTTCGCCGGCCGCGACGGCGTCACCGTCGTCTCCGGCCGCGATCCGGCGCTCGCCGTCGTGCCGAAGGACACGCCCATCGAGGAGGTGCGGGCCGCCGGCCCGATCGACGCGCTGGCGGGAGGGCAGGCGGGCGGCGGCGGGGCCTTCCGCCTCCGCGCGCAGGTCGCGCGGCTCGAGGCGCTGCGCCGCGCCGACAGCCTGGGCGCGCTCCTCTCCTCCCGCGTGCACGTCCTCCCCCACCAGGTCGGCGCCGCGGGCCGCATCCTCGGCGACCGCATCCCGCGCTTCGTCCTCGCCGACGAGGTCGGCCTCGGCAAGACGGTCGAGGCAGGCCTCGTCTTCGCCGGCCTGCGCCAGCTCGGGCTCGCCGAGCGCGTGCTGGTGGTCGTCCCCGAGCACCTCGCCTTCCAGTGGCTGGCCGAGCTCTTCCACAAGTTCAACGCGCTCTTCGCGCTCCTCACCGCGGAGCGCGTGGCGCAGCTCGGCGGCGCCGCCGCGGCCCTGGCGCGCAGCCCGCTCGCCATCGTGGCGCTGGAGCGGCTGCGCGACGATCCGGAGCTGGCGGACGCGGCGGCCGACCTCCCGCTCGACCTCGTCGTCGTCGACGAGGCGCACCACCTCTCCGACGATGCGCTCCACGCCGTGGTCGAGCCCATCGCCCGCGCCTCCTCCGGGCTGCTCCTCCTCACCGCCACGCCGGTGCGCCTCGATCCGCGCGAGTACTTCCGCCTCCTGGCGCTGGTGGAGCCGATCCCCACCACCACGCTCGACGCGTTCCTGGCGCGCCTGCAGCGGCACGACGCCTACGCCGAGGTCGCCCGCGCGCTGCTGGCCGGCGAGGACGCGCGCGCGTCGCAGCGGCGCCTGGCCGAGCTCGAGCCCGACGACCCGGTCTTCGCCGATCCCGAGCTCGCCTCGCGCGAGGCGCTCCTCATGCACCTCGC
>DASTGH010000578.1:0-17465 GCA_035719345.1 Anaeromyxobacteraceae bacterium
GGCTCCGCCGAGGCGAACACCGGCGCCGCGCGGGGCTCGGGGGCGGGCGCCGCCGTCTCGAGCGGCTCGACCGGAGGCTCGCGCGCCGGCGCGCCGGCGAGCGCCCTGGCCGCGAAGGGATCCGCGGCCGGCGCAGGCGACGAGGGCGTGGCCTGCGCGGCCTCGGCCGCGCGGTTCATGGCCTCGGCCAGCGTGCCGAGGCTCCCGGCCATCACCGGCGCGCGCGCCGAGAAGTCCCCGCGGCGCAGGCGGTCCGCCACCGCCACGAGGTCGGGCGGCACCACGGTCCGCTGCTCGTTCGTGACGAGGAGGCCGAGGACGAGCCCGACGAGCCCGAGGAGCGCCAGGGCCGCGAGCGCGCTCCACAGGTAGCTCACGGCCGGCGCGAGCGCGGGCGCGGTGGACTGCGAGAGCGCGATGAGCCCACCCGGCAGCCCCTTCAGCGACACCGCCTGCACGCGCTGCGCGGGAGCGTCCACGAAGGGGAGCGGCATCGCCGGAAGCGGGAGGTCGAACCCGAGCCGCTGCGCCGGGAGCCGCCCGACGCTGGCGGCGCGACCCACGGCGCCCTGCGCGGCGGCCGCCAGCGGCGCGGCCTCGTCCTGCGCCACCGTGCTGCGCGGCCGCTGTCCGTCGGCGGCGACCGTCACGTCGCAGCCGGTGGCGGCGCGGATGCTCTGCAGCCACGCCGCGGAGAGGGGCACGCCCACGGCGACGCTCGCGCCGCGCCCGGCCGGGAGCCCCACGGCGTAGAACACGCCGTCGCCGGCGGCGACGAACGCCTCGCGGCGCCCCTCCGACGGGAGGATGGCCTCCAGCTCCGTGGCGATGGGCGCATCCGCCCCGTTCACGCGCAGCGTCCGGCCGCGCGCCGACGAGGTGAGGATGAGCAGCGGGCGCGCACCCTCGCCGGTGCCCCGGAGCACCGAGGCGAGCGCATTCTGCGCGGCGGCGGCGGCGTCCCCGCCGCCCTCCCCCGAGAGCGCCTGCGCGGCACCGGCGTCGCGGGACAGCGCGTCGGCGAGGCGCGATGCGTCGGCGGCGAGCAGCTGCACGCGCGCGTCCACCTGCGTCGCTCCGGCCTTGAGCTCGCGGTCGATCTGGGCGAGGGCTCGCTGCGTCAGCCAGCGCGACAGGAACCACGCGTTGCCGGCGCCCAGCGCGACCGCGAGGGCCACGAAGAGCCAGAGCTTGAGCCTGTTCATTCTCCGCGCGTCATAGCGCGTGCCCGGGGGGGTGTCAAACAGGCGTCTGCAGGAAAACCGTTGCGGATCGTGCACTTGGGGGAGGCGCCCGCGCGCGGGGACCGCATCCGGGCGAGGTCGCCCGGGCGGGCCGTCCACCGCTGGCGCGGCGGAGGGCCGCGCTCCATCATCTCGGCGCCTCGCCAGCCCCGGAGCCCGCCCGTGACGATCCGCGCCGTCTCCCTCGCCGCCGCGTGGCTCGCCGGCGCCGCGGCCGCCGCCGACGAGGGCATGTGGACGTTCGACCGCTTCCCCTCGGAACGCGTCGAGTCGGCCTACGGGTTCCGCCCGACCGCCGCCTGGCTCGAGCACGTCCGGCTGTCGTCGGCGCGGCTCGCCCAGGGGTGCTCGGGCAGCTTCGTCTCGGCGAGCGGGCTCGTGCTCACGAACGAGCACTGCATCCGGCGGTGCCTCCAGGACGTCTCGGCGCAGGGCGAGGACCTCGTGCGCGACGGCTTCCTGGCCCGCTCGCCGGGCGAGGAGCGCCGCTGCCCGGAGCTGGAGGTGAACCAGCTCGTCCGGATCGCCGACGTGACGGAGCGCATGGCGCGCGCCACCGCCGGCCGGGAGGGCGGCGCCTTCGCTGCGGCGGAGCGCGCCGAGATCGCCCGCATCGAGAAGGAGTGCCAGGGGACCGACGCGCTCCGCTGCGAGGTGGTGACGCTCTGGCAGGGCGGGCACTACGACCTGTACACCTACCGGCGGTACCAGGACGTGCGCCTCGTCTTCGCGCCGGAGCTGGCCATCGCCTTCTTCGGAGGCGACCCCGACAACTTCAACTTTCCGCGCTTCGATCTCGACGCCGCGTTCCTGCGCGTGCACGAGGGCGGCAAGCCGGTCGTCACCGAGCACTTCTTCCGCTGGGCGGCGTCGGGACCACGCGAGGGCGAGCTCGTGTTCGTGTCCGGCAACCCGGGCGGCACCTCGCGCCAGCACACCGTCGCCCAGCTCGCGTACCAGCGCGACGTGGCGCTGCCCGAGGCCCTGCTCCGCCTGGCCGAGTGGCGCGGGGTGCTGACGGAGTACGCGCGCCGCGGCCCGGAGCAGGCACGCCATTCCGCCACCCGGCTCCTCGGGGCGGAGAACGCGCTCAAGGGCCTGCGCGGCCGGTTCGGAGCCCTCGTCGACCGGCGCTTCTTCGCCGCCCGGGAGAAGGCGGAGGCCGACCTCCGCGCTCGCCTGTCGGCCGATCCCGAGCGGGCGCGGCGCGTCCTCCCGGCGCTCGACGCCATCGCCGCGGCGCAGGAGCGGCAGCGCAGCATCCGCAAGCCCTACGGCGCGCTGGAGCGAGCCTCCGGGTTCGGCGGCGAGCTGTTCGCGCACGCGCGGCGGCTGGTGCGCGCGGCCGAGGAGCGCCCCAGGCCCAGCGAGCAGCGGCTGCGCGAGTACCGCGACTCGGCGCTCCCGGCCATGACGCAGGCGCTCTTCTCGACCGCGCCCATCCCGGCCGAGCTCGAGGTCCTCCAGCTCGGGTTCGGCCTCGGCAAGCTGCGCGAGGAGCTCGGGCCCGACGACCCGGTGGTGCGCAGGGTGCTCGGGCAGGAGGCGCCCGACGAGCTCGCGGCGCGGCTGGTGAAGGGGACGCGGCTCGCGGACCCGGCGTACCGCCGGCGGCTGTGGGAGGGCGGCCGCGCCGCCGTCGACGCCGCTTCCCGCGACGACGCCATGATCGCGCTGGCGATGCGGGTCGACCCGGACGCACGCGCGGTGCGCAAGACCTTCGAGGACGAGGTCGAGGCCGTCGTCCGCCGCGCCTCGGAGGCGCTGACGCGGGCGCGCTTCGAGCTGGAGGGGACGGGGACGGCGCCGGACGCGACGTTCAGCCCGCGGCTCTCGTACGGCGCGGTCCGCGGCTGGGACGAGGAGGGGCGCGCGGTCGCGCCCTTCACCACCCTGCGCGGCGCCTTCGAGCGGCACACCGGGCGCCCGCCCTTCGCGCTCCCTTCGCGCTGGCTCGAGGCGCGGGGCCGGCTCGACCCGTCGCGGCCGCTCGACTTCGTCACCACGAACGACATCATCGGAGGGAACTCCGGGTCGCCGGTGGTCGACGCGCGCGCGGAGCTGGTGGGCCTCGTCTTCGACGGCAACATCCACTCGCTGGGCGGCGAGTACGGGTTCGACGCGGCGACGAACCGCGCCGTCGCGGTCCACGCCGGCGCCATCCTGGAGGCGCTCTCCACCGTCTACCGGGCGGAGGCGCTGCTGAAGGAGCTGCGCGCGGGAGCGCCCGGCGCCGCCACCCGCTGACGCGGGTCTACGCGTCGCGCGGGACGGCGATCATCCGCTCCAGCGCGCGGCGGGCGCCCTCGGCCACGTCGGGCGGGACCTCGATCTCGTGCTTGCCGCGGACGAGCGCGTCCCGGACCATGACGAGGTCGATCATCTTCATGTAGGGGCAGTGCATGCGGCAGCCGATGCAGCCGTCGGCGATGACGAACTCGCGGTCGGGCCAGCGCCGCTTCATCTGGTGCACGATCCCGTGCTCGGTGGCGACGATGAAGGTCCGCGCCTGGGGGTGTCGCTCGACCGCCGAGATCATGGCGGTGGTCGAGCAGACCTCGTCGGCCATGGCCACGACGTCGGCCCGGCACTCGGGATGGGCGATGACCACCGCGTCCGGCCTCGCCTGCTTCACGCGGGTGACGCTGGCGCCGCGCAGCACGTCGTGGACGGGGCAGCAGCCGTCGTAGACCACGACCTCCTTCTCCGGTACCTGGCGCGCCACCCAGGCGCCGAGGTTGCGGTCGGGCGTGAACAGGATCTTCTGCTGCGGCAGGGAGCGGACGACGCTGGCCGCGTTGGCGCTCGTGCAGCAGATGTCGGAGAGCGCCTTCACCTCGGCCGTGGAGTTCACGTAGGTCACGACCGCGTGGCCGGGGTAGCGGTCCTTCCAGTCCTGCAGCGACTCGGCCGTGATGGAGTCGGCGAGGGAGCACCCGGCAGAGAGGTTCGGAAGGAGCACGCGCTTCGCCGGGTTGAGGACCTTGGCCGACTCCGCCATGAAGTGCACGCCGCAGAAGACGATGGTGGACTGCGGCGCCTTCTGCGCCTGGATGGCCAGCTGCAAGGAGTCGCCGGTGAAGTCGGCGATCTGCTGGATCTCCGGCACCTGGTAGTTGTGCGCCAGGATGACGGCGTCCTCCTGCCGCTTGAGGCGCGCGATCTCGTCCACGACCGAGCGCACCTCGTCCGGCGGCAGGTCGCTGCCCGCGAGCGGCGCGGCGACGGGGTCGTGCATCGGAACGACGGGGAGGCTCATGTCTTCACCCGGGCACCGGAGGCGGGCCGGATGGAGCCCGTGCCGGCGGGAAAGAGGCGCCAGAACTCCCGGCGCACGAGGCCGACGAGCGCGCCCGACTTCGTCTGGCCGTGATACTCCGCCACCGCCTCGAGCATGGCGACGTCCTCGTCGGTGGCGGAGAAGCTGCGGACCTTGGCCGCTCGGCCGTTCGGCTTGCTCATAAAAGTTATATAAAGATTGACTGGAGTGTACTGCAGGGGCCCGGCGTGTGCAACCCCGTCGCGAAGCGCCGGCGAACGCCGAACCGAGGACCCCCGCCCCTCACCCCGGCCCAGGCTGCGGGCGCGTGCGCGCCCCCAGCCCTGCTCTCTCCCGGCGTCCTCGTCCTCCACCTCGACCCCGTCCCCGACCTCGTCCACCATGCGACCCGTGCGCTGGGCCGTGACCACCGTCCGCGATCCGACGCCCGCCGAGCGGGCCGCGGCCGATGCCTGCGCCGCCCGCTTCGGCGTGGGCTCGCTCGAGCGCGGCGGCCGATCGCTCGCGTCCCTCGCCACCGCCGGAGAGGCCGAGGCGCTGCTCGTGCTCGGAGCACGTCGCGCGGCGCTGTACGTCGACGGCGAGGAGCGCGCCTGGCAGGCGGGGATGGGGGAGCTCCGGCTCCGGCGCCTGCTCCGCGGCGAGCCGGCGGGTGCACAGCGCACCGCCGATCCCTTCCTCGCCGCCGCCGGGCTGCGCGCCGGCGACGCCCTCCTCGATGCGACGCTGGGCCTCGGCATGGACGCGCTCGTCGCCGCCGGCGCCGTGGGCGAGCGCGGCCGCGTGCTGGCGGCGGAGGCGTCCGCCCCACTCGCAGCGCTGGTGGCCGAGGGGCTCGCGCGCCATCCCTCGCCCGCCGCGCGGCGGGTCGAGGTCGTCGCCGCCGATGCCGCCGCGCTGCTGGCAGGCCTGCCCGACCGCAGCTTCGACGTCGTCGCCTTCGACCCCATGTTCCGCCACGCGCGCGCGCAGGGCGCGGGGTTCGACCTCGTCCGCCGGCTCGGCGACGCACGCCCCCTCGCGCCCGAGACGCTGGCGCGCGCCCGCCGCGTGTGCCGCCGCTGGGTGGTGGTGAAGGACGGGACGCCGGGCTGGGACCTGGCCCGGCTCGGCCTCGCGCCGCTCCCCAGCGCGCGCGGCGCGCACCGGCTGTACGCGCGGCTCCCACCCGCCTGACGGCCGTCACGGCGCCGGCCAGGCGCGGTTGCTAGCGTCGTGGGCGTCGACCGGAGCCACCATGCGCTCGCCCCCCGCTCGTCCCCTCGTGCTCGCCTTCCTCGCCGCGCTGACCGCCGGCTGTCGCGCGCAGGCCGGTCGCGAGCTGCCCGAGCTCCCGCCCCCGGTGCCGCCGGCCTGGACCGCCGCGTCGCTCGATCGGGCAGTGGAGGCGCGCCAGATCGGCACCGCGGCGCCGTGCGCGCTCGAGGTCCATGCCCGCGGCCAGCTCGCCTGGCGCGCCGACGTCTGCGCCGCGGCGCGCGGCGACCGGGTCTTCGTGTCGCCCGACGGCGAGCGCCTCCTGGTCGTGTCGCCGCTCCCGGAGCACGAGGGTGCGGACTGGTCGCGGGCGGTGGTGCTGACGCTCCGGGATCGCGCCGGGGCCCTCCGGCGCGTGGCGCTGGGCGAGCTCCTCGGGCCGCGCGCGGAGGACATGAGCCGGAGCTACTCCTGGCTGCGCGGCGTGGAGCTGGGCGCCGAGCCCGGCGCCGGCGCTCGCTACGCCGCCGGCGGCACCGCCGTCGAGGTCGACGCCATCGGAGGCCGCACCTTCACCATGGGCTTCGACGGCTCCGGGTTGCCGGCGGCGCCGACCGCCGAGGCGCTGGCGCGCGCGGAGCGGGCGCGGGAGGAGCGGCAGCAGGCGGCGCGCGACGCCGCCGACACCCGCCTCTACCGCTGGGAGGACGCGGATGGCGCCGTGCGCTTCGGGCGCATCGCCCGCGTGCCGGCGGCCTACCGCGCCAGGGCGGTCCCGGTCGAGGACGGGACGCGCTAGACCGCGCTAGGCGGCGGGAGCGGCCTCGGAGGCGGGCGGCGGCTTCGGCAGCGGCGGCGCGTCGAGCTGCCCTGCCGGCAGCTTGCGGAAGAACGCCTCCGCGTCGTCGAGCCGGAGCGCCTCGCGCAGCACCTCGTCGGTGTGGTCGACGAGCACGATCTCCAGCCGCTCGCGGACCTTGCGCGGGATGTCGCGGACGTCCTTCCCGTTCTCCTTCGGGATGAGGACCTTCTTGATCCCGCCCCGGTGCGCCGCCAGCACCTTCTCCTTCAGGCCGCCGATGGGCAGCACGCGCCCGCGCAGCGTGATCTCGCCGGTCATGGCCACGTCCTTGCGCACGGGCAGCCGGCACAGCGCCGAGACGAGCGTCGTGGCCATGGTGATGCCCGCGGACGGGCCGTCCTTGGGGATCGCGCCCTCCGGCACATGGACGTGGATGTCCATGTTCTCGATGAAGCGCTTGTCGAGCCCGAGCACCTCGGCGCGCGAGCGCACGTAGCTCATGGCCGCCTGGGCGGACTCCTGCATGACCTCGCCCAGCTTGCCGGTGATCATGAGCTTGCCCTTGCCGGGCATGCAGGTCGCCTCGATGGTGAGCAGCTCGCCGCCGAGCTCGGTCCAGGCGAGGCCGGTGGTGAGGCCGATCTGGTCCTCCGCCTCGGCCGTGCCGTAGCGGAAGCGCGGCGGGCCGAGCATCCGCTGCACCATCTTCGGTCCGACCAGGTACTTCTTGTCGCGCCCGTTCTTGAGCACGTCCTTCGCGATCTTCCGGCAGACGCTCGCCACCTCGCGCTCCAGGGACCGGACGCCGGACTCCTTCGTGTAGCGGTGGACGAGGGTCCTGAGCGCGTCGTCGCGGAACTCGGCCGCCACCCCCTGCAGGCCGTTCGCCTCGAGCTGCTTCGGGACGAGGTAGCGGCGCGCGATGGAGAGCTTCTCGAGGTCGGTGTAGCCGGCGATGCGGATGACCTCCATGCGGTCCTGCAGCGGACCGGGGATCCCGCTCATCGTGTTGGCAGTGCAGATGAACATGACCTTCGACAGGTCGTAGTCGAGGTCGAGGTAGTGGTCGTTGAAGTTGAAGTTCTGCTCCGGGTCGAGGACCTCGAGCAGCGCGGCCGACGGGTCGCCGCGGAAGTCGGTCGACATCTTGTCGACCTCGTCGAGCAGGAAGACCGGGTTCCCCGAGCCCGCCTTCTTCAGCGACTGGATGATCTTCCCGGGCAGCGCGCCGATGTAGGTGCGGCGGTGGCCGCGGATCTCGGCCTCGTCGCGCACGCCGCCCAGGCTGATGCGCACGAACTTGCGCCCCATGGAGCGGGCGATGGACTTGGCGAGCGAGGTCTTGCCGACGCCGGGCGGCCCGACGAAGCAGAGGATGGGGCCCTTGATGGCGTCGACGAGCTTCTGGACGGCGAGGTACTCGAGGATGCGCGCCTTCGGCTTCTTCAGGCCGTAGTGGTCCTCGTCGAGGATCCTCTCCGCCTCGCCGATCTCGAGCTTGTCCTCGGTGTACTCGTACCAGGGGAGGGTCAGGATCCAGTCGATGTAGTTGCGGACGACCGTCGCCTCGGCGCTCATCGGGCTCATCATCTTCAGCTTCTTGAGCTCCTTCTTCGCCTTGAGCGTGGCCTCCTTCGACATCTTCTTGTTCTTGATCTTCTCCTCGAGCTCCTGGATCTCGTTCTTGAACTCGTCGCGCTCACCCAGCTCCTTCTGGATGGCCTGCATCTGCTCGTTGAGGTAGTACTCCTTCTGCGTCTTCTCCATCTGCTTCTTGACGCGTGTCCGGATCTTCTTCTCGACCTGCAGGATCTCGATCTCGCCCTGCATGAGCTCGTAGAGCTTCTCCAGGCGCCGCTGCGGGCTCTCCGTCTCCAGGATCGCCTGCTTGTCGTTCAGCTTGAGCGAGAGGTGCGCGACGATGGTGTCGGCGAGGCGCGCCGGATCGTCGATGGTCGAGACGCTCATCAGCATCTCGGGCGGGATGCGCTTGTTGAGCTTGACGTAGGCCTCGAAGGTCGAGTGCACGGAGCGCATGAGGGCCTCGAGCTCGACGGAGCGGTCCACCGGCTCCTCGATGTCCTCCGCCTCGACCTGGAAGAAGCGCTCGGTGGCGGCGAACTTGCGCACGCGCGCGCGGCGCTTGCCCTCGACCAGCACCTTCACCGTGCCGTCGGGGAGCCGGAGCAGCTGGATGAGCGACCCGACGGTCCCCACCGGGAAGATGTCGTCGGCGGTGGGCTCGTTCGTCTTCGCCTTCTTCTGCGCGCAGAGCAGGATCGCCTTGTCGCCCGCCATCGCCTCCTCGAGCGCGGCGATCGACTTCTCGCGGCCGACGAAGAGCGGCACCACCATGTGCGGGAACACGATGATGTCGCGCAGGGGCAGGAGCGGAAGCGTCTTCACCTTGGGCTTGCCCTCCCGCTTGCCGTCGTCGTTTCGGAAGAAGGACATGGGCCTCTATTTGCCCGCGCGGAACGCGCGCGTCAAAGGGAGTTCGGGCGGCCGCACGACGTGACCGTGCCCGGGCGGGGGCCCTGGCGCCCGCCCGGCCCGGGCGCCTGGATGCGCGGATGGGGCGCGATCGAGGCCGCGCCGGCTAGGCGCTCTCGGCTTCCTTCTGCATCACGACGAGCGGCGCCTCGTTCTTGTCGATCACGTCCTCGGAGATCACGATCTCGCGGACGTTCCGCTTGCTCGGCACGTCGTACATGATGTCGAGCATCGCGCCCTCGAGGATGGCGCGCAGGCCGCGGGCGCCGGCCTTGTTCTTGAGCGCGGCGCGGGCGATGGCCGTCAGCGCACCGTCCGTGAACTTGAGCTGGACGCCGTCCATCTCCAGGAGCTTCTTGTACTGCTTCACCAGCGCGTTCCGCGGCTTGGTGAGGATCTCGATGAGCGCCGGCTGATCCAGCTCCTCCAGGCTCGTCACCACCGGGAGCCGGCCCACGAACTCCGGGATCATCCCGAACTTGAGCAGGTCGTCCGGCTCCACCATCGCCAGCAGCTCGCCCACGTTGCGGTCGGTCTTCGACTTCACGTCGGAGCCGAAGCCGAGGCTCTTCCCGCCGATGCGGCGCTCGATCACGCTCTCCAGCCCGCAGAAGGCGCCGCCGCAGATGAAGAGGATGTTGGTGGTGTCGACCTGCAGGAATTCCTGCTGGGGGTGCTTGCGGCCGCCCTTGGGCGGCACGTTCGCCACCGTGCCCTCGATGATCTTGAGGAGCGCCTGCTGCACGCCCTCGCCCGACACGTCCCGGGTGATGCTCGGGTTCTCGCTCTTCCGGGCGATCTTGTCGATCTCGTCGATGTAGACGATGCCCTTCTGCGCCCGCTCGATGTCGTGGTCGGCGGCCTGCAGGAGGTTGACGATGATGTTCTCGACGTCCTCGCCGACGTAGCCCGCCTCGGTGAGGCACGTCGCGTCCGCGATCGTGAACGGGACGTTCAGGATCTTCGCCAGCGTCTGCGCCAGCAGCGTCTTGCCCGAGCCGGTCGGGCCGAGGAGCAGGATGTTCGACTTCTGCAGCTCGACGTCGTCGACGGCGATCCGCGTCTCGATCCGCTTGTAGTGGTTGTGGACGGCGACGGCGAGGGTCTTCTTCGCCCGCTCCTGGCCGATCACGTACTCGTCGAGGATGGACTTGATCTCGGAGGGGCGCGGGATGCGGACCTTCTGGTCCCGCTTCTCCTCACCCGCGATCTCCTCGGCGATGATGTCGTTGCACAGGCCGATGCACTCGTCGCAGATGTAGACGGTCGGGCCGGCGATCAGCTTCTTGACCTCCTTCTGCGACTTTCCGCAGAAGGAGCAGCACAGCGTCTCCCGCTTCTCCAAGATCGCCTCCTCGCCTGCCCGGGGCCCTCCCGCGGGCCCCCCTTCCATTCTACTGCGGCTTCCGGTCCGGTGCCGCCGGCCCCTTCGGCCGGTGGACGATGACCTCGTCGATCAGCCCGTATTCCTTGGCCTCGCCGGGCCCCATGAAGTAGTCGCGCTCCGTGTCCTTCTCGACCCGCTCGACCGGCTGGCCGGTGTGCTTGGCCATGATCTCGTTCAGGCGCTGCTTGAGGCGCAGGGCCTCGCGCGCGTGGATCTCGATGTCGGTCCCCTGCCCCTGAAACCCACCCGAGAGCTGGTGGATCATGATGCGCGCGTTCGGCACCGCGAAGCGCTTGCCCTTCGCGCCGCCGGCGAGGAGGAAGGCGCCCATCGAGGCCGCCTGCCCCAGACAGATCGTCGACACCGGCGGCTTCACGTACTGCATGGTGTCGTAGATGGCGAGCCCCGACGTCACGGACCCACCGGGGCTGTTGATGTAGAGCGAGATGTCCTTGTCCGGGTCCTCGGACTCCAGGAACAGGAGCTGCGCGATGATGACGTTCGCGACGTCGTCGTCGATGGGCGTGCCGAGGAAGACGATCCGGTCCTTCAGCAGCCGGGAGTAGATGTCGTAGGAGCGCTCCCCGCGGTGGGTCTGCTCCACGACGTAAGGCATCGGAATGTAAGGCATGGTCGGGGGATCCGTTCCCGGGCCACGCCGCTCCGCGGCCCGTTACGTGAGCTTAGCCTCGGATGTCAAGAAGGCAAGCGCCTTCTCCTCCCGGACGCGGTTCAGGACCGAGCCGCGCGCGTGCGGATCCTGGCGCACCTGCGCCTGGAACTCGGCGAGCGGGACACGGGCCTCGGCCGCCATCCTGGCGAGCTCGTTCTGGACGTCGTCGGCGCTGACCTCGATCTTCTCCGCGTCGGCGATGGCCTCGAGGATGAGCGCGCCGCGCACCTCGAGCAGCGCCTGGTCGCGCACGTCGGCGCGCAGCTTGGCGAAGTCGAGCCCCATCTCCCGGATGTCGAGGCCCTGGCGCGCGAAGCGCTGCGCCGCGCCCTCCATCATGAGGTCGATGGAGCGCTCCACGAGCGCGGGCGGCACCTCGAAGTCGTTCTTGGCGAGCGCCGCCTTCACGAGCGCGTCCTTCAGCTCGGCGTCCGAGCGGCGCTGCTCGCGCTTCGTGAGATCGTCGCGGATGCGCGCCTTGAGCGCGTCGAGCGTCTCGACGTTCGGCAGGGAGAGGTCCTTCGCCAGCTCGTCGTCGAGCGCCGGGACCTGCCGCGTGCGGAGCGCCTTGAGCGTGATCTTGAACGTGCCCCGCTTTCCGCGGAGCGGCTCCATCCGGTAGTCGGGCGGGAACTCCTGCTCCATGTCGAACGCGTCTCCGACCTTCTTGCCCTCGAGCTGGGGCATGTTGCCCTCGGCGAGATCGCCGGGCTGGACCTTCACGGTCACGGCCTGCGCCACCGCGCCCTCGAACGGCCGGCCCTCGACGGTGCCCTCGTGGTCGATCACCGCGAAGTCGCCCTGCTGGGCCTGGTCGCGCCCCTCCACCGGCACGAGCTGCGCCATGCCTTCCTGGATGCGGACGAGCTCGTCCTGGACCGTCTGGTCCGTGACCTCGACCGGCCGGCGCTTCACCTCGAGGCCACGGTAGTCCTTCGGCTCGAGCTTCGGCTTCACCTCCACCCGGGCGGTGAAGCGGAAGGGCTGCGTCGCGGCGAGTCCGTCCTGCTCCAGGTCGACGCGCGGGGGTGCCACCGCGGCCATCCCGTGCTGCCGGATCGCCTCGGAGAAGGCACCCTGCACGAGTGCCTGGACGACGTCCCGCTCCACCTCGTCGCGGAAGTTCCGCTCCAGGACGGTGCGGGGCGCCTTGCCGGGGCGGAATCCTCGCAGCTTGACGCGCCGCCCGAGCGCCGCGTACGCCCGGTCGAGTTCCTGGCCGACGCGCTCGGGGTCGATCTCGACGGTGACCTTCTTCTCGACGGGGGAGAGCGTCTCGACCTCGATCTTCATCGCCGGGGCCTCGAAAGGTGGAGGGTGCGCTAGGTACGTGGGCGGGGGCGGGTGGTCAAGGGAAAGGAATGGGCGGGGAGGGGCTCGAACCCTCACGCCTCGCGGCACGGGCTCCTAAGGCCCGCGCGTCTGCCAGTTCCGCCACCCGCCCGTCCGCGTCACACGCGACGCCTTCTAACACGGCCGGCCGCTGTACGGGGCGCGCCCGCGTGGTAAGGATCCGTCCGTGGACGGCGCGCACCAGCATCCTCCCGAGGCGAAGTGCCTGCCTGGCTGTCCGTGCTGGGCGAACGGCGCCCTGCACTTCTTCGCCGTGCAGCACCGCTACGCCGAGATGCTCGAGGCCTGCCGCACGGCCGAGGCGGTGGAGTCGATGATCGTCGCGCCCTCGAAGCAGGGCGTGAAGCTGCCGGAGTACCTGGAGACGGAGGAGCTCGTCCGGCTCAACCTGGTGGTCGGGCGCGACTGCCCGGAGCTGCTCATGGACGAGTGGGGGCTCCGCTGCACGCTCACCTTCCGCGGCCGCCGCTTCGACTGCGCCATCCCCTGGCCGGCCGTGTCGGCGGGGGAGCTCCGCCCGCCGGCGCAACGGCGCCCGCGCTTCCAGGTCATCGCCGGCGGGAAGAGCGACGAGGACGAGGAGGGCACCGTCGCCTGAGCGATGGTCGCCCGGCCGCCCGCACCCGGAAAGCGAAGGGCCCGGTCGCTGCGAGCGCCGGGCCCTTCGTCGTCTTCGGACTGCGATGAGCGCAGAAGGAATCGAACCTTCAACCTATGGATTAAGAGTCCATTGCTCTGCCAGTTGAGCTATGCGCCCGGAACTGCTGAAGGCGGGCGGATCTACAACGCGCTTCCGAAGGTGTCAACGGGTTCGGGAGGAACGCCGCGCGCCGGCGCGCGGACGAGCGCGCCCGGAGGGAGTCGAACCCCCGACCCGCGGCTTAGAAGGCCGCTGCTCTATCCAGCTGAGCTACGGGCGCAGAGAACCTGCACCGTCATCTTACTCGCCGGCGCTCGGCTTTGTACGGGGGCCGGTGCGGCCCCCGGGCCCCCGGCCAGCTGAGCTGCGGTCGCACAGGACGTGCGGCGTCATCTTACGCGCCCTGCCGGCGCAGACGAAGGGTGGGGAGAAAAACTGGGGTGAGTAAAGGGGCTCGAACCCTTAACCCCCGGATCCACAGTCCAGTGCTCTACCGATTGAGCTATACTCACCGTAAAATTGGCGCGCCCGGAAGGAATCGAACCCCCGACCTGCGGCCGGCGGCGGCGCCTTCGGCGCCTGACGCTCGCTCCGCTCGCGGGGGCCGCCGGCTTCGCGCCTTCGAAGTCGGGGGCTCCGCCCCCGACCCCCCCGGACCTTGGCGCGCCCGGAGGGAATCGAACCCCCGACCTGCGGCTTCGAAGGCCGACGCTCTATCCGACTGAGCTACGGGCGCAGATTCGCGCGATTCCGACGGACACGGCCGACATCCCGTCCCGACAGACAACTCCACCCTTCATGTCAAAGAGTCGGGGCGGCGGGATTCGGACCCGCGACCTCCTGCGCCCAAGGCAGGCGCGCTACCAGGCTGCGCTACGCCCCGAAGGTCCCGAGGTTCCGGCCCGACCGGGCCCGAGCCAAGGCCGGTGTAAGTAGCCCTAAACACCGCCCTTGTCAAAGGCCAGCCGCTCCAGGGCCGGGCGCAGCGCGCGGAAGGCGGCGCCCCGGTGGGAGATCGCGTCCTTCTCCGCCGCGTCGAGCTCGGCCATGGTCCGGCCGCCCTGCCCGTCGGGCACGAAGAGCGGGTCGTAGCCGAAGCCGCCGCCGCCTCGGCGCGCGCGCCCGATCCGGCCGCGGCAGGTGCCCTCGACCTGGGCGGCGATGGCCCCATCGGGCCGCGCCAGCGCCAGGACCGCCACGTAGGCCGCGCCGCGAAGGTTCTCGGGGACGCCCTCGAGCACCCGCAGGAGCTTGTCGTTGTTCGCCTCGTCTCGCGCCGCGCGCGTCAGCTCCGGCCCCAGCTCGCGCGGGCCCGCCTCCGCCATCGCGCACGCCGGCGACGAGAACCCGTCGTCCATCGCCGACCAGCGTGCCGAGTGGACCCCCGGCGCGCCCGCCAGCGCGTCCACGCACAGCCCCGAGTCGTCGGCCAGGGCGGGGAGGCCCGTGAGGCGGGCGTAGGCGCTCGCCTTCTTCTCCGCGTTCTGCCGGAACGTGACGCCGTCCTCCTCGACCTCGGGCAGGGGGCGACCCAGCTCCTCGGGCGAGAGGACGCGCAGGGGCAGGCCGACCACGAGCCGCCTCAGCTCCCTGAGCTTCCCGGGGTTGGTCGTGCCGAAGAAGAGGTCCACGCTACCGCCCCGGCGCCAGCGCGCGCGCCTGCGCCTCCTTCAGGCGCGCGATCCCGGCGAGCGCCGCCTCCAGCATCCGGTCGAGCTGGTCGCGGCCGAACGGCTTCCCCTCGGCCGTGCCCTGCACCTCGACCAGCTCGCCCTCGCCGGTGGCGACCACGTTCATGTCGACCTCGGCGGTCGAGTCCTCGCCGTAGTCGAGGTCGAGCCGGACCGCGCCCTCCACGATCCCGACGGACACGGCCGCGACGTGGCGCTTCACCGGCGAGGTGGAGATGACCTTGCGCTCGCGCAGCGTGCGGACCGCCAGCGCCAGGGCCACGAAGCCGCCGGTGATGGCGGCGGTGCGGGTGCCGCCGTCGGCCTGCAGCACGTCGCAGTCGATGGTGATGGTGCGCTGCCCGAGCTCGCGCAGATCGATGGCGGCGCGGAGCGCGCGGCCGACGAGGCGCTGGATCTCGAGCGTGCGCCCTCCCTGCTTGCCGCGGGCGGCCTCGCGCGCCATCCGCTCGTGGGTGGAGCGCGGCAGCATGCCGTACTCGGCGGTGACCCAGCCGGCACCGGTCCCGAAGACGTGGGGCGGCACGCGGTCCTCCAGCGACGCGGTGCAGAGCACGTGCGTGTCGCCGAAGCGGGCGAGGCACGAGCCCTCGGCGTGCTTGGAGGCGCCGGGTTCGAGGTGGACGGGGCGGAGGTCGAGGGCGCCGCGGTTCGTGCGCATGCGCGGCGGTTTCTAACGGCGCGCCTGCGCCGTCGCCTTCCTCCAGGCGGCGACGCCCTCCGCGATCGCGTCCGCCACCTTCTCCTGGTAGGCGGGCGTGGCGAGCCGCCGCGACTCGGCAGCGTGCGAGACGAAACCCACCTCGAGCAGCACGGCCGGCATGCGCGCACCGGCCAGGACGTAGAAGGGCGCCTGCTTCACGCCGCGATCCTCCGCGCCGAGGCGGGACACGAGCCGCTCGTGCACCGTGTAGGCGAGCCGCGAGCTGTCGGAGAGCGCGTCGGTGTCGGCGAGGTCCTGCAGGATGCCGGAGACGGGGTCGTTGGGGTCGGGCACCGCCTCGCCCGCGATCCGGTCGGCGTTCTCGCGCGCGGCCACGGCCGTGGCCGAGGCGTCGGTCGCGTCCGCGGAGAGGAAGTAGCTCTCCACGCCGTGGGCGTGCGTGCGCGCCGCTCCGGGCATGGCGTTGAGGTGGATGGAGACGAAGAGGTCGGCGCGGACGGCGTTGGCGAGCGCCGCGCGCTCGGCGAGCGGGACCGCCACGTCGCCGGTCCGGGTGAGCAGGACGCGCGCCCCCTGCCGGCGCAGCCGCGCTGCCACCCGCCGCGCGATCTGCAGCGCCAGCTCCTTCTCGCGGACCCCGTCCGGCCCGATGGCGCCCTCCTTGTCGCCGCCGTGGCCGGGGTCGAGCACCGCCACGAAGGCGGGCTCCGCCGCGGAGCGCGGGGCGGCGGCCGAGAGGGCGAGGAGAAGCGCGACGACGTGCGGCACGGCGGGCGATTCTACCGCGCCGCGACCTCGATCCAGGCGTCGGGTCCCGGGAGCGCCTCTCCCACCTGGTGCGCCTGCACGCCCGCCCGCCGCAGCGCGGCCTCCACGGCCTCGAGCCGTCCGGGCTCGACGGCGGCGAGGAGCCCCCCGTTCGTCTGCGCGTCGGCCAGCACGAGCCGGAGCGGGCCCGGCACATCGTCGTGGAAGCGCACGTGCGGCCCGACCCAGGCGAGGTTCGCCCGGGTGCCGCCGGGAGCGATGTCCTTCTCCGCCAGCGCGCGCACGCCCTCGAGCACCGGGATGGCGGCGGCCCGCAGGCGCAGCGCCACCCCGGAGCCGTGAGCCATCTCCCACGCGTGTCCGAGCAGTCCGAACCCCGTCACGTCCGTCAGCGCGTGGACGGCGTCGCCCACCGACGCCAGCGCCTCGCCGGCGGCGCGGTTGAGCGCCGCCATGACGGCCACGGTGCGGTCGACGAGCGCCGCGTCGGCGACACCCTTCTTGATGGCGGTCGTGACGATGCCGGAGCCGAGCGGCTTCGTGAGCAGGATCCGGTCGCCGGGGCGGGCGCCCACGTTGCGCAGGATGCGGTCGGGGTGGACGAGACCGGTGACCGCCATGCCGTACTTGGGTTCCGGGTCGTCGATGCTGTGCCCGCCGAGGATGGGGACGCCGGCCTCGGAGGCGGCGTCGGCGCCGCCGCGCAGGATCTCGCCGAGGACGTCGATGTGGAGCTTGCCGACGGGGAACCCGACGAGGTTCAGCGCGAAGAGCGGGCGCCCGCCCATGGCCCACACGTCGGAGAGCGCGTTCGCGGCGGCGATGCGGCCGAAGGTGAACGGGTCGTCGACCACCGGCGTGAAGAAGTCGACCGTCTCGACGATGGCCTCGGAGTCGGAGAGGCGGTAGACGGCCGCGTCGTCGCTCGTCTCGTGGCCGACGAGCGCGCGGGGATCCTGCGACCTCGGGAGGCGGCGCAGCACCTGCGCCAGATCCGCCGGGCGGATCTTGCAGGCTCAACCGGCGCCGTGGGAGAGCGTGGTGAGGCGGACGACGTCGGCACCGGACATGAGAGGGAGGTAGCGGCGGCGCGGCGGGCGTGCACGACGGGGCAGCCCGCCCTCACCCCGACCGGCGGCGGCGCCTTCGGCGCTAGCGCTCGCTTCGCGCGCGAGCCGCCGGTTCCCGCCGTCCAAGTCGGGGGCTCCGCCCCCGACACCCCCGCCCTTCACCCCGAGGGTGATCAGCCGCCGGCCTCCGAGACCACCAGCGC
>DASTGH010000579.1:0-17203 GCA_035719345.1 Anaeromyxobacteraceae bacterium
GGCCACCGCCTCGAGCGCGCAGCGCCGCAGCCGGGCGCGCAGCGCCGCCAGCCGCGCCTCGAGGTCGGCCTTCACCGGCGCGACGAGCTGGGCGGCGTGGGTCGGCGTCGCCGCCCGCGCGTCCGCGACGAGGTCGCAGACGGAGACGTCCACCTCGTGCCCGACGGCGCTCACCACCGGCACCGGGCAGGCGGCGAGCGCCCGGGCCAGGCGCTCGTCGTCGAAGGCGGCGAGGTCGTCCTGCGACCCGCCGCCGCGCGTCACCACGATGACGTCGCAGCGGGCCCGGCACAGCGCCCGGACGGCGCCGAGCACCGTCCCGGCGGCGTTCTCGCCCTGGACCCGGCACGGCGCCACCAGCACCGGGAGGTCCGGGTGGCGGCCGTGCAGGACGCGCAGGAAGTCGCGCAGCGCCGCGCCGGTGGGGCTCGTCGCCACACCCACCCGGCGCGGCAGGAACGGCAGCGGTCGCTTGCGCGCGGGGTCGAGGAGGCCGTCGGCCTGCAGCCGCTCCTTGATCTGCTGAAGGAGCAGGGCGCGGGCGCCCGCGCCGCGCGGCTCCATCTCCTGCGCCACGAGCTGGTACTTGCCGTGCGGCGGGTAGATCTCGACGAAGCCCCGGACCACCACCTCGAGCCCGTCCCGGAGCGCGAAGGGGACCTTGCGCGCCTGCGAGGCCCACAGGACCGCCTGGATGACCGCGTCCGGGTCCTTGAGGGCGAAGTAGACGTGCCCGCTCGACTGCCGGCGCAGGTTCGTCACCTCGCCGGTGACCCAGACGTCGCGGAAGCGCGGCTCCACCTGCGCGCGGAGCAGCCGGGTCAGCTCGCCCACCCCGAGCGGCGCGCGGGCGCGGACCTGCGCGAACAGGTCGCCGGTCTCGCCGGGCTTCGGGGTCGCCACCCGCTGGTTCTACCGCGCCGCCGCCCCGGACGCAGCCGGCGGCCCGCCGTCGCGGGCCTGCGGCTGGCCGGCGAGCGCGCCGCGCACGATGTCGACGAGCGCCGCGACGAAGTCGGGCCGGGAACCGACGGCCGCGGCGCGGGCGTAGGCGACGGCGCCTCCCTGCTGCGCGGCCTCCTTCGCCACGATGTCGAGGTCGTAGAGCGTCTCGAGGTGCTCGGAGACGAAGGCGATGGGGACGGTGACGACCGCCCGCTCCCGGGCGTTCCCGCGCAGCCACTCGGCGGTGTCGGGGCCGAGCCATCTCGCCGGGCCGACCTTGCTCTGGTACGTCACCTGCCACTGCCCGGGCCCGAGCGCACAGCGCTCGGCCGTGCCGCGCGCCGAGGCCTGCACGTAGTCGGCGTAGGGGTCGCCCTTCTTGATCTCGGAGAGCGGCAGGCCGTGCGCGCTGAAGACCACCAGCAGCCGGTCGCGCGCGCCCGCGGGCAGCGTGGCGATGGCGTCCTTCACGGTGCCGGCGGCGGCGTCGAGCCAGCCCGGGTGGTCGTGCCAGGTGCAGACCTCGACGAGCGGCCGGTCCTTCGGCCAGAGCCGGCGCAGCTCGACGAGCGAGGAGCGGGTGGTGGCGTTCGCCCACTGCGGGTAGAGGGGCAGCGCCACCGCGCGCTCCGCCCCGGCGGCGAGCGCCTCGCGGACGCCCTCCTCGGTGCTGGGATGGCCGCAGCGCATGGCGAGGTGCACGCGGTGGCCCTCGCCGAGCGCGGCCTGGAGCGCGCGCGCCTGCTCCTCCGTCCGCTCCACGAGCGGCGACCGCCCGCCGATGAGCTGGTACTTCTCCGCGGAGGAGGGTGCGCGCCGGTTGGCGATGAGCCAGGCGAGCGGGCGCCTGAGCGGGCCGAGCTTCGCCGGGAGGACGTCGAGGAAGAGCTCGTAGAGGTAGGGCTCGACCTCGGCGAGGTTGCGCGGGCCGCCGAGGTTGAGGAGGAAGACCGCGGTCTTCATCACACCGTCCGCGAGAACTGCTTCTTGCCGCCTTCCTTCTCCAGATAGGCGTCGAAGAGCATGGCGACGTTCCGGACGAGGAGCTGGCCGAGCGGGGTCACCGTCAGCACCGTCCCGTCGAAGGTGACGAGGCCGTCGTCGGACAGCTCCTGCACGCCCTTCTTCAGCGACGCCTCGATGGCGGCGCGCGCCGGCGCCCCGAACTTCTCCCCGACCTCGCCGAGGTCGAGCCGGAGCAGGCACATGACGCGGTTGATGACGAAGCGGCGGAGCACGTCGTCCGCCGAGACCGCCGCCCCGCGCTCCACCGGCAGGACGCCGGCGCCGACGCGCTCGCCCCAGTCCTTGAGGCGGTGCGCGTTCTGGGCGTAGGCGCCGCCCAGGTCGCTGATCGAGCTCATGCCGAAGGCGACCGTGTCGGCCGCGGGGCGCACCGTGTACCCCTGGAAGTTGCGGGTGAGGTAGCCCTCGCTCTGCGCCTTCGCGAGCTCGTCCGACTCGAGCGCGAAGTGGTCGAGGCCGATGAGGCGGTAGCCCGCCTTGGTGAACGCCTCGACCGCGCCCAGGAACAGCTCGACCCGCTGCTCGGTCTTGGGCAGCGCCTCCTGGGGCAGGAGCCGCTGGTGCGGCTTCGACCAGGGCACGTAGGCGAAGCCGAACACCGCCATGCGGTCGGGGTGGATGCCGAGGATGCGGCCGAGCGTGTCCTTCCACGTCTCGGGCGACTGGTAGGGCAGCCCGTAGATGAGGTCGAGGTTCACGCCGCGGAAGCCGAGCTTCCGCGCGTGCTCGACGAGGTCGGCGGTCTCCTTCTCGCCCTGGATGCGCCCCACCACCTCCTGCACCTTGGCGTCGAAGTCCTGCACGCCCATGGAGATGCGGTTGAAGCCGAGCCCGGCGAGCGTGTCGAGCTGCTGCTTCGTGGTGATGGCCGGATCGATCTCGATCGCCTTCTCGGCGTCGCCGGTGAACTCGAAGTGGCGGGCCAGGATCTCGTGGCAGCGGCGCAGCTGCCGGGAGTCGAGGAAGGTGGGCGTGCCTCCGCCCCAGTGCAGCTGGGAGACCTGCCGCCGGTGCGGCAGCTTCTCCGCCACCATCGCGACCTCCTTCTCGAGGAGGTCGAGGTAGCCGTCGGCGCGGGTGCGGTCGTGGGTCGCCACCACGTTGCAGCCGCAGAAGCGGCACATCTCGCGGCAGAACGGCAGGTGGACGTAGACCGAGAGCGGCCCCTCCGCGGCGTCGGCGCGGGCGAGGTGCCCCTCGTACTGCGGCGCCTTGAAGGCGTCGGTCCACTCCGGCGCGGTGGGGTAGCTCGTGTACCGGGGCCCGGGCCGGTCGTACTTCTTGATGAGGTCGTACGACGGGATCTGGATCATGCGGCGAGCACTCCCTACGGCCGGAACGCGTGCACCGCGTCGACGAGCGCCTTCACGTTCTCCGGCGGCGTCGGCGGCTGGATGCCATGGCCGAGGTTGAAGATGTAACCGGGCTGGTGGCCCACGGCCTCGAGGGCCTGCCGGGCGCGCGCGAGCAGGGTCCCCTGGGGTCCGAGCAGGAGGGTCGAGTCGAGGTTCCCCTGCAGCGCCACGGCCGGCGGCAGCGCCCGGCGCGCCTCGGCCAGGGGGATGCGCCAGTCGACCGAGACGACGTCGTAGCCGAGCTTCCCGAGCTGCGCGAGGTGCGTGCTCATCCCGGTCGCGAAGAAGATGGTGGGGACGCCCGTCCGCCGGAGCGCCTCGGCGATGCGCGCCAGGTAGGGGAAGCTGAACTCCTCCAGGTCCTCGCGGCCCAGCTCGCCGAGCCAGCTCTCGAAGACCTGCACCGCCTGGGCCCCGGCGGCGACCTGCGCCTCCAGCTGGACGATGGCGGTGCGGGTGAGCTTCTCGAAGAGCGCGTGCGCGCCCTGCGGGTCGGCGTAGAGCATGGTCTTGAGGCGGGTGAAGCCCTGGCTCCCGCCCTCGACCGCGTAGCTCGCCACCGTGAACGGTCCGCCCACGAAGCCGATGAGCGGGACGCGGTCGGCGAGCACGCGCCGGATGGCCCGCACCCCGTCGAGCACGTAGGCGAGGTCCTTCTCCGGGTCGGGGACGCGCAGCGCGTCCACGTCGGCGCGGGTCTTCACCGGGTTCGCGATCTTCGGCCCGCCGTCGCCCTTGCCCTTCTCGCCCTTCTCGAAGGAGAGGTCGAGGCCCATGGGCGGCAGGCAGATGAGGATGTCGGAGAAGAGGATGGCGGCGTCGAGCCCGAACTCGTCGATGGGCGACGCGGTCACCTGGGCGATGAGCTCCGGCGAGCGGCACAGCTCGAGGAAACCCACCTTGGCGCGCACGGCGCGGTAGCTCGCCTGGTAGCGGCCGGCCTGACGCATGAGCCAGACCGGGACGCGGTCGACCGGCTCGCGCCGGCAAGCCTTGAGGAATCGGTGCTTTTCGGCCATGAGGGCGGGCATCCTAACCCAGAAGCGCGCGCGGGTGCACCCGAGGGGTGGTGCGCGATCCGTCCGCACCGAGGTCGGGTGTCGCGCGACCCTGTCATCGCGGACGCTGCGTCCGTGGCGGTAGGCTCCCCATGTCGCTCGGGGGGAACGCCATGATGAACCATCGGGGATCCGCGCTCTGCGCCGCCGTCGCGGCGGCGCTGGCCATCGGCTGCGCGGCGCCGGCCGCGGCCGAGCGCAGGTCGCAATCCGGCCCGGCCACGTCGTTCCGGACCGCTCACCGGACGGCGCGCGCCACGCCGCCGGCCAGCGCCGTCCGGCGCGCCGCGGTGCTCGACCCCGCCTGCCAGCTCGGCGCCGCCCCGCGCTCGCTCACGCCGTCCACCGAGTGCCTCGGCTGCCACGACGGCACCGAGGCGGCCGTCCGCGGATCGTCGTCGCACCACCCGTTCGCGAGCGACTACGAGGCGGCGCGGCTCCGCGGCGTGCCGCTCCGGCCGTTCCAGGACGTGCCCGCCCAGATCGTGCTGGTGGGCGGCCAGGTCGCGTGCACGAGCTGCCACGCCGCCGCCTCGCCCGAGGCCGCGCACGTGGCGCTGTCGATGGGCGGCAGCGGCCTGTGCCTCGGCTGCCACCCGCGCTGACCCACGCTCACGGGAACCCCGACCGGGAACGGAAAACCCCATGCCATCCCTCGCCCGGCTCCTGCGCCGTGCTACGCTCGCCGTCGCACCCGGTCCCGGGGGTCCCATGTCGCTCCGGCTCACCCTTCCCCAGCTCGTCGCCTCGCTCGCCTCCGCCGGCATGGTCGCCGCCGGCTACACGCTCGTCGCGCCGCCCGGGCCGCAGGGTGCCCAGGGCGTGGCCGGGGTGGCCGGGGCGCAGGGGCCCCAGGGCGAGGCGGGCGTGGCCGGTCCCACCGGCCCGCAGGGAGCGGTGGGTCCGCAGGGCGAGCGCGGGCCCATGGGCCCGGCCGGCCCGAGCGCCGCCTTCAAGGACGCCTCCACCGCCGAGTACGTCTTCCCGGGCGCCGGCGCCAACGAGGTATCGAGCCTGCTCGCGCTCGACGTGAAGGCGCCGTCGTGGGGGTGGGTGTGGGTGAGCGGCACCGGCTACTGCAACGTGCCGTCCGAGGGGGGCGCCACGCAGTACGCCGTCTACCTCGCCAGCGCCGGCGACGCACCGCACGACGGCTCGTTGCCCGGCGCGGCCTTCGTCCGCTTCCCGCAGGGCGTGAGCATGGTCCAGGTGCCGTTCGCCGTCTCGCGCTCGTTCCCGGTGAAGGCGGGCAAGAACACCGTCCACCTCAACTTCCAGAACTTCAGCGGGCTCGCCGGCTACAGCTGCCACGCGAACGTGGCCGCCTTCTTCACCGCGACGAAGCTGCAGTAGGCGAGAGCAGCGCCGCCGCGCAGCGCGCGGCCGCCGGCCCGGCGACGCGCACCGTCTTCCGGCGCCCGGTCTCGCCGCGCACGATCGCCACCTCCGCCCGCCGGACCCCGAGCGCCTCCGCCAGGAACGCGACCAGCGCCGCGTTCGCCTCGCCGTCCACGGGCGGCGCCGCCAGCTGCAGCTTGAGCCGGCCGTCGTGCTCGCCCACCACCCGCGTGCGCGAGGCGCGCGGCTGGACCACGAGGTCGAGCTCGGCGCCCCCCGCCACGTCGCGCGCCCAGCCCGGCGTCACTTGAGCCCCACCACCGCGATGCGCGCGCGGTCGGCGCGGCGCACCAGCTCCTCGCGGTCCATGACCAGGGTGGCGCCGGCCTCCACCGCCAGCACGCGCGCCTTCACCTCGCGCATGACGTCGATGGTGTCGGGGCCGACCGCGGGCAGGTCGAAGCGGCGGTCCTGGCCGGGCTTCACCGCCTTCGCCACCACGGCGCAGCCGCCGGCCAGCTCGCCGCCGCGGCGGACGCAGGCGTCGGTCCCTTCCAGCGCCTCGACCGCGACCGCCACCCGGTCCTTCACCACGGCGGTCTGCCCCAGGTCGAGCCTCCCGATGCCGCGCGCCAGCTCGAGCCCGTAGCGCGCGTCGTCCCATTCGCCCTCGGACGGCGCGTGCTTCCCCAGCACGCCCTCGGGCGCGAGGCGGTCGGCGAGGAACGGCGTCGGATCGACCACGGGCAGGCCCTCCTCGGCGAACCAGGTCGCGATGGCGCGGAGCAGGTTGTCGTCGGAGCGGACCGCCACGCGCGCCAGGATGCGCAGGCCGGCAGCGTCGAGCCAGGCGTCGCGGAAGAAGCGCGCCTTCGCGATCCCGCCCAGCATGACCGCCTGCTCCGCGCCTCCCTCGCGCAGCCGGGCCAGCGTCTTGCCGAACTCGCCCAGCTTCACCCAGGAGAGCGCGTCCACCTCCCGCTCCAGCTCGGGGAGGGTCTGGCGGACGTAGCCGACGGCGACGACGCGGTGGCCGGCGCGCCGGGCGCTCTCGGCGAGGAGGATGGGGAAGCGGCCGCCGCCCGCTATGAGCCCGATCGTCGACACGTCACCGCACGAGCCCCCGGTCGCCGATGCCCTCCAGGAACTCCAGGAGGTGGTCGATCTCGGCGTGCCCGCCGTGCCGCGCGCGCAGCTCCCGGCTGGAGTCCTTGAGCGAGAGGCCCTGGCGGAAGACGATCCGGTACGCGTCCTTGACGCGACCCACCTGCTCCTCGCTGAACCCGTTCCGCTGCAGGCCGACGACGTTCAGGCCGGCGAGCTCGGCACGGTTGCCGTGCACCGTGCAGTAGGGGGCGACGTCCTGCACGATGACGGTGGCCGCCGCGGCGAACGCGAAGCGGCCGAGGCGCGTGAACTGGTGACAACCGGCGAGCCCGCCCAGGATGACGTGGTCCTCGAGCGTCACGTGCCCGGCGAGCGCGGCCGAGTTGGCGAGGATGCAGGCGTCGCCGACCTGGCAGTCGTGGGCGACGTGGCTGTTCGCCATGAAGAGGCAACCGGAGCCGACGCGGGTGACGCCGCCGCCGCCCTCGGTGCCGACGTGGACGGTGGTGAACTCGCGGAACTGGTTCCGGTCGCCGACGACGAGGCGCGTGTGCTCGCCGCGGTACTTGAGGTCCTGCGGGATCTGGCCCAGCACCGCGTGCGGGAAGACGCGGTTGCCGGCGCCGAGGGTCGTGTCGCCCTCGATCACGGCGTGCGCGCCCACCGTCGTCCCGGGCCCGAGCCGCACCTCGGGGCCGATGACGGCGTACGGGCCGATCTGGCAGGAGGGATCGACGCTCGCGCCGGGCGCGACGATCGCCGTCGGGTGGATGGCCATCCGCGCCCGCCCCTACGGCGTGCTGACGGCGTCGGCCATCATCGCCATGAACTCGCCCTCGGCCACCACCTGGCCGTCGACCTTGGCCTCGCCGCGCGACTTGATGAGGGCGCCCTTCGACTTGAGCATGGTGCAGTGCAGCTCCAGGCGGTCGCCGGGCGTGACGGGCTTGCGGAAGCGGGCGCCGTCGATGGCCATGAAGAAGATGACCTTGCCGGCGCGCTGCTCGGGCGTGAGCGCCGGGAGCGTCATCATGGCGGAGCACTGCGCCAGCGCCTCCAGGATGAGCACGCCGGGCATGACCTTCATCTCCGGGAAGTGGCCCGGGAAGAAGGGCTCGTTCGCGGAGACGCACTTCACGCCCACGACGCTCTTGCCCGGATCGAGCGCCACGATCCGGTCCACCAGGAGGAAGGGGAACCGGTGCGGCAGGATCTTCTCGATCTGCTGCACCGTCATGACCGGCTTCTCGCTCATCGTTCGGCCTCCTTCGTCTCGAGCTTCTTCTCCAGCTCCCGCACCCGCTTCAAGAGCTCCGGCAGCCGCGAGAGGGCGGCCTCGAGGCGCAGCCAGTCCGCGTGCGCCCGCCCCGGGCTCCCCGACAGCACCGCGCCCGCCGGCACGTCGTTCGTGATCCCGGCCTGCGCCAGGAGCTTCGCGCCGTCGCCGATCTTCACGTGCCCGACGATCCCGACCTGCCCGGCGGCGACGACGCCGGCGCCGAGCTTGGACGACCCCGCGATCCCGACCTGGCCCACCAGGATGGAGAGCGGCCCGACCTCGACGTTGTGCGCGATCTGGACGAGGTTGTCGATCTTGGCCCCGCGCCCGACGCGCGTGACGCCGAGGGTGGCCCGGTCGACGCAGGTGTTGGCGCCGAGCTCGACGTCGTCCTCGACCACCACGATCCCGGACTGCGGCACCTTGAAGTGGCGTGGCCCGGAGCCGCCCTCGCCCTCCGGATCGAAGGCGAAGCCGAACCCGTCGGAGCCGACCACGCAGCCCGGCTCCAGCACCACGCGGTTCCCGAGGACGCAGCCGTCGCGCACCACCGCGTTCGGCCACAGCACGCAGTCGTCGCCGAGCCGCGCCCGCGGGCCGACGTGCGCGCCGGGGTGCAGGATGCAGCGCGCCCCCACCACCGCCTCCGGCCCGACGTAGGCGAGCGGCATGACCTCGGCGCTCGGGTCGACGCGCGCCGAGCGGTCGACGTGGGCCGCCTCCGACACGACCGGCATCGCCTCCACCGGCGGGTGGAAGAGCGTGGCGATGCGCGCGAACGCCAGGTACGCGTTCCGGGCGCGGATCACGGCCCGGTCCGGCGGGACGGCCTCGTCCGGCTCGATCACCACCGCGCCGGCGCGCGACGCCTCGAAGGCCCGCCGGTACTTCTTGTTGGCGAAGAAGGAGACGTCCTCCGGGCCGGCGTCCTCGAGCGGCGCCACCCGCGCCAGGACGAGGGCGCGGTCGCCGGCCGCCTCGCCGCCCACCCGGGCGGCCAGCTCGGCCAGCGTGAAGCGCACTACTGCTTCTCCTTCTTGGCCGGCGCCTTCTTGTCGCCGCCGGGCGCGGGCTTGGCCGCGGCGGCGGGCTTGGCGGCCGCCGTCGGGGCCGCGGCGCCCTTGTGGCGCGCGTTGTACTTGCGCACGAGCTCGTTGGTGATGTCGAGCGAGGGCGCGGCGTAGACGAGCGCCTCGCCCTGCAGCACCGCCGAGAGCCCGTCGGCCTCCGCGATCTCGCGCACGATGGCGTTCATCTTCTCGAAGATGCCGCGCGTGGTCTCGCGCTCGCGCTCCGAGAGCTCCTTCTGCATCTGCATGTAGGTGGCCTGCAGCTCCATCCCCTTGCGCTCCAGGTCGCCCTGTTTCTCCTTGCGCGTCTCCTCGTTCATGACCGAGGCCTGCTTCTCCAGGGAGGCGCGGAGCTGGTCGAAGTCGGTCTTCTTCTGGTCGAGCTGCTTCTGCTTCTCGTCGAACTCGCGCTTGAGGGAGGCCTTGGCGGCCTTGCCCTCGTCCACCTCGTTGAGCGCCCGCTGCAGGTCGACGTAGCCGAGCTTCTGCTCGGCCCGGGCCGGCAGGGCGGCCGCGAGGGCCAGGGCGACGGCGGCGAGAGGGAGGATGCGCATCGTGGTTTCTCCTCGGAAATGCACGATCGCAGACTAGAAGAAGCTGCCGATCGTGAACTGGAAATCGACCGCGGGGTCGATGTAGTTGCCGGCCTGGTCCTGCCGGCGGTCGAGCGGGATGCCCCACTCGAACCGGAGCGGGCCGATGGGGCTGAACCAGCGGAACCCGAACCCTACCGACTTGAACATGGACAGGGCCAGACCCGGGTGGTCGGGATCGTGGAAGATGTTGCCCGGCCGGTAGACGTTGCCCATGTCGTAGAAGACGACGCCGCGGATGCCGACCTTCTCGAAGATGGGGAACTCGACCTCGAGATTCAGCGTGATCTGCTTGTTGCCGCCGCCGGTGAACTCGAAGAGCGTGGCGTCGGGCGTCTTGGAGGTCCCGGCCAGCACCGTCGGCGAGATGGAGAGGAGCCGGTAGCCGCGCACCGAGTTGATGCCGCCGAGGAAGTAGGTCTCGGAGATGGGGACGGGGTGCGCCGCGTCCCAGCCCTCGATGTAGCCGGCGGACAGCTTCGTCCGGAAGACCATCCCGAGGAAGAGCGGCCGGTAGAAGCGGGAGTCGAGCGCGTACCGGCTGAACAGGTTCACCCTGTCGCCGAAGAGGGGCTGCGGCGCGAGCAGGGGCGGAGCGTACTCTGCCGAGATCGAGTGGTAGAAGCCGCTCGTGGGGAAGAGGCGGTTGTCGCGCTTGTCCCACTGCAGCGAGAAGCGCAGCGAGCTGGTGGTGCCGGAGCGGAACTGGTTGGCGATGGGCGTCGCCAGCCCGTTGGGCGTGGTCGTCACGTACTCGTTCGTGTAGGTGGTGAAGATCCGGAAGTCCTCGAGGCGCGCCGCCCAGGGCCACCAGTCGGCGAGCCCGGAGAGCTCGTAGCCCCAGGTGAGCGACCCGCCCACCGCCTTGCGCACGAAGGTCGTGTAGAAGCCCTCGGTGGCGTAGATGTCGAAGGCGAACGTCCACCTGGAGTCGAGGAAGTACGGCTCCACGAACTGGATCTGGCCGAGCTGGCGGATGGACGACCACTGGACCTGGAGCGAGAGCGTCTGGCCCCAGCCGAAGAAGTTGTTCTGCGAGATCTGGCCGGTGAGGATGAAGTTCTCGGAGGAGGAGAAGCCGGCGCCCACCTGGAACGTGCCGGTCGACTTCTCTTTCACCGTGACGCGCGTCACCAGCTTGTCGTCGGCGCTGCCCTTCTCGGTGGAGACGTTGACCGTCTCGAAGTAGCCGAGCGCGGTGATGCGCGCCTTGGAGCGGTTGAGCGCCGTCTGGCTGTAGAGCTCGCCCTCGTACACCCGCAGCTCGCGGCGGATGACCTTGTCGCGCGTCTTCTGGTTGCCCGAGATCTCGATGCGCTCGAAGTAGGTCTTCTTGCCCGGCTGCACGTCGTAGGTGAGATCGATGATGCGGGTCTTGGGGTCGACCTTGGTGTCCGGGTTGACGTTGGCGTTGGCGTAGCCCTCGTCGCGGTAGACATCGGCGATGGCGGTGAGGTCGCGCTGGATGCGGCTCCGCGCGAAGAGCTCGCCCGGCTTCACCGACACCGACAGCCGCAGGAGCTCCTTCTCGTGCAGCAGCTCGCCCGAGAAGTCGATGGTGCCGACCCGGTACTGCTCGCCCTCCTCGATGCGGACGGTGATGTAGAGGAAGCGCTTGTCGGGGGAGAGCGCCAGCGCCGGCTTGCTCACCTTGGCGTAGATGTAGCCGCGGTCGGCGTAGAGGGCCTGCACCATGTACAGGTCGTGCTGGAACATGTCCTCGCGGTAGGTGCCGCCACCGCTCATGAAGGACAGGTAGCCGCCCTCCGCCGTCTGCATCACCGCCGAGATCTCCTCCCGGCTCACGTGCGCGTTGCCGATGAAGGTGATCTCCTTCACCTGCACCTTGGCGTGCTCGTTGACGACGAACTCGACGTTGACCTGGTTGTCCGGCTGATCGACGAGCCGCGGCTCGACCTCGGCCAGGTACCAGCCCTTCTCGACGTACTTGTCCTTGATCTTCTGCGCGCTCTTCTTGACCGCGTTCATGTCGAGGATGGCGAACGGCTTCACCTCGATCTGGTCCTTCAGGTCGTCGGTGGAGAGCTCGTCGTTGCCGACGACCTTCGCCTCCTTCACCGCCGGCCGCTCGGTGACGTGGAAGACGAGCGTGGGGCGGTCGGGGGGGCCGCGCGCCTCGACCACCACGTCGGCGAAGAAGCCGAGCTTCATCACCGCCTTGACGTCGTCGTCGAGCTTCTTCGGATCGAGCGGCTGGCCGGGCTTGGTGGAGAGGACGTTCTTGACGGCGTCCACCTCGACGCGGCGGTTGCCGTCGACCGCCACCGCCTCGACCACGGGCGGGTCCGCGGCGCGCGCCGGTGCGGCGGCGAGGGCCAGGAAGAGGGCCAGCGCCGGGAGCAGGAGAGGCCGCGTCACGAGGGGGCGCAATGTATGGCAGAGGGGCGACAAGACTCAAGAAGCATCCGGCGCCGCGCGCCGCGCCCACCGGGTCACGCCAGCCTCCCCGCCGACAGCCGGAGCCGCCGCGGCAACGCCTCGGCGAGCCGCTCGTTGTGGGTGACCACCACCATCGTGATCCCGAGCCGCGCGTTCAGGTCCTGGAGCAGCGCGTGGATCCCCTCCGCCGTGGCCGGGTCGAGGTTGCCGGTGGGTTCGTCGGCGAGGAGGAGCCGCGGGCGCAGGCAGAGCGCGCGCGCCAGCGCCACGCGCTGCTGCTCGCCGCCGGAGAGCTCGCCCGGCTTGTGGTCCATCCGCTCGGCGAGGCCGACCAGCGACAGCATCTCCGACGCCGCCCGGCGCGCCTCGCCCCGGGGCGCCCGCCGGATGAGCCCGGGCATCATCGCGTTCTCGAGCGCGGTGAACTCGGGCAGGAGGTGGTGGCTCTGGAAGATGAAGCCGACGGTGGCGTTGCGGAAGGCGGCGAGCGCCGATGCGTCGCGGGCGAAGAGGTCCTCGCCCTCGAACGCCACGTGGCCGGCGGTGGGAGCGTCGAGCGCGCCGATGACGTTGAGGAAGGTGCTCTTCCCCGAGCCGGAGGGACCGGTGAGCGCCACGATCTCGCCCGGGGCCACGTCCACGTCGACGCCGCGCAGCACCTCGACGCGCCGGGGCTCGCTCCCGGCCTTGTCGGCCATGAAGTAGGTCTTCACCAGACCGCGGACGGAGAGGAGCGTCGAAGTGGGCTCGCTCATTCGCCGCGCAGCCCCTCGACCGGCTCGAGGCGGGAGGCCTTCGACGCCGGGTAGATGGTGGCGAGGTAGGAGAGCGCCAGCGCCAGGAGCGCGACCAGCAGGAACTCCACCGGGTTCATCCGCACCGGCAGATTCGAGATGTAATAGATCTCGGGGTCGAGCGGGATGCCGACGCGGTCGATGAGCAGGCACGTGCCGAGTCCGAGCAGCAGGCCGAAGGCGGTGCCCACCGCGCCGATGATGACGCCCTCGGCCACGAAGATCTTCATGATGCTGGGCTGCCCCGCCCCCATCGACTTCAGCACCGCGATCTCCCGCCGCTTGTCGAGCACCTGCATGACCAGCGTCGAGACGATGGTGAAGCTCGCCACCAGCACGATGAAGCCGAGGATGATGCCCATGACCAGCTTCTCCATCTGCAGCGCGGAGAAGAGGTTGCGGTTCATCGCGCCCCAGTCCTGGGCGCGGTAGGGGTAGCCCTCCAGCGCCGCCACCACCCGCTTCAGGATGGGCCGCGCCAGGTCCATGTCGGCGACCTTGACCTCCAGCCCGGTGACCGACTCGCCCGTGCCGAAGAAGCGCTGCGCCTCGGAGAGCTCGATGTACGCGAACTTGGAGTCGTACTCGTACATCCCCGTGTAGAAGACGGCCGCCACCCGGAACGGCCGGCTCTTCGGCTGCGGGCCGGAGGGGCCGAGGTCGCCGAGCGGCGAGATGACGTTCACGACGTCGCCCACGAACACGCGCAGCGCGTGCGACATCTCCTTGCCGATGACGATGCCGGGCAGCACGCGCCCGCCCGAGGGCGCCCTCGGCGCGCGCGCCGGCGGCGAGCCGGGCGCCGCCAGATCGCCGCGCAGCTCGGGGCCCTCGGGGATGGCCTCGGGGCGGGAGAGCCACTCCAGCTTGCCCTCCTGGATGGTGCGCGGCAGGTCCTTGACCGTGCCCACGGTCGCGGGGTCGATGCCCTCGAGCACGGTGCCGGTGAGGTTCTGCTCGTTCGCGACCATGACCTCGTTGTAGAGGAACGGCGTCGCGCCCACGACGCCGCCCACCGCCAGCACCTGGTCGCGCACCTGCTTCCACTCGGGGAAGTCGTTGTGCCCCCACTTCGAGACGATGCCGTGCGCCCGCGTGCCGACGATCTTGCCGCGCAGGTCGCCCTCGAAGCCGCTCATCACCGAGAGCACCACGGTGAGCGCCCACACGCCGATGGCGACGCCGCCGATGGAGATGAGCGTCATGAGCAGCGTCGCCGGCATGCGCGGCCGCCACACGCTCTCGCCGCGGCGGAGCGCGCGCCGCTCGCGCCGCTCGCGCGCCAGCGAGAAGACGAGCGCGGCCAGGAGCCCGGGCGCGATGCCGGTCACGACCAGCAGGAACACGCCCGCGAGCGTCCGGGGCGAGAGCCGCAGGTGGCTCTTCGCCACGAACAGCTCGTAGGAGAGCGAGGCGTCGAGCCGCCCCGAGCCGAGCAGGAGGAAGCCGAGCGAGGCGCCGGTGAAGGCGGCGGCGCCGGAGAGGAGCGCGGTGAGGAGCAGCCCGAGGACGACCACCACCTTGCCCTGCGCCTCCCAGGCGGCGACGGGCAGCGAGGTGGCGCGCAGGTGCGGGATGGCCCACAGCACCGGCCCGAGGAGGAGCGCGACGAGGATGAGCATCGCCAGCGCGATCTCGTAGAAGCCGATGCGCCGTCCGGCGGCCGCGCCGGCCAGGCCGCCCGCCAGCGCCGTGGCGGCCCCGCCCAGCACGGCGAGGCCGGTGGCGAGCCCCGGCGCCAGGCCGAACCGATCGGCGAGCGCCACCTGCAGGAGGCCGCCGACGACCGGGGAGGCGAGGACGCCCGCGGCCACCACCAGGAAGGTCGTGGGCGAGAACGCGCGCGGGACGTGGACGGGGCTGCCGCCCGCCGACGGCGGCGCCGCGGCGGACCGATCGGGCGGCGGGGCGGGTTCGGCGACGGGCGCGCTCACGCGAGTGGAGAACCGGCCGGGCGAGCGATTCAGTCCCTGCTCTTGAGGAGCGGGAACAGGATCACGTCGCGGATGGAGGGGGAGTCGGTGAGGAGCATCGCCACCCGATCGATGCCGACGCCCTCGCCGGCGGTGGGCGGCATCCCGTGCTCCAGCGCCCGGACGAAGTCCTCGTCGTAGGGCATGGCCTCCTCGTCGCCCGCGACGCGGGCGCGCACCTGGGCCTCGAAGCGAGCGCGCTGGTCCATCGGGTCATTGAGCTCGCTGAAGGCGTTCGCCACCTCCATCCCGCCGGCGAACAGCTCGAACCGGTCCACCAGCCTCCCGTCGCCGTCGCGCCGCCGCGAGAGCGGGCTCGTCTCCAGCGGGAAGTCGACCACGAAGGCGGGGCGGTCCTTCGGCAGCCGGGCCTCCCCGAACACCTCGAAGGCGATGGCGATGGCCTCGCCGGGCGAGCGCCGCGCGGCCTGCTCCAGCTTCCAGGCGTCCTCGGACTCGTTCTCGCGCGAGGCGGCGCGCCCGACCGCCTCGGCGAGCCCCTTGCCGGCGAGCGCGTCCTCGGGGGAGAGGCCGAGCGCCCTCGCGCCCTCCTGCAGCATGGAGACGCGCGGGTACGGCGGCGTGAGGTCGATGCGCTGCCCCTGGAAGGTGACCACGGGCGAGCCCGTCACCTCCACGGCCAGCGCGTGGAACAGCTCCTCGGTGAGCCGCATCAGGTCTTCGTGCGTGGCGTACGCCTGGTAGAACTCGATGGTGGTGAACTCGGGGTTGTGCCGGCGGTCGATCCCCTCGTTGCGCCAGATCCGGCCGATCTCGTAGACGCGCTCCAGGCCGCCGACGATGAGCCGCTTCAGGTGCAGCTCGGTCGCGATGCGCAGCTTCAGGTCGAGGTCGAGCGCGTTGTGGTGCGTCTCGAACGGACGCGCCGCCGCCCCGCCCGCCTCCTCCGGCTTGTGCAGCGTGGGCGTCTCGACCTCCAGGTACCCCCGCTCGTCGAGGAAGCGGCGGATGGTGGTGACGATCTTCGCGCGGCGGCGGAAGGTCTCTCGCACGCCGGGCGTGACCACGAGGTCCACGTAGCGGCGGCGGTACCGCTCCTCGACGTCGGAGAGGCCGTGCCACTTCTCCGGCAGGGGCCGGATCGACTTGGTGAGGATGGTGAAGGTGCGCGCCTCGAGCGTGAGCTCGCCGGTCTTGGTGCGGGTGGCGGGGCCCTCCGCCGCGACCACGTCGCCGACGTCGAGGAGCTTGAACACCTCGAAGGCGGCGTCGCCCACCTTGTCCTTCTTCACCCAGACCTGGAGGTCGCCCGAGCGGTCGGCGACGCGCAGGAAGGCGGCCTTGCCGAAGCTGCGGACGGCGAGGACGCGCCCGGCCACGCTCCACTCGCCCGGCTCCTTCGCGATCTCCTCGACCGGCTGATCGCCGTAGCGGCGGACGAGGTCGGCCGCCACGTGGCGCGGGGTGAAGCCGTTCCCGAACGGATTCACGCCGAGCTTCCGCAGCTCCTCCGCCTTGCGGATGCGCTGCGCGACGATCTCGCGCTCGCTCGATCCCAGCTCCTCGGCCATCGGCGTAAGCCCCTTCCATCCCGCGGAAAAATGCCGTCGGAGGGTAATCGGGGCGCGGATGGGGGTCAACGCGGGACGAGCGGTGCGTGCCGCGTCACCGCTCCTGCGGCCGGTACACGCGGTAGTCGATCTCCGGGAAGATGTTGTCCTTCCCCTCGACGTAGGAGAGCCACGCCTCGTCGATGGGTCCGGCGCGGACCTGGTCGTGCAGGCGCGTGAAGCGCAGCAGGTGCTCCTTCGTCCGGCGGATGGCGTACTCGACCATCGTCCCGGTCTTCATGATGAAGGCCCAGTCGGAGGACTGCGCCAGGAGCAGCTCGCGCGCGGCCTGGTCGAGCGCGCGGCGGGTCGTGCCCTCCGCCTGCGGGTAGTCGCGGGCAAGCGCGATCATGCGCTCGGCGGCCTTGTGCAGGTGGCGGTAGATCCAGTCGTTGGAGCCGTCGAGCCAGACGCCGGCGTAGCCGCCGGCGCCCCAGGAGCAGAGCGGCGGGGTCGAGACTTGCTGCTCCGGGTTCTCCCGCAGGTAGTCCCCCGGGGTGGCGAGCCGGAACACCTTCTGGTCGAACGCGACCTTCCTGAGGAGGAAGTCGACGAACATCGGCCCCTCGTGCCACCAGTGGCCATACAGCTCGGCGTCGTAGGGCGACACGACGATGGGGCGCGTCCCGCCCATGCGCGAGGAGAGGTGCTCCACCTGGCGCTCGCGGTTGAACATGAAGTTCCCCGCGTGCGT
>DASTGH010000580.1:0-2442 GCA_035719345.1 Anaeromyxobacteraceae bacterium
CGCGCGTCCGCCGCGCGCGTCCGCGCCGCGTCGGAGCGCGCCACGAGCTCCGGGTCGAGCGTGTTCGGGACGACCAGCGCGCGCTTCCCGAGCGCGCGGGCCGCGTCGGCCAGGGCCGGCGTGCTCCCCAGGAACGCGTCCGCCTCGTCCAGCGTGGCGCGGAACAGCTTCACGCCCGCGCGGTAGCGCTCCACCACGTCGCGCGGCAGGACGTGCAGCGCGGGGATGTCGAGCTCGGGATCGAAGATGAGGTCGTCCACGCCGAACACCACGACCGCGCCGGCCTGGCGCGCGCGCGCCACCACCCTCGAGACGTAGGGGTCCCAGGGGACGCGGTTCAGCACCACGATCTCGTGCTCGCCGGCGAGGCCGAGGACCTCCTCGTCGTGGTAGAGCCGCGTCTCCACGCGCACGCCGGCGTCCCGCAGCGCCGCGGCGAGGTGGCCGACGCGATACCGGAACGGCGCCCCCTCCATCCCGGCGACGAACAGCACCGACCGCGGCAGGGGACGCGCGCGCGGCGGCCGCGGCGTTGCCACCTCCGCGTACACCTCGGCGACGTGCTCCGCCTGCTGCTCCACCGTCGCGATCGGCGTCTGGCCCGCGGCGCGCCGCGTCCGCTCCAGCAGGCCGGGGTCGTCCGCGAAGCGGCGCATCGCGTCGCGCAGGCCCCGCGCATCGCCTCGGTCGAAGAGGAGCCCGTTCTCGCCGTCGCGGACCACGCTCTCCGGCCCGCCCGAGCGCGAGACGATCACCGGGACGCCGTACTGGAGCGCCTCGCGCGTCACGAGCGAGAACGACTCGACCACGAGGGACGGCACGACGACCACGTCGAGGCGCGCCAGCATGCGGGGGAGGTCCTCGGGACCGAACCGCGGCAGGAGCCGCACGCCGCGCGGCAGCTCCACGCCGCCCGCCTGGACGCGCCAGTCCTCGCGCTCGACGCCGTAGAGGTCCACCACCACGTCGCGCTCGAGCTCGCGCACGGCCGAGACGAGCGTGCCGAGGCCCTTCCAGGCGTGACCACCGCCCAGGTAACCGAACCGGAGCCGCCGGGAGGGGACGCGGGGGAGCGGCGTCGGCGGCGGCAGGCCGTTCTCGCAGACGCGGATCTTGCCCGGCGCGACGCCGTTCGCCTCGAGGATGCCGGCGAGGAAGGGGGACACGGCGAGGACGACGTCCACGTGCGTCAGGGCGCGGTCCAGGAACGCCCGGCGAGCTGCATGGTCGAACCCCGGGATGCAGTCGCACTGCCGCGCGCCGGCCGCCAGCGGGCAGCCCCGCATGTCGGGCGGCGGCCGGCTCAGGAACTGCTGCGCGCACACGAACCACGCGTCGTGCATCGTCACGACGACGCCGGCGCCGCTCGCCCGGGCCGCCTCCAGCACGTCCGCGCCCAGCGCCTGGATGCTGTGGAAGTGGACGACGTCCGGCGTGGCCTCGGCCAGGTAGCGCGCGAACCGCTCCGCGACCGAGGCGTTCCGGTAGTTGTGGACCACGTGTCCGTACCCGCTCGCCACGTTGATGGCGCGGACCGGGATGCCCTCGTACGTCCAGTCCTTCTCGTCGAGCGGCGGCTCGTGCGCGCGGCTCGATCCGGCGAAGACCGAGACGTCGTGTCCGCGGGCGCGGAGCGCCACCGCCAGGCGATGGCACGCCAGCGTGCCGCCCGAGTTGAGCTCGGGCGGATAGAGCGTCGAGACCTGGACGATGCGCATCGAGGAGGACCGGATTCGTACGTCCGGCCGGTGGCCACGTCAACCCTGTCGCCGCCGCGTTTGACACCCGGGCTCACCGCACGCTATCCCCCGCCGCTCGATGCGTCCGCTCGTCGCGGGCGGCCTGCGGTCCGCCCACTCCATGGTCGCGCGCCCGTGAGGATCGTCTGGCACTGCGCCGACCGCGTGGGCGCGGAGATGGCGGGGCCGGCGATCCGGGTGGTGGAGCTCTCGCGCCGTCTCTCCGCGCACCACGAGGTGACGGTCGTCGCGCCAGGGATCCTCGACCCCGTGTTCGCCGCCGAGCCGTTCGCGCGCGCGGAGCCAGACATGCTCGGAGCGGTGGTCGCGAGCGCCGACGCGTTCGTGACGCAGGGCTTCGGGTTTCCGATCGCCACGACCCTGAGGACGCGCGCCCGGCTCGTGCTCGACCTCTACGACCCGGTCCAGCTCGAGCAGCTGGCGCAGTTCGGGCCGCGCCCCACCGGCGGGCAGCGCCTGGCCCTCGGTTACGTGCGCGCGCGGCTGCTCGCGCTCGTCGCCCGCGCCGACCACATCCTCTGCGCGTCGCCGGAGCAGCGCTCCTTCTGGCTCGGGTGGCTGGCGGCGGCGGGGCGGCTCGGGCCGGCCGCGCTCGCCGACGATCCCGCCGCGCGGCGCCTCGTCGCCGTCGCGCCCTTCGGCGTGCCGGAGGACCCGCCCGCGCGGGGAGACGCGCCGCTCC
>DASTGH010000581.1:0-13573 GCA_035719345.1 Anaeromyxobacteraceae bacterium
GGTTCGGGCCGACCGCAGAAGACGGAAGCGTGGCCACGGGTTGCGGGACGATCGATGCGCCACTCGCTGTCGATGGTTCAACGCGAGTTGTGCTCGCGTGCACGACCGCTGATGTCGTGCGTGTAGATGTGGCCACGCTGAGCCCGACGACATTGGCGACACTCAGCGACGCCGCGCTCGAGTCCCCCGTCATCTTCCCCAACGGCGACCTCCTCGTCGGCACCAACGACCGGAAGCTCCACCGGCTCACCCCGCCCGCCGGGGCGCCCGGCCTCTGGGTCGACGCCTGGTCGCCGGTCCCCGACCTCGGCGCGGCGGTGACGGGCGCGGCCATCGTCTCGGCCGACCCCTCCGGCGTCACCTCGTACGCCGTGACGCAGGCGGGCGGCGTCTTCGCCATCGACGGAGCCGGGAAGACCGTCTGGTCCGCGCCGGCCGCGGCGCTCGGGCTGGTCGCGCTCTCGTTCCCGAGCGTCGCGCCTGCCGCGCCGGGCGGCCTGCCCACGCTGTACGCCGGCTCCGGCGACGGGAAGCTCTACGCCGTCGTCGTGGACAGCGGGCTCGACCCGGCCTCGCCCTGGCCCAAGTCGCACCACGACGTCCGCAACACGGGGAACGGCTCCGCCCCGCTGCCATGACCTGCCGCGCCGCACCGCTCCTCGCCGCGCTCCTCGCCCTGGCGGGTCCGGCCGAGGCGCCTGCCGCCGAGAGCTACGCCGTGCTCGCGGTGGCCGATCCGCCGGCCGGCCCCGACGCCGACCTCGCCGAGCTCGCGCACCAGCTCCGGGCGGCGCTGCGGGAGCGGGCGGGCGGCGTGCTCGACGCGACGGCGCTGCGGACCCGCCTGCAGCCTCCCGAGCCGGGGGCGACGCTGCCCGAGCTGGAGCGGGCGTTCCAGGGCGCGATGGCGACGCTCCAGTCGGACGACCCGGTGGCGGCGCGGCAGGCGCTCCGCACCATCGCCGAGGAGCTGGAGCGGGCGCCGGAGGGCGCCGAGGCCTACCGGCAGTGGACGCGTGCGCTCGCGTGGGTCGCGTACCTCGAGCGTTACCTCAAGAACCCGGCGGCCACCGCCGCCGCGCTCGAGGCGCTCGCGGCGACGGAGCCCACCCTGGTCCTCCCCGAGCGCGACTTCCCGCCCTCGTTCCGGCGCGAGTTCGACGAGGTGCGGCGCCGCGTGAGCGCGCGGCCGGCGGTGAAGCTGACGCTCACCGCCAGCGGGCCGCCGGTGACGGGCTACGTCAACGGGCGCGACGTGGGGCGGACGCCGCTGTCGCTGCAGCTCCCCGCCGGCCGCTACCGGGTGGGCGCCGCGGACGGGGCGCTCCGGATCCCTCCCCTGCGCGTCCAGCTCGAGAGCGACGACCGCGCGCTCGTCCTCGACACGGCGCTCGCCGCCGCGGTGCGGCCGCACGGCGGACCGGGGCTGGCGGTGTCCGGAGCCGGCCGCGCGCCGGCGCTCGTCCGAGCCGGCGCGAGGCTCGGAGCCTCGCGCGTGGTCGCCGCGGCCGTCGTGCGCGACGCCGACGCCTCGTTCCTGGAGGGCACGCTCCTCGACGTCCCCGCCGGCGCGACGCTGCGCGCCGGGCGCGTGCGCATGGCCGGGGGCTCCGTGCCGGCCGCCCAGCTCGGCGCGCTCGCCGCCTTCCTGCTCACCGGCCAGCCCGTGCGCGACGTCCAGGACGTGAGCCCGCCGCCGCCGGTCGCGGCGGCCCCGGGCCGGAACGAGCCCGACCTCGCCCCGTCCCCCGCCGGCGACCCCGGGCCGCTCGGAGGCCCGGGTCCGGCGCCCGGCGCGGAGATCCGCGCATCCGCCGGCCAGGGCGCCAAGGCGGGGTGGCTCCGGCCCACCGCCTACGCGTCGGCCGCGGTCGCGGTCGGGCTCGCCGGCGTCGCCACCTGGCAGGGCCTCGCCGCGCACGACGCCTACGGCCAGGCCGACGCGATGCTGCTCCCCGGGGGCGTCTTCGTCGCCGGCGCGGACAAGCCGACCTACGACGCGAAGGTGGCGAGCGCCGACACGGCCAAGCGCAACGCCTGGATCGCGGTCGGCGGCGCCGCGGTCTTCGCGGTGACCGCGGGCGTCCTCGGGTACCTGTCCTGGGACGACCATGGCGCGCCGGTCGTCCGCTTCTAGAACCGGGCTCCAGGCCCCAGCTTCGGGCTCCAGGCGGCGGATCAGCGCACCGGGGCGGCCTCGGCGGTGTGCAGCTCCGGCTCGGGCTCCGGCTCCCGCACCGCATCTGCGGCGAGCTTCACCGCGCCGGCGAGGCGTCCCGCCAGCTCGGGCCCGTAGTAGGTGCGCACCGTCTCGCCGGCCTGCTCCGCCATGCGCTCGGAGGTCTCGACGTAGCCGAGGTAGTCGCCGGCGAGCGCCAGGATCTCGACGCCCTCGCCGGCCGCGTCACGCCAGCGCCGGCCCACCTCGGCCACCGGCTCCCCCGGGACGGCCACGAGCGTGACCGGTCCGGTGCGGACGGCGGTGAGGCCGGCCCTGTCGGGGAGCCAGCGGTACAGCACGTTCCGGGTCACGCGCCGCAGCCACGGCGGCGACGCGCCGAGGTCCGCCGGCGGCAGCACGACGCGCGAGGTCGCCACCGCCAGCTCCGGCCACGGCTCGGGGCGGGAGAGCGCCAGCGACGCGAGCTGCGCGCGCACCCGCCGCGCGTACGCCGCGGGCGCGGGCGAGGCGCGCTCCGGGATGCGCGGCGTCTGATCGCCGAGCGCTCCCTGGAAGAAGATCACCGGCGCCGTCCCGTCGCGCATGAGCGCGCCCGGCCAGTCGCCGGAGATGCGGTGGTTGTCGAGGCCGAGCAGCGTCGCGTGCGACGGGAAGAGCACCACGTCCGCGATGCGGTGGCCGGCGAGCGCGTCGAGCCGCAGGGCGACGAGCCGGCCGTCGACCTCGCCGGCCCGCCCGCGGTTCCTCACCAGGTCCGGAGCGAGCCCCCGCCCGACCGAGAGGTACGCAGGCTCCACCCCCGCCACCGCCTGGCGCACCGCCAGCTCGACGCGATCGACCAGGTGGCGGAACACGGCGTCGCTGTACGGGCCGGTCGCCAGCCGCTCGCCGAGCGCGTCGTTCCAGTAGCCGCCCGGCCCGGCGTGCGTGTGCGTCGCCGCGAGCACGAGGCCGTCGAGGTGGAGGTCGCGCACCCGGCGCACGACCGCCCGCTCCAGCGGCCCGGGTACGAGCAGGATCTCGACCGAGGCGAGGACGACCGAGCAGCCGGGTTCGCGCAGCGCGAGGGCCCGGACCGCCACCGGCTCGCGCGGTCCCTCCTCCGGCCAGCGCAGGCGCGGGAACCCCGCCACCGCCGCGGGCGCCGGCGGCTCGAGCGGTACGACGGCCGCACCCGCCAGGAGCGGACCCGCGCCGCGGGCCACGCCCACGAGCTCCGGCATCCCCTCGCGCCGCGCCGGCCACCAGCGCAGCGAGCCGAGGCCGTACGCGGCCAGCGCCAGCGCGGCGAGCACGACCACGGCGGTGAGAAGCTTTTTCCGCACCCGGTCGTTATACTGCGCGACCTCATGGGGTACGACGCCCGGCACGACAAGATGAAGGAGGAGTGCGGCGTCTTCGGCATCTGGTCGCTCGGGCAGAGCGACGAGGCCGCCAACTTCACCTACCTGGGCCTGCACGCGCTGCAGCACCGCGGGCAGGAGTCGGCGGGGATCGTCTCGACGGACGGTCGGGCCCTCCACGTCCACCGCGGCATGGGGCTCGTCGCCGACATCTTCACCGCCGAGGTGCTCGGCCGGCTCCCCGGCGGCGCGGCGGTCGGCCACGTCCGCTATTCCACGGCAGGCGCCAGCCACCTCAAGAACGCGCAGCCCATCGCCATCCAGTACGCGGGCGGTGCCGTCGCCGTCGCCCACAACGGCAACCTCGTCAACGCCGAGGCCCTGCGCAGCGAGCTCGAGACGCAGGGCTCCATCTTCCAGACGACGAGCGACACCGAGGTCATCCTCCACCTCATGGCGCGCATCAGGCCGAGCGGCGCGCAGCCGGGCTCGACCGAGCACCACGCGGTCGCCATCCGCCAGGCCCTCTCGCGCGTCTCCGGCGCCTACTCGCTCCTCTTCCTCTCCGAGCGCGCCATGATCGGCGTGCGCGATCCGCACGGCTTCCGCCCGCTCGTCCTGGGGCGGCTCAAGGGCAGCTGGGTGCTCGCCAGCGAGACGACCGCGCTCGACCTCATCGAGGGCGAGTACGTGCGCGAGGTCGAGCCCGGCGAGATGGTGATCGTCGACGCCAAGGGGCTGCGCTCCGAGCGCCTCGAGCCGGAGGCGCCCCCGCGTCGCCGCCTGGGCCGCTGCGTCTTCGAGCACATCTACTTCGCCCGGCCGGACTCGGTGCTCTTCGGCCGGTCGGTGGCGGAGGTGCGCAGCGCCTTCGGCGCCCAGCTGGCGAAGGACCACCCGGTCGTCGCCGACGTGGTCATCGCCGTCCCGGACTCGGGCGTCCCGGCCGCCATCGGCTACGCCCGGCAGAGCGGCATCCCCTACGACGTCGGGCTCGTCCGTTCCCACTACATCGGCCGCACCTTCATCGAGCCGCAGCAGTCGATCCGGCACTTCGGCGTGAAGCTCAAGCTGAACGCGGTGCGCGGGATCCTCGCCGGCAAGCGGGTGGTGGTGGTGGACGACTCCATCGTCCGCGGCACCACCAGCCGCAAGATCGTGAAGATGATCCGCGACGCAGGGGCGACCGAGGTCCACCTCCGCATCTCGTCGCCGCCGACGGCCTGGCCCTGCTACTACGGCATCGACACGCCCACGCGGCAGGAGCTCATCGCGGCGACGCACTCCGTCGACGAGATCGCGACCTACGTCACCGCCGATACGCTCGGCTACCTGTCGCCGGAAGGCCTCTACGCGGCGCTGGGCGAGGCGCGCGAGGGCTTCTGCGACGCCTGCTTCACCGGCGAGTACCTGCTGAGCTTCCCCCAGAGCCGCCCCGCCGCGCCGCTGCGGCTCGTGGGCGCCTGAGTCCTGCCGGGACCGCCGCCCCTTCGACCCGCCGCGCCGGCGGCGCCCCCGAGTTCACCCGGCGCTCCCATCCCGCGGCGCTATCCTGGCGCGGTGACGGCTCTGCCGCGATCCTGGCGCGTCGCCGACGGCGAGGTGCTCGTCTACCGGCTCTTCGACCTGGCCGACGCGCTCGACCTCTCGCACGCCGAGAAGCTCGTCTCGGCGCCCCGCTCGCGCCTGCGCCTGGCCGGCGCGCAGAGCTCGACCGCGGTCGAGATCCCCCGCCCGCCGCTCCGGGTCGAGCTGGGCCCGCGCCCGCTGCCGCTCGCCTCGGGGAGGCGCGAGGCGACCGCCAGCGCGCGGCTCTTCGACTACGGCGTGGCGAGCGTCTGCTACCGGCTGCCCATCGCGCCCGGCACCGACCTGCGCGAGCTCGTGCCGCTCGCCGAGGAGCTCGTGGCGCAGCCCACCCCGGAGCTCGACGCGGCCGCGCGCGCGCTGGCCGAGGACCTGGCGCGCGCGCTCGCCCCGGCCATGGAGCGCCCGCACCGCTGGGACGGGCTCGAGACGTACCAGGTCTTCTTCGTCCGCGAGCTGGAGGAGCCGGCGACCTCGGCGGCGGCGCTGGCGGACGCGCCCCTGGCGCGGCTCCTCCTCGGCGAGACGAGCGCCGTCCCGCTCTCGGAGGGCGAGGCGCGCGACGTCGTCAAGCACGCCTTCAGCTACCTCGCCGACGACCTCGCGGTCGTCGACTGGAACAGCGCCTTCCTGCTCGAGCCGTCGGGCGTGGCCGACATCCCCGACCTGCTCGAGTTCGCGACCGCGCACCTCCTCGAGCTCCGCTACTACGACGCGCTCCTCGACCGCGAGCTGTCGCGCATCTACGACGAGATCGAGGGGGCGCGCGGCCTGGGCAGCCTCTTCACCCGGCGCTATGCGCGGCTGCAGCGGCGGACGGCGGCCCTGCTGCTCGAGCTGTCCGAGATGATCGAGCGGCTCGACAACGCCGTGAAGATCATCGGCGACTTCTACCTGGCGCGCGTCTACCAGGACGCGGTGCGCCGCTTCCGCCTCCCCGCCTGGGAGGAGTCGGTGCTGCGCAAGCAGAAGCTCCTCTCCGAGGTGAACGCGCTCCTCTCCGACGCCTCCGACACGCGCCGCGGCGAGCTGCTGGAGATCGTCGTCATCCTCCTCATCATGTGGGAGGTGCTGTGGGCGCTCTTCCGCCACTGACGGCCTTGGGATCCCCCGAAACTCGCAGGATCCGCGCGATCGACGCCGCGTCACACGAGGATCGTCTGGATCCGGGAAGCCAGTATTTACAAGGGTTTCGTGGCGGCCGATCGCATGGAAGGCCCATTTTGCAGGCGGATCGTGACCCATCGCTGTTGACGGCCGGATCCTGCCGCGATATCACGGCTCGCAATTCACGGTCGGAAGGGGTCCGGCCGGGCACACGAGGAGGTCGCGAAGCATGACGCAGGCCCAGTTCTTCCAGGCGGTGGCCGAGGGGTCGCAGGTCAGCAAGGCGCAGGTGCGGGCGGTGTTCACGGCGGTGGAGGAGATCGTCTCCAAGCGTCTCAAGGCCGAGGGCAAGATCCCGCTCGGAGGCCTCGGGGCCGTCAAGCTCGTCGACCGCAAGGCCCGCATCGGCCGCAACCCGGCCACCGGCGAGCAGATCAAGATCCCGGCGCGCACCGCCATCAAGATCACGCCGGCGAAGGCGCTGAAGGACACGTTCAACAAGAAGGGCAAGAAGTAGCCCTTCACGACAGGTTACGGCTCACGGGGCCCGCCCGCGCCGACGAGGCGCCGGCGGGCCCTGGTTCTTTCCGGAGAGCGGGACGTCAGCCGCCGATGCGCAGCAGCGTCCGGACGGTGGTCAGGATCTCGGCGATCTTGACCGGCTTCTGGAGGTAGACGTCGACGCCCAGCTCCATGGCGCGCTCGCGCGCCTCCTCGCCGCCGGCGCTGATGGCGACCACCGGCGTCTGCACCAGCGCGGGGTCGCCGCGCATCTGCTCCACGAGCGAGAAGCCGTCCATCACCGGCATGTAGAGGTCGGTGATGACGAGCTCGATGCGCGGGCTGCGGTGCAGCCGGGCCAGCGCCTCGACGCCGTCGCGCGCGTAGTCGACCGAGAGCGCGACCGCACCGCCGGGCACGCGCAGGCGCTCGAGCGCGTGCTCGTACATCGCCTCGACCTGCGGGTTGTCCTCGACGAGGAGCACGCGGTAGAGGCGCGCCGGCCGCTCGTCGCTCCTCGCCGCGACCACCAGCCGGCGCAGCGCCGCCCGGTCCCCGCTCGCCTCCTCGGGCAGCTTCACCGCCACGCCCCGCGGCTGGCCGGGGTCCGTGCGGGTCCAGGCCACCTCCACCTCGAGGCGCAGCGGCTCGACCAGCCCGGCGAAGGAGACGAGCAGCGGGACGCGGCTGCCGGTCGGCAGCGCGCGGTCGGTGCGGATGAAGAGGCCGCCCGCGGACAGGTTCTCGGTGGCGTCGTGGAACCCGGGCGCCCCGGGGTAGTCGACGCGCAGGAGCAGCGGGACGCGCGCGTCGCTGCGCTTGTCATCGTGGCCCCCCACGCGCGGCATCTTCCGTCAACCCGCCGTCAAGATCGACCTGCTCTTGCGTGCGCGGACGTCCCACTTCTGCTTGACAAGGTGCGGCCCCCTCCCTAGCCTGCACCCTCGTTTCCAGCGGCATCCCGGATACTTATGCCCAACGTGGACCTGCGGTCGCCGGGTGCGTGGCAGGAGCTCCCGCCCGACGCGGTGCAGCGCTTCGACGCCGAGCTCGCCCCCATCCTCCGGCGTTACCCCGAAGACCGGAAGGCGTCGGCGATGATCCCGGCGCTCCGGATCGGCGAGCACGTGTTCGGCTGGCTGTCGCCGGCGGTCATGGCGCTCGCCGCCGACCGGCTCGGCGTCTCGCCGTCGCGCGCCGAGGAGGTGGCGACCTTCTACGTCATGTTCCGCACCCGGCCCGGCGGGCGGCACCTCGTCGAGCTGTGCACGAACGTGTCCTGCTGCCTCGCCGGCGCCGACCGCATGTTCGAGGCGCTGAAGCGAAAGCTGGGCGTCGAGAACGGAGGCACCACCGCCGACGGACGCATCACGCTGCGCGAGGTGGAGTGCCTGGGCGCCTGCGGCACGGCGCCGGCCATGCTCATCGACGAGGAGATGGAGGAGCGGCTCACGCCCGAGCGCCTCGAGAAGATCGTGGGAGACCTCAAGTGAGCGACACCCTCATCCTGACGAAGCGCTGGGGCGAGAAGGGCAGCGCCGCGCTCGCCTCCTACCGCGCCGCGGGCGGCTACCAGGCCCTGCAGAAGGCGCTCGGCATGGCGCCCCAGGCCATCGTCGACGAGGTCAAGGCGTCGAACCTGCGCGGGCGCGGCGGCGCCGGCTTCGCCACCGGGCTCAAGTGGACGTTCCTGCCCAAGGACGTGCGTCCGCGCTACCTGACCGTGAACGCGGACGAGTCCGAGCCGGGCACGTTCAAGGACCGCTACATCATCGAGTACGAGCCGCACATGATGCTCGAGGGGATCGCCATCAGCTGCCTGGCGAACGACATCCACCTCGCGTACGTCTACATCCGCGGCGAGTTCGCGAAGCAGGCGCGCATCCTCGAGACGGCCATCCAGGAGGCCTACCAGGCCGGCATCCTCGGCCCGCGGCTCATGGGCAAGGAGGGCTTCGCCCTCGACGTGCACGTCCACCGCGGCGCCGGCGCCTACATCTGCGGCGAGGAGAGCGCGCTGCTCGAGTCGCTCGAGGGGAAGAAGGGCTACCCGCGGCTCAAGCCGCCCTTCCCGGCGGTGGTCGGCCTGTGGGGCAAGCCCACCATCATCAACAACGTGGAGACGCTCGCCAACGTCCCCTGGATCGTCCAGAACGGCGGCGCGGCCTTCGCCGCGCTCGGCACCGGCAAGTCGGGTGGCACGCGCCTCTTCTGCGTCTCCGGCCACGTGAACCGCCCCGGCGTCTACGAGAAGCCGGTCCACTACAACTTGAAGAAGCTCATCATGGAGGACTGCGGCGGGATCGTCGGCGGCCGCAAGCCGAAGGCGGTCATCCCCGGCGGCTCCTCCGCGCCCGTCCTCACCGGCGACGAGATCGACGTCTCGCTCGAGTTCGACGCGCTCAAGGCGGCCGGCACCATGGCCGGCTCCGGCGGCGTCATCGTCATGGACGACTCGACCTGCATGGTCCGCGCGCTGCTCCGCATCTCCAAGTTCTACGCCGAGGAGAGCTGCGGCCAGTGCACGCCCTGCCGCGAGGGCACCCCGTGGATGGAGGGCGTCCTGCACAAGCTGGAGGCCGGGCATGGCGTGCCGGGCGACGTGGACCGGCTGCTGCAGATGGCGAACAACATCGGCGGCCAGACCATCTGCGCGCTGGGCGACGCCGCGGCCATGCCGGTGCAGAGCTTCGTCAAGAAGTTCAAGGCCGAGTTCGAGCGCCACGTGACCGAGCGCCGCTGCCCGTTCGGCGACGACGCCTGGGGCAAGACCCAGGCCTCGCGCGAGGCGGTCATCGGCGGGGTGAGGGCTTAACGCATGGTCGATCGCGCCGAGGGCGTCGTCTTCCTCATCTTCGCCATCCCGCTCATCGTCACCGCGTTCGGGGTGATCTGGGCGAAGAACCCGGTGAACGCGGCCATCAGCCTGGTGGCGGCGTTCTTCTTCCTGGCGGGCATCTACGTGCTCCTGCTCGGGCACCTCATCGCCTTCCTGCAGGTGCTCGTCTACGCCGGCGCCATCATGGTGCTGTTCCTCTTCGTCATCATGCTGCTCACCACCGGCGACGACGACTTCGGGCGGGCGCGCCTCAAGGTCATGCAGGTGGGCGGGATCCTGGGCGCCGCCGGGGTGCTGGCGGTGATCACGATCGCGGCGGCGCACCTCCACGGCGCCCCCTTCCCGGTCGTGCCGGCCGAGTTCGGCACGGTGAAGGCGGTGGGCCGGCTCATCTTCACGCAGTTCCTCCTGCCGTTCGAGGTGACGAGCCTGCTCCTGCTCGTCGCCATCGTGGGCGCGGTGGTCGTCGCGAAGCAGAGGATCTGACCCATGCTCCCCTTCCTCCAGTACAGCTACAAGTCGTACGTGGCGCTCGGCGCCATCCTCTTCTGCTTCGGGCTCGCGGGCGTGTGCGTGCGGCGCAACATGCTCGTCGTCTTCATGTGCGTCGAGCTGATGCTGAACGCGGCCAACCTCACCTTCCTCGCGTTCGCCCGGCAGATGGGGAGCCTCTCCGGACACGCCATCGCCTTCTTCGTGATGGCCGTGGCCGCCGCCGAGGCCGCGGTGGGCCTGGCCATCGTCATCGCCGTCTTCCGCACCCGCGGCACGCTCAACGTGGACGAGGTCACCCTCCTCAAGAACTAGGGTCGGGCGGCGCGGCTCGCGCTACAGTGCGCGGCCTATGAGGGCACGCTGCTTCCGCTGCCAGGGGACGTTCGACACCGATCGCTTCGGCACGCAGACCTGTCCGCACTGCGGCGCGGAGGTGTACCTGCCGGACCCGGCCGCGGCGCAGCCGCCGGCCTCGCCGCCAGCCCCGCCGCCGCCGGGCGCCTACCCTCCGCCCTTCCCGCCGCCGCAGGGGGCCGCGCCCCCGCCCTGGCCGCCCCCGCCCCCGGCGTGGGCGCCGCTCCCGCCGGGCCTGGTCCCGCCGGTCGCCGAGCAGAGCGCGCCCTTCGCCGAGCGCGGGCGGCGCGGGTTCCTGCCGGCCTTCTGGGAGACCTTGCGCCTCGTGGCCATGGAGCCGGCGCGCTTCTTCAGGCAGGTGCGCGTGTCGCAGACGGGCGCGGCCGTGCTCTTCGGCGCCATCGGCGCCACCATCGGCAACTGGGGCGCGCTCCTCTTCGGGTGGGCCACCGCCAGCACCACCAGCCGCCTCTTCGTGAGCTGGTCGCGGCGCATGGGCGACAAGATCGACACCGGGCCCATCCTGCAGATGATCCAGGGCTTCACCGGCGGCCAGCTCCTGGCGCAGGCGGTGGCGACGCCGCTCCTCACCGTGCTCGGCATCTACCTGGCGGCCGGCGTCTTCCACCTCCTGCTGCTCATGGTGCGCGGCGCGCCGCGCGGGTTCGAGGCGACGCTCACCGTCGCCGCCTACGCCAGCGGCCTCCTCATCCTGCGGGCGGTCCCGCTCTGCGGCGGGCTGGTGGCGATGGTGTGGTTCATCGTGGTCGCCATCCAGGGCCTGGCCGAGGCGCAGCGCGCCGGCAGCGGCAAGGCCACCTTCGCGGTGCTCGGGCCGCTCGTCCTCGCCTGCGTCTGCGCCTGCCTGGCCGGGATCGCCATGGGCATCGCCGGACTGTCCGGGCTCGGGCTGCCCCAGGCCGGCCCGCCGCAGGGCACCGGGATCTGAGGGAGCGCCCCGTGCCGCCCCGCCGCCGCTTCGGCCACGCCGAGCCGTTCGCCGTCCTGGGCGCCCTCTCCTTCGCCGCGGCGCGCTGGCTGCCGCTGCTCGACCTGCCGTACGCGTGCCCCTGGAAGGCGCTCCTCGGCTGGCCGTGCGCCACCTGCGGCATGACCCACGCGTTCGTGCACCTCGCCCACGGCCAGGTGGCGGAGGCCGCCGCCGCCAGCCCGCTCGGCGCGCTCCTGGCAGCGGGTGCGTGGAGCTTCGCGGTGTACGACGCGGTGCGACTGTCGGTCGGGGCGCCCCTGCCGGCGCCCGGCCCGCGCCTCGCCCGCGCCGGCGCCCTCGCCGGTGGCATCGCGCTCCTCGCAAACTGGGCCTTCCTCGTGGTAGCCCATCGCGCATGATGCTCGGCGTCCTCTTCGTGGTGGCCGCGTACCTCGTCGGCTCGATCCCCTTCGGAGTGGTCCTCACCAAGCTCTTCACGGGCAAGGACGTCCGCAGCGTCGGCTCCGGCAACATCGGCGCCTCGAACGTGAGCCGCGCCGCCGGCAAGAAGGTCGGCGTGCTGACGCTCATCCTCGACGCCGCCAAGGCCTCGGTCCCGATGCTCGTCGCCGAGCGGCTCTTCGCCGATCCCGGCACCGTCGCCGGGCAGGGCTGGGCGGTGGCGGTCGGGGTGGCCGCCTTCCTCGGCCACCTCTACCCGGTGTGGCTCGGCTTCAAGGGAGGGAAGGGCGTCGCCACGGCGCTCGGCGTCTTCGCGGTCCTGGCGCCGATCCCGTCGCTGCTGGCGCTGGTCGCGTTCGGCATCGGGTACGGCACGACCCGCATCCCGGCGATCGGCTCGCTGGCCGGGACCGCCACCTGCTGCATCGGCGCCATCGTGCAGGAGATGCTGCGCCGCGGAGGCGAGGCCTGGGCCGGCCCGGTGCCGTGGGCCAGCCTCGCCCTCGCCGCCGTGATCGTGCTGCGCCACCGCTCGAACATCGAGCGGCTGATCAAGGGCGCCGAGCACAAGGCCTGATCGTCGGGCTTCAGGCTTCAGGCTACGGGCTTCAGGCCACGGGGTCCGGGCGCTTTCGCTGAAGCCTGCAGCCCGGAGCCTGGAGCCTCCTCGCTGACGCGAGGTCCCGCCGCCCACCCCGGGTCGGCGCCGCGCCGCACGGCGAGGCGTGTCGCACCCTGCGCGCCGCCGCGCGTCAAACGCGCGTCACCCGGGGCGATCCGCCGCGCGGCGGCCGGCCGCGCGGCGCTGGTACGCCTCTTCCAGACGTGGCGCCCGGGGGAAGAGGAACGCCATGCAGCTCACCCATCGCCTTCCGATCGCGGCCCGCCTCGCCGGTGTCACCGGCCTCGCCGTCGCGGCGCTGGTCGCCACCTCCGTCCACTCCCTGCGCGTGCTCGAGGAGCGGGCGATGGAGGAGCGCCGCGCCAAGCTCCGCGCCGCCGTCGAGACGGTGGAGGCGCTCCTCGCCCATCACGCGGCCCACGCCGCGCCGGGGGATGCCGGGCGCGCCGAGGCGCAGCGGGCCGCGCTCGAGGCCGTGCGCGCGCTCCGCTACGAGGGGCGCGAGTACTTCTGGGTGAACGACCTCGCGCCGCGCATGGTCATGCATCCGCTGAAGCCGGAGCTGGACGGCCGCGACCTCTCGGTCCACGCCGATCCCACCGGGAAGCGGCTCTTCATGGAAATGGTGGCGGCCGTGCGCGCCTCGCCGGACGGTGGGTTCGTGGCTTACCGCTGGCCGAAGCCGGGCGCCGCCGACCCCGTCCGCAAGCTCTCCTTCGTGAAGCTCTTCGCGCCCTGGGGCTGGGTGGTCGGGACGGGCGTCTACCTCGACGACGTCGAGGCGATCCAGCGCCACGAGGCCGTCCGCGTGCTCGGCGCGGCCGGGCTGGTGGCGCTGCTCATCGCGGCGGCGGGCTGGCTCGGCGCGCGCAGCCTGCGGACGGCCGTGGCCGCGCTCCGGGCCGAGGCGGGGAAGCTCACCTCCGCCGTCGAGGCGGGCGCGCTCTCCGCCCGCGCCGACCCGGCGGCGGTGGAGCCGGAGTTCCGGCCGGTGATCGCCGGCATGAACGCCACCATGGACGCGTTCGCGGGGCCCATCCGCGCCACGTCGGAGGCGCTCGCCCAGCTCTCGCGCGGCGAGGTGCCGCCGCCGGCGTCGGGCGCGTGGAAGGGCGAGTTCGGGGCGGTGCAGGACGCGCTGGCGCGGGCC
>DASTGH010000582.1:0-5639 GCA_035719345.1 Anaeromyxobacteraceae bacterium
GCAGCAGTCTCAGGACCCCTTGGAGCGATCGCCGCACCGCTGCTCCCGGGCTCGGGCTCTGGTTCGAGCCGTAGTCCGTCGCCGACGGTGTCGGCAGGAGCGCCAACACCGCCTGCTCCAGGTATGGGCCCCACCCGGGGCTGCTGAATCGCGGGCTCAGCCGCAGGCCGTCCCGCATCCTCGGCGTGGGCAGCAATGGCGAAGACCCGGTCACGGAGGTGCGGGGCGCCGACGGCTGCTGCTGGTAGGCAGTCCCACGTGACGTCGTACCCGAGCGCGGCCAGGTCTCCGAGAACCTCTCCCCAGACGGCTCCGTCGTGGAGGGCAAGGATGTTCGCCACGTTCTCCACGAGGACGTAGCGGGGTCGAAGCTCGCGAACGGCGCGGGCCATCTCGCGCCACAGAACGGTCTCGGGATGCTCGAAGCCGTTGCGCTTGCCGGCGGTGCTGGCGCCCTTGCAGGGGAAGCCGCCGGCGATGACATCGACTCGCTCGGCAGAGTCAGCGCCAACTGCTCGGACGTCGTCGAAGATGGGGACTCCGGGCCAGCGCCGGGCGAGGATGGAGCGTCGCCACGGGTCGACCTCGCAGAGCCAGGCGTGGTCGAGCCCAGCGAGGTGGAGTCCGTAGGCGAGCAGCCCGACCCCATCGAAGAGGCCTCCGACGCGCACGTCACGCCCTCCTCCGCGAGCGCGGGCAGGCCTCGGCGTGAAGGCCCGTCCGGCGGTGGTAGGAGCGGCACCGGCAGCGCCGCAGGAACCACGGCCACCGCGTTGTGTGACGCGATGTGTGACTACCGCTTCGAGCCCGCTCGGGCATACCTCACAACCCCTTCGCCCTATTCAACGCCGCCTGCCGCGCCGCCATCAACGCCCGCCGCTGAGCCGCCGCAGCTGGCATTCGGCCAGAAGCCGGGCGCTCCACACCTCGAGCACCGCCCGCGCCACGAGCGGACCGCGACGACTCAGCGGCCGACGCCGGGACGGGAACCGACGCCGACCGCGCCCGAAGCCTGACGCGACCAGCGGACACCCCATCCGCCAACGACTCCGCATACCGCAAGATCGCCTCCCGCGCCAACGCCCCCGTCGCCACCCCAGCCCGACCAGCAGCAGCATCCACCACCGCCTTGTCCTCCGGCGACAGCCACACCTTCAAACCCACGCGCGTCTCCGCCCTCGCCATACGGGGGACATTTCCACAGGCAGCGGACACACCCACAACAGCCGGAGTCCCTTTGGGCCTCGCCGCGGGTCCCATCGCGAAGGGGTGGCCGGGGTCGCGATTTGGCTTGCCCGCGGGCGTCCGCGCGCGCGTCTGACCGGCGGACGTTCCGGCCGCAGAACGTCCGCCAGGCGCCCGAACTTGGCTCTATGCCTTGGATCGCAGCCGATGCACGCGCCCGATCACGCGTCCATACGTCCGCCGACCGCAGCCGCAGCCGCAGCCATCCGCCGCTCGACTTCAGCACGCGCAGCCGAACCGGGCTGGTCGTCCGTTGGCGTGTTCTGCTGGTCGGTTGTGCCGTCGCTGGCTGGGCCTGCGTTTGCGTTGCTTCGCCCGTTGTCTGGGTTTGGGTGAGCGTCCGGCGCGGGCTCTGTCGGCGCCCCTATATGCGTATGCGGTGTGCTGGTGCTGGCCGCGGGGATGGCTGCGACGCCGCGGTGCGCTGCGAGGATGCCGCCGGCGAGCGATGTCGGGCCGGGCTTGGCTGCGCCGGGCGCGTGCTGGCCGTCGGCTGCGGGGTCGCGCTGGCCGGGCTTTGTGCCCGGGCTTGGGCTCGGGCGTGACGAGTCGGGGATGGCGGCTGCTTCCCGGATGGCACGGGCGATTTCGCGCAGCCGTCCCGCGCGTCGCTTCGCTGCGGCGTCGTCGTTCGGGTCGTCGGTGCGGCGCAGCCGCCCGACTGCGAGCAGCTCCGCGCGGGCCGCGCTCAGTAGGTCGGCGCGCAATGCGTCGATGGCCGCGGCCGCGTTCTGCGGCTCGGCCTGCGCGGCACGCTTGCGGCGCCGTGCGCGCTCGCGGCGCACGAGGTCGCGCACGGTGTCAATGGGGATCGTGAACGGCTCGAGGTCGTGCGCGAGCTGACCGGATGCGGCGAGCTCGGCGACCAGGCGCGCGGGCCGGATGCCGCGGTCGGTGTAGGCGGCGATCACTGCTTCGCGCTGGGCGTCGGTGTAGACGCGCTTGACGGGCGGCATGGGAGGATCGTGGCCGTTCGGGCGGATGGGTGAGAAGTCTCCCCTTGACGCCGTTGTCGGCAGGGTGCATATACTGTGTGCCCATAGCCCTACGGGGCGCGACCAGGAGGGTTCACCAAATGGCAGACATCCAGACGCGCGTCCGACCCGCGAGCGCCATGCGCCGCATCGAGCGCGGTCACCTCATGCACGACGACACCGACCCGGTGTCCGTGCGCTTCGCCGGCGACTACCTGCGGCTGACGATCGCGCAGGCCGTCGCGCTCGCGGCCGAACTGCCGCAGGGCCACGACTTGCGCGGTCGGCTGGTCGATCACGTGGCCGACGCGCTGCGCGAGACGTACGGCTACAGCGTCGAGCGCTCCGCGTCCATCGCGGAGTTGGCGGTGTCGTGCTGACCGCGGCTCTGCTGCTCGCGGGCTACCCGACCTGCGCCGCTCTGTTCTTCGCCGCGGACGCGCTCTGCGGCTGGCCGATCGCGGACGCGCTCGGCCATCCCCACCCGACTCGAAAGGACCACCGATGATGACCGATGACCGCCCGCTGGACGTCGTGACGTTCGGCCGCGGGCTCGAACACATGGCGGAGGTGGGCGCCGACCTGCGCGGGCAGATCGGCGCGATGGCCGCGATGACGGCGGCCGCGGGCGCCTCCAGCCCGCAGGACGTCCACAACGTCGCCACCGAGCATCACGCCGAGCTGCGCAGCGCTGATCTTCTGCCCGATGACGACTTCAGCGACGCGGACGGCTACACCGAGTCGACCGCCGACGACCTGCGCGACCGTGCGCAGTCCGCGGCCGACGCGTACGCGCTGGAGGTGGACATCGCGCGCTGGACGGGCCGCGCGAGCGATGGGCTCGATGACCTGGCGCGCGCCCGTTTCCTCCTGTCGTTCGGTGGGCCGAACGTGTGGCTGGACGTCAGCTATCACGGCGAATCGCCCGACCGCGTGACGCTCGAACGGTTCTGGGGAGGCGACCGCGACCGCGCCGAGACAGAAGACCCGCGCGCGCTGCGGATCGCTGACGACTTCGTGCGCGCGTTCTTCGTCATCGACTGACGACGCGTCCGGTCACGGGCGCCGCGCGCAGACATGGCGCGGCGTCTGTGAGCGGGCCGGATAGGCCGGTCCCAAGTCCAGGAGGGTTCAATGATGACCACCACCACCCTTGCGCCGCGCGACGCACAGCGCGAGCCCGCACAGACCGACCCGCGCAAGCCGTCCGCGCGGCAGGTCTACTGCGCCGCGCACCTGATGTGCGAGCTGCTCGGCCTCACGTGGCCGCAGAACCGGGCCGACGCGTCCGCCTTGATCGCGCGGCTGCGCGACCAAGGCGCCGCGATGGCCGAGCTGGAGCGCGCCGGCGGGCCGGCCGCCGACCAGGACACCGCGGACATCCCGTTCTGAGGAGGAGCCATGAGGGTCTATTCCGACATCCTGACCGCGGCAGACTTCGATGCGGCGGCTGAGCGTCCCGTGTCCGTCTGGGCGTGCGAGGGTCCGTTCCCAGCGCGCAAGCGCGCACGCCGGTTCAACGTCACCTTGACCGGCACGAGCCCGCGCGGGCGCAACACCGGCCGCTACGGCGGCGAGCGCATGGAGTACGCGCCGCCGGCCACGTGGGACGAGCACGGCGCGTGGATGGCGCGCGTGTTCGACGTCGACCCGGACGCCGTGATCGCGCACTACGACGGCCGCGATGACTTCCATCGTCAGACGCGCAACGCCTATGCGGTGACTCGCGATGCCTGACTACCCGTCCCGTGCGGTCGTTCTGAGCGCGCTGCACGCGCAATCGATCGTTCCCCTTCAGCTGACCATCGACGGCCGGGAGGAGCCGTGCGCGGCGCCTGAGCGGCCGCGATCGTCGCAGTCCGCGCCCGCGTCACTGTTCGACGCGGGCGCGTTCGCGCCGCGCGTGCCCGGCACCCTGCCGATGGACGGTGCGGCATGAGCGCGCGTAGCGGCGAGCTCGCAGCCCGCGCGATCTTGCTCCGCGCGCAGCTCGCGCCCGCCGAGCCCGACCCGCAGCTCGCCGAGCGGTGCGCCACGATCGCGCGGCTCATGGGCGCCGGCCCGACGCCGTGGGAGCTGGCTGCCGCCGACCTTGCCGCGGACGCGCGCAGGATCGAGCGCGAAGTGGCGGCCGAGCGCGTCCCTGTGCTCGCGCGCTGGCGCTGCCGCAACTGCTCCGGATTCGTCCGCGAGGAGTCGGCCGAATGCTCGCGGTGCCACGACCGCGGGCCGCATACCTACGGGGAAGATGCCCCGACCGCCGGCAACGCGCAGCGTCGCGCGCGGCTGCGGCGCGACCAGAAGCGACGCAGGAGGTACTCGCGATGAGCGATTTCCGACACACGCCGCGTCGACTGCGGCGCGCACCCGTCCAGACCTGGACGCCGACGACCCCGATCCAGGCAGCCGCCCGCGCGCTGCGGGAAGCGCGCGCAGGGAAAGTACTCGCGCGCGTAGCGGTCTGCGCGGCGCTCGGCGACGCGGAGGACTGGCCGCAGGCATACCGGCGCACCGCGTGCGAGTGCTACGGGCTGACGCCTGACGACCCGGCCGCCATCCTCGAGGTCCAGCGCCGTCGCTACGACGCGGTGTCCGTCCGCTTCACCGGCCGCCGCGTGCCCGGCACGCGCCGCGTCGTATGACCGCGATCGGCTACCTCGCGCTGGCGATCGGCTGGCTCGCCGCCTGTCTCGGCGGGAGCTGGCTGATCGTCGTTCCGTGCGCGGCCATCGCGATCGGCTGCGCCATCAGGGACGCCTGAGCCGGCCGCCGGCGCCGCGGGGACCTACCTGCGGCGCCGGCGAGCGGCAAGACATCCCGTCTGCCCAGACCGAAAGGGACCTAGCTGTGTCCACAGACCCGCCCACCTTCGACTCTGTCGAGTACGAGCTGATGGCCGACGCGCTGACGCTCACGCTCGAAACGGACGCCATGCTCGACCGGCTGCGCGAAGCACCATCGCTCGAAATCGGCGCGCCGCTCAATCCCGGTCAGCGCAAGCTGCTCAGGGACCTAGCTGAGCGGTGCCGCGTCGCCGCGCGCATCGAGGAGTCCAACGGCATCCGCCACGAGGACCCGCCGCGCGAAGTCCAGCGCGCCGCCGAGCACCTCGCATCCATCTACGGCCGCAGCAGCGTCGAATGGCGCGGTGGCCGCTGGATCGTCAACGGACTCACCGACGACGTCGTGCGCGAGACGCTCGCCTACGACGCGCTCGGCTCCATCACTACCACCGAGGAGAACTGACCATGCCCAAGTCCATCCACCCGACCCGCGTCGCGATTCTTCAGCACCTCGCGCTCGACGGCACCGCCAGCCCCAACGACCTGTGGCGGCGCATCCTGACCGAGCCCGGCCACCGCCCCTCTGCGGCTGCTCCCCGCCCGATCCGAATGGCGCCGTCGGCCCTAATCATGTTGT
>DASTGH010000583.1:0-7656 GCA_035719345.1 Anaeromyxobacteraceae bacterium
GCCCAGCCCGGGAACGACCACGACGACGTGCCGAGGCGCAGCGCCGGGGGGAGCCGGGCGGCGGCGGCCGCGTGGCGCGCCTCGGGCTCGGCCGCGGCGAGCGGGGCGGGCGCGAAGAGCGGCAGCTGGCTCCCGGCCATCATGGCCCGCCTGCGTAACGGCCGCGCCCCGCGGCGGCACGGAAGGTCACCGGCCGGAGCCGGCGACCCGGACGCGCGCGTTGTGGCTGCGCATGGCGCGCTCCGCCTCGTCGAGCGCGTCGGCGTCGAGGAGCCCCCGCTCCACGAACCACTCGCCCAGGCGGCGCTGCAGCCGGCGCTGCTGGCCGAGGAGCGCGGTCACCTGCGCCGGCGTGAGGTACCCGGCGTCCACGGCGAACTCCCCGAAGGACTTGCGGGCGACCTGCGCCGAGGCGCGGCGGCGGAACAGCTCGGCGAGCTGCTCGCGGGTGAGGAAGCGCAGCTCGACCGCGAGCTGTCCGATGAGCGGGCGCTGCGCGCGCTGCCAGCGAAGGGCGTCGCAGCACTCGCCCCACGTCACCCAGCCGGCGTGGAACAGGTACTCGCCGATGCGGAGCGCCCGCTGCGGCAGCGGACCGGGCGACCCAGGGCGCCGGCGCGTCCGCCGGAAGACGACCTCCGGCGGCGCGATGAACATCCAGCTCGGTCCGCGAGCCTCGGCCATGAGACACGATATGCGCGCACCCTGCGCCGCCCGGCACTCCCACGCGCCGGTGATGCCCGGGGGGACCCGCCGGCGCCGACCGCGGCCGCGGACGCCCCGCCCGGGCCGGCGCGTCACCCGCCCCGGCCCCCCCGGATGTACGTGTGCAACTGCTCGATGAGCCAGCGGTTGTCCTCCAGCATGAGCGAGAGGACGTTGATCATGGAGACGACGCCGACGGCGCTGTCGCCCTGCTTCACGAGCAGGTGGCGCGTGGAGTGCGCCTGCATGAGGTGGGCGCAGTCGCGCTCGGTGGCCGTGGGCGGGACGGCGGGGACGTCGCTCCGCACGAGCTCGCCGATGGGCCGGCTCGAGGTCCCGCCCTTCGCCATGACGGCGTAGACGAGGTCGCGCTCGGTGACGAGGCCGACGAGCTTGCCGTCCCTGCGGACGCCGACGGAGCCGATCCGACGCGCCTCCATGAGGTGGGCGGCGTCCTGGCAACTGGTGGAGGCGTCGAGCGCGATCACGTCGCGCACGTAGACCTTCTCGATGGTGGGCATGCGCGGCAGTCTAGCCGATGGCCGGGAGGCGTCGAGGGGCACCTGCGTGATATGAATCGAGGGGATGGGGGCGCTCCGCGACATCGTCGTCGTCTCGGACCTGCACCTCGGCCGCGGCCTCGACCCGAGGACGAAGAAGTACCACCGGCTCGAGGCGTTCTTCTACGACGACGACTTCCGTGCCTTCTGCCGCTGGCTGGTGGGCGACGCCGAGTCGCGCGGCGTGCCGTTCGCGCTCGTCCTGAACGGCGACGTCTTCGACCTCCTCCGCATCGAGCCGGACGTCGGGCCGGGCGCCTCGCACCTCGAGAAGCGCTTCGGGCCGCCGCCCACGCCGCGGATCGCCGCGCGCATGCTCGCGGACGTGCTCGCCGGGCACCCGGTCTTCGTCGAGGCGCTCGCCGACGTGCTCGCCGCCGGGCACGAGGTGGTCGTCATCAGCGGCAACCACGACCTCGAGCTGCAGTGGGCCCCGGTCCAGGCGGAGCTGCGCGAGGCGCTCGCCGACGCGCTGGCCCGGCGCGGCGCGCAGGGGTCGCTGGAGCGGTTCCGCTTCGAGCCGTGGTTCCTCTACGAGCCCGGGCGCATCTGGATCGAGCACGGGTGCCAGTACGACCCGGAGAACGCCTTCCGCTATCCGCTGCGCTCCAAGCTGGCCGGCTCGCCGGTGGCCGGCGTGGTCGCCGAGCGCGACCAGCCGCTCGGGAACTTCTTCCAGCGCTACCTCTACAACGCGTTCGGGTCGATCACCTTCATCGTCCCGTCGAGCCGCGCCAACTACCGCTACTTCCGCTACCTGCTCGCCAACCAGCCGCGGCTGCTGTGGAGGGTGGCGCGCAGCCAGGGGCGCTTCCTCCTGCAGCTCGTGAAGCGCCTCTCGCGCGCGCCCGACCCGGCCTGGCAGCGCGCGGCCGAGATCGCGCACCAGGCCGAGCTGGAGGAGCTGGCCGACCGCTCCGGCCTGGGCGAGCGGCTGCGCCAGATCGACGAGATGAAGTTCCGCGGCGTGGACACGGCGCGCGCCGCCACCGGCATGGTGCGCCAGGCTGCCAAGGTCGCCCTGCGCACGGTCGCGGTCTCGGTGCTGGCGCTCCTCCTCCTCACCGCCTGCTCCCACGCCATCGAGTCGCTCAAGGTGAACTTCGGCTGGAAGGCGGTCCTCTCGCTGGTCCTCTACCTGGCCTTCGGCGGCCTGGGCGCGCTGGCGCTCGTGGCGGCGGCGCTGCGCCTGCCGGGCGACGAGCCGCCGCGCCCGCTCGGAGCGGCGGCCCAGCGCATCAGCCGCCTCCTCGACGTGCCCATCGTCACCTTCGGTCACTCCCACGACGAGGTGGTGGCGGCCTTCCCGCGCCGCGGCGGTCGCGGCTGGTACTTCAACACGGGCACGTGGCTCGCCGTCTTCACGCACGACGTGCTCGTCCCGCGAAACCGGGTGCAGTACACGTTCCTGCGCGTGCGGGGGCTGGAGCCGGACCTCCTGCAGTGGAGCCCGGGGCGCGATCGCCCCATGCCCGTCGTCATGCTGGAGGACGAGCCCGACCCGGCCTTCTCCGGGCTCGCGCCCGGCGGCCGCGCGCGACCGCTCGAGGACGAGGCTCCCGCGCGGCGCAGCGCCTGAGCCGCGCGCCTTTCGACTCCGCTTCGCCACGCCTGTCCTGAGCGTAGGCCTCGCCCTTCGACTCCGCTTCGCTACGCTCAGGGCGAACGAACGAGCGAGGCCGGAGTCGAAGGGCTCAGGGCGAACGAACAGGGGCGCCGCTCACTTCCCCTTCTTCGCGCTCGCCTTCGCCTTCGGTTTCGGCGCCTCCCTGGGCGGCTCGGCGGGCGTCGCGCCGCGCTCTCCTGGCTGCGCCGGCGCCGCCGCCCGAGCGGAAGCGCCGCCGGTGCCGGCCCACTCCAGCTCCGGTGCCTGCTGCACCCGCGCGGCGCGCACGTCGGCGGACGAGACGCTCCGGACGCGATCGCCGGCCGTCCAGGTGGCGTTGCCCTCGCCCGCGTTCTGGAGCGGGTCGAGGTCCCGGCGCCCGAGGCGCGAGCCGCCGAGCGCGTCCGGCGCCGCGCCCGGCGCGCCGAGCACGCCGTGCCGCGGCACCATCTCGCTGTCGCGCAGCGGCAGCTGGGCCTGCTCGGCCGTCCCTCCGGCGCCTCGGCTCGGCCCGTAGGTGGCGGAGGAAGCGCCCGTCCCCGTGCCGCGCGCCGCCGCCGTTCCGGCGAGCGCCGCGGCCAGGGTCGCTGTCAGCAGACGTCGCCTCATGCAGCCCTCCTGTCCCGATTCCTCGGTACTTAGCGCGAACTGCGCTGCGGCGCCTCACCCAACGGATGTGGGGCAAGTCACGCAGCTGGCGCGCCGGCGGCGTGACGCGCCGCCCGGACGGAGAGAAAAACGCCCGGATTCCGGCGCGCGCGACCGGCGACCCCGGCGGCATCACGCTTGCTACTGGAAGACCGCGACGGAGGGCCGCTGCTGTGAGGAGAGGGGAGCGGCCCTCCTCTCTTTTGTCTCTCGGGGAAGGGGGCGCGCGCGACCGGCGCGCGCGAGGACGCGATGCCAGACGTGGAGCTCTCTCGCGCCGCCGCGCGGCGGCGCACACCCTCGTTCCAGGGGCCTGCGGGCGCCCTCGCCGTGCCGCCGCACGACGTCGCGGGGCGCGAGGTGGCCATGCTCGTCGAGGGCGAGACCAGCGGGCGGCCGCTCGACGAGGTCCTGCGCGAGTACGGATGCTCGCGCGACGTGTACGAGAGCCGCCTGCGCACGTTCCGCGACGGCGGGCTCGCCGGCCTCATCGCCGCCGCGCCGCGCGCCGCGGACCCGAGCCGCCCCGGTGAGATCGTCCGCTTCATCGTCACGGCGCGGCTGCGCGACCGTGAGCGCCAGCCGGCCACCATCGCCGCGGACCTCTCGCGGCTGGGCTACCGCGTCACGCTGCGCAGCGTGGAGCGGACGCTGGCCGGGTTCGGGCTGCTGCGGCGTCGCGCGCTTTGACGCCGGCCTCCGCCTCCGGTGAAATGAGGAGCGGAGGGGGCATGACCACCACGGCGAGCGCGCCAGCCGGCGCGCCGGCGCACCCGAGCGGCGACAAGCGCTTCAAGATGCTGGACGCCGCGATGAAGCGGCACCAGTTCCAGGGCGACGCGCTCCTCGAGATCCTGCACCAGGCCCAGGAGCTGTTCGGCTTCCTCGCCGACGACGTCCTCCTCTACGTCGCGCGCGGCCTGCGGCTCCCGCCCTCGCGCGTCTACGGCGTCGCGACCTTCTACAACTTCTTCACGCTCAAGCCGAAGGGCGCGCACACCTGCACCGTGTGCATGGGCACCGCCTGCTACGTGAAGGGCGCGGGCGAGATCCTGGGCGCGCTCGAGGCGCGGCACGGGGTCAAGGCCGGCGAGACGACCGCCGACGGCCAGCTCTCGGTGGTGGTCGCCCGCTGCGTCGGCGCCTGCGGCATCGCCCCCGCGGTCGCCTTCGACGCCGAGGTGAGCGGCCAGCAGACGCCGGCGACGGTCCTGGCGCGGGTGGCGGCCTTCCGCGCCGGCGGGGAGGAGGGCGCGTGACCTCGGACGAGCTGCAGCACGTCGTCGACCGGGAGCGCGCCGAGCGCGACCGCGCCTCGCACCGCGTCTGCGTCTGCGCCGCCGCCGGGTGCCAGTCGCTCGGGTCGGAGGCGGTGCGCGCCGCGCTCTCGCGGGCGGTGGAGGAGGCGGGGCTCGACGGCACCGTCCAGGTGCGCGGGACGGGGTGCCTCGGCCTGTGCCACGCCGGGACGATGGTGCAGGTCGAGTCGGGCGAGGCCGGCGCCCGCCAGGCGGCGCTCTACGAGCGCGTGGACGCGCAGAGCGCGGTCGAGATCGTGCGCAGCCACCTCGTCGCCGGCGAGCCGCTCGCCTCGCACCTGGTGGCGCCCGACGCGCCCTTCTTCGCGCGCCAGCGCAAGGTGGTGCTGCAGGGGTCCGGGCGCATCGATCCGGAGGACATCGAGGACTGCATCGCGGGCGGCGCCTACCAGGCGCTGCACCGCGCGCTGGTGGAGATGAGCCCGCAGCAGGTGCTGCAGGAGGTGGTGGCGAGCGGCCTGCGCGGGCGGGGCGGCGCCGGGTACCCGACCGGCCTCAAGTGGAGCACGGTGGCCAAGGCCGGCGCCCCGGGCGCGAAGAAGTACGTCGTCTGCAACGCCGACGAGGGCGACCCCGGCGCCTTCATGGACCGGTCGGTGCTGGAGGGCGATCCGCACCGCGTGCTGGAGGGGATGGCGCTCGCCGCCTACGCCGTCGGCGCCGACCAGGGCTACGTCTACGTGCGCGGCGAGTACCCGCTCGCCATCAAGCGGCTCAAGACCGCCATCAAGCAGGCGGAGAAGCTGCAGCTCCTCGGCAGCCGCGTCTTCGACACCGCCTTCGGCTTCCGCGTCGACCTGCGCATCGGCGCGGGCGCCTTCGTCTGCGGCGAGGAGACGGCGCTCATGCAGTCGGTGGAGGGGCAGCGCGGCCAGCCGCGGCCCCGCCCGCCCTTCCCGGCCCAGTCCGGCCTGTGGGGCGCGCCCACCCTCATCAACAACGTCGAGACGTTCGCCAACGTGCCCACCATCGTGCTCGGGGGCGGGGCGGCGTACGCGCGGCTGGGGACGGAGAAGTCGAAGGGGACGAAGGTCTTCGCGCTGGCCGGGAAGATCCGGAACACCGGGCTCATCGAGGTGCCGATGGGCGCGACGCTGCGCGAGATCATCTTCGAGATCGGCGGCGGCATCCCGGGCGGCAAGCGCTTCAAGGCGGCGCAGACCGGCGGCCCGTCCGGCGGCTGCATCCCGGCGCAGCACCTCGACCTGCCCGTCGACTACGAGTCGCTGCAGGGCGTCGGGACGATCATGGGCTCGGGCGGCCTCATCGTCATGGACGAGACCTCCTGCATGGTCGACGTGGCGAAGTTCTTCATGGACTTCTGCCGCGAGGAGAGCTGCGGCAAGTGCGTCCCCTGCCGCGCCGGGACGGTGCAGATGCACGGGCTGCTCGAGAAGATCGGCCGGGGCGAGGCCACGCTCGCCGACCTCGAGCGCCTGAAGGAGCTGGCCGAGCTCCTGCGCAGCACGAGCCTGTGCGGGCTCGGGCAGACCGCGCCCAACCCGGTCCTCTCCACGCTCCGCTACTTCGAGGACGAGTACCTCGCCCACGTCCGTGAGCGGCGCTGTCCCGCCGGCGTCTGCGCCATGAAGGGCGGGGGGGAGGCCGCCGCGTGAGCCCGCCCGCCGACCGCCGCGCCGCCGCCAGCGTCACGCTCACCGTCGACGGCCGCCTCGTCTCGGCGCGCGAGGGCGAGACGCTGCTCGAGGTCTGCCGCGAGCAGGGCGTGCCGCTCCCCACGCTCTGCCACATCGACGGGCTCTCCGACGTGGGCGCCTGCCGGCTGTGCCTGGTCGAGGTGGAGGGCTCGACCCGCCTGTCGGCCGCCTGCGTCACGCGCGCGGCCGAGGGCCAGGTGATCCGGACCGACAGCGAGCGCCTCCGCCGCTACCGCCGCCAGATCGTCGAGCTCCTCTTCGCCGAGCGGAACCACGTCTGCGCCATCTGCGTCGCGAACGGCAAGTGCGAGCTGCAGAGCCTGGCCTACGCCGTGGGGATGGACTTCGTCCGCTACGCCTACCAGTACCCGCGCCACGAGGTGGACGCCTCGCACGTGCGCTTCGTGCACGACGCCTCGCGCTGCATCCTGTGCACGCGCTGCGTGCGGGTCTGCGACGAGATCGAGGGGGCGCACACCTGGGACGTGGGCGGGCGCGGCGCGGGCTGCCGCGTCGTCACCGACCTGGCCCAGCCGTGGGGCGCGTCGGGGTCGTGCACCGCCTGCGGCAAGTGCGTGCAGGTCTGCCCCACCGGCGCGCTCTTCGAGAAGGAGCGCGGCTTCCAGACGCGGAAGTCGCAGGACTTCCTCACCTACCTGCGCGTGGCCCGGGAGAAGAAGCAATGGATCCGGTGACCCGCCGGCCGCGCCTCGCCACCGTCTGGCTCGGCGGCTGCTCCGGCTGCCACATGTCCTTCCTCGACCTCGACGAGCGGCTCGAGGCGCTCTTCGCCGCGGCCGACCTCGTCTACTCGCCCATCCTCGACGTGAAGCGCTTCCCGCTGGGCGTGGACGTGGCGCTGGTGGAGGGCGCGGTGGCGAACGAGGAGCACCTGCGCACCCTCCGCGAGGTGCGGGCGCGCTCGCGCTTCCTCGTCGCCTTCGGCGACTGCGCCGTGACCGGCAACGTGACCGCGCTCCGCAACGTGCTCGGCCGCGCCGAGCCGGTGCTCCAGCGCGCCTACGTCGAGAACGTCACCCTCGCGCCCGGCGTGCCGCGCGAGCCCGGGATCGTGCCGCCGCTCCTCGACCGGGTGCGGCCGCTGCACGAGGTGGTGCAGGTGGACCTGCACCTCCCCGGCTGCCCGCCGTCGGCCGACC
>DASTGH010000584.1:0-8004 GCA_035719345.1 Anaeromyxobacteraceae bacterium
GTCGGTATGTTCACTTGCGGTCACGAGGAGCCGCGCCCGCCCGACCCGCGATGTACGTGCGGCACTGCACCGAGAGTCGGACTGGCCGAGGATGGTGGTGGCAGCCGGGCGTGGCAACCGCCAGGCGGCTCGGCAGGGGCCCATGCCTACCTCGTTAGTAGTGGAGGCAAGTTGCCACACCAGCGCTCCTAAGCCCGCGATCTTCATCACCCACAGTGACTCACGCATCGCATGAATCGCGCTGGGGTTCAGCGTGTAAACGGTCGCAAGTCACCTGCGCGCGGGGCGAAAGTCCAGATCCCGGACTCTTAGCTCACCTCGACGGCCGGGTATCCAACGAAAGGGTGTCTCCAACAGAGACGTTTAATTTACCAGAAGTAGAGGGCCGCGAACTGACGCAGATCACGCGACCTGCGGCAGGACGCCGCTCGCCCTCGCCACCCATCGACCGCCGACGCGCGAGGAGCCCGGCCCCCTCGCGAGGGCCGGGCTCCCCTTCACTGCAGGACTGCGTTGCGGGCTGCGGACTACCGGAGGGTCACGACCGCGATCACCACACCGTTGCCCGAGAGCGTCGTGCCTGCGGGAGCGAGGCTGTTCGACGTCTGGCAGGTGAAGATGTTCGTCGCGTCGGGCGCCGGCGTGGTGAGCGGCGGCGGCACGAGCGCGAACTTGCCCGTCGTGTCGACCGCGGCCGTGCCGATGAGCGGGCCGGCCGTGCCGCCCGTGCCCTTGCCGACCCAGCAGGTGACCGTGGTGTGGGTGAGCGTCGTGCCGAACCAGTTCGTCGAGCCGACCAGGTTCCACTGGTTCTTCGAGACGACGAAGTCGGTGCGGGTCATGGTGACGGTCTCGGTCGTCCCCTCCACCACGATGCTCACGGTCGCGGGGGCCGAGCGGGTACCCCCGGTGTTGGCCACGGTGTACGCGAAGCTGTCGGCGCCGATGTAGTTGAGCGCCGGCGTGTAGGTGACCGTGCCGTTGGCGTTCACGACGGCCGTGCCGTGGAGCGGCGCGGTGCTGATGAGGACGGACGCCGGGGCGATGGTGGTGCCGGAGGCGGCCACGTCGTTGGCGACGACGTTGATGGTGCGGGCGCCGTTCTTGACCGTCGCGAAGTCATCGGCGTTGGCGGTCGGGGCCGCCGCGAAGAACACCACGTTGATGGTGGCCGTGCCGACGTTGGAGACGGCGCCAGACGAGTCGATCACGACGTACTGGAAGCTGTCGGGCGGCACCGTCCCACCGGAGAAGAAGTTCAGGGCCGGCGTGTAGGTGACCGCGCCGCCGGCGCCGACGGCGACCGTGCCGTTGAGCGGGTTCTGGATCACGACCAGCGAGGCGAATGTGGCCGGGGCGACGATCGACACCTGGGGAGCGCTGCCGAGCGGCAGGGCGATGGCGGTGTTCTCGTTCGTGGTCCACACGGAGGGGACGGCGGTCGGCTGGGGCAGGACCGCGTCGGTCAGGCCGGGGAGCACGAGGACGTCGTCCGTGTCGATGCCGCCGGCGCCGGAGTCGACGGAGACGCTGAGCGGCGGCAGGACGCCGGCCAGGATGGTCGTGCTGTACGCGCCGGCGGTCATGAGGCCGCCGAGCGGGCCGGCCACGGCCAGCGCCGGGCCGGGCACGATCTTGTCGCTGGAGACGGCGTTCACGGTGAGGGTCCTGGTGAGCGAGTCGAACGTGGCGTTGGTGATGTTGACGAGGTCGATGAGCGCCGCGGGGACGTTGACCGGCGGGACCGAGGTCGCGTTCGTGACGGTGACGGACGCCGGCGGGATGGCGGTGCCGGGCATCTCCACGTGCGCGAAGTAGTTGCCGAGCGCGTCGCCCTTCATCACGACGCTGGCCATGCCCGTGCCGGTGACGATCATCTGCTGGCCGGGAGCGGACTTCGCGGCCACGTTGACGCCGATGACGTTCTTCACCGGGTCGCGCGTGTAGTACGCCTTCGTGACGTTGGTGACCGTCGGGATGGGCGCCGTCCACTTCTGGCCGGTGACCGCGGCGAGCGGCGTCTGGATGAAGGCGTTGCCCACGCCGTCGAGGTTCGAGCCCGCGGGGCCGTCCACGCGGACGAAGTTCGTGAGGAAGGGGCTGCCCGTGTAGGTGTGCTGGAAGTTCGGGTCGCCGACGAACGCCTCACCGGTGGGGAGCGTCAGGGTGAGGCCCGGATCGACGAAGTCCCACTGCATCCAGGGCCCGATGCGCCCCTGCAGCGCCAGGTCGAAGTTCATCGGGACGCCGATCGGCATGTCGGCCGTGAAGAACACGGCGCGGGGCCCGAGGTCCTGCGGCTTCACGTTGAAGATCTCGACGCCGAACGGGTGGGTGACCTTGTAGGTGCCGGCCACGTTCGTGCTGATGATGATGCGGATGCGGCTGAACACCGACTCCGTGCCGTGGATCGGGACGCCGGCCGGGAGGTAGGCGCCCTCGAGCGCCGCGATGTAGTTCATCGAGAAGTTCGGGCCCTTCACCTTGGTGACGAGGTCGTTGTAGAAGACCTCGGGGCCGACGTTGCCGGCGAAGCCGGCCGGGTCGGGGTTCGCCGGGAAGCAGAGCGGGAACGAGCCGGCGCCCGGGTTCGGGTCGAGGGTCTTCGACAGGCACTCCGACAGCGCGAGACCATTCAGGTCGCGGTACCACTGCGGGAAGACGAGGACGGGGTCCGCCGGACCGTGGTCCAGCAGGACGGCATCGGCCGTCGAGGCGCAGACGACCGCCAGGGCCGCCGCGGAGACCCGCAGCAGCTTCATCGTGTGCTTCACCATGTGCAGTTACCCTCCAGGCGAGTCGCCGGTTCGTGCGGGCGGGGAGCCCCCGGCGACGCGTCGGCATATTCACTTGCGGTCACGAGGAGCCGCGCCCGCCCGACGCGCGATGTACATGCGGCACGGCACCGCGCGTCGGACAGGCCGACGATGGTGGTGGCAGTCGGGCGTGGCAACCGCCAGGCGGCTCGCCCGGGCCCTTCACTTCCCCCTTCAGCGCGAGTGGCGAACTGTCGCAGGGACGCGGGGCACGCCGCGATTCACGTCACTCGAGGTGACTGGAGCGAAGCCATGAAGTCGCTGCGGCTCAGCGTTCCGGCGGCAGGATGTCACCTGCGCGCGGGGCGGATGTCCAGATCATGGACGTCCGCGCCACCTCGACGCCAGGGTGCCGGTCCAAGGGGTGCCTCCAACAAAGCTACACAATTTACCCGCAGTGGAGAATGGAGATCTGGCGCCGACCGCGTCGGGTGCGGCAAAACGCCGCTCACAGGAGCTCGAGCTGCTCGCGCTCGACGAGCGGCTCGGCGCGGATGCCCTGGCGCCGGAGCGCGCCGGCGAGCTCGCGCGCGTGGCCGTGCACGGTGAGGACGCGGGCCGCGCCCGAGGCGCGCGCGTAGCGGAGGAGCGCCGGGAAATCGGCGTGGTCGGAGAGCGGGAACGCCGCGTCGGCGCCGCGAAAGCCGCGCCGCCCGTCGATCGCCCACCCGGTGAGCATGGCGGTGCGGCGCCGCCGGATGCGAAGGACGGCGGCGCTGCGGGCGAGGTGCGGCGGCGCGATCACCACCTCGCCCGGCCCCGCTCCCTCCGGCGGCAGCACGCTCACGTTCGGGAGCGGTACGCCCTGCGCCTCGTAGACGCGGTTCACGGCGGCGACGACCGCCGGCACGCGGCACCGGTAGCCCGCCTCCCCCAGGAACTTCAGCACCTCCTGGGCCTTGCCGAGGGCGTAGCCGAGCAGCACCGGGGTGGCGCCGTCGGACAGCGCGTCGTCGACGAAGCGGCGGATGGCGGCCAGCACCTCCTCCTTGGGCGGGAACACGTAGCGCGGGAGCCCGAACGTCGACTCGAGCACGAGCACGTCGCACTCCACCACCTCGGCGCGCTCGGCGGTGAGCGTCGGCTCGAGGCAGAGATCGCCGGAGTAGCCGAGCGCGACGCCGTTGCGCGTCACCCGCAGCTGGGCCGAGCCGAGGACGTGGCCGGCCGGGAACAGCTCCAGGGTCAGGTCGCCGAGGCCGAACGGCCTGCGGTACTCGACCGGGAGCGCCTCGCCCTTGGCCTTCGGGCCGAGGCGGTGCCGCATGAGCGCCACCGTGGAGCGCGTGGCGATGGTGCGGTCGTGGCGCGCGATGTGGTCGCCGTGGGCGTGCGAGACGAAGGCGCAGGCGCTGCGGCGATGCGCGTCGAGGAAGAGACCGCTCTCCGCGACCTTGAGCTGGCCTCCCGCGAGCTCGATGGGCAGCCGCCGCACCTGGCCGTTGTACCCCGGCCGTCCGACAGGGCGGGAGGCCCCGCGCCGGGTGGGCGGACGGACGGGCGGGCGAGCGGCGCCGTCAGGTGCCGGGCACGGGGGCCGCGGCGCGCGACGCGAGCGCGCCGCCCACCTCGCCGAGGATCACGCCGAGCACGATGAGGGCCCCGCCCGACCAGTCGAGCACGCCCAGCGGCTCGCCGCCGACCAGGTGCGAGAACAGCGCGGCGGCGACCGGCTCGAGCGAGAAGATGAGCGCGGCGCGGACGGCGGTGGTGTGGCGCTGCGCCCAGTTCATGACGAAGAAGGCCCCGGCCGTCATGGCCAGCGCGAGGTAGAGCACGCTCCCCGCCGTCGCGGCGGTTGCCGCGAGCCGGACCGGCTCGGCGGGCAGGAGGAGCGGCGCCAGGAGGAACGTCGTCGCCACCTGCACCAGGACGAGCGGCGCGAGCGCGTGCCGCGGCGACCACTCCGAGGTGTAGACGATCTGGAAGGCGTAGGCGACGGCGCAGCCGACGGTCAGGAGATCGCCGGCGCGCACCTCGGCCCCGATGTCGTCGGCGAACGGCCGGGTGAGGAGCAGGAGCCCGGCGAGCGCCAGCGCCACCGCGGCCCACGACGACGGCCCCACCCGCCGCCCGTGCAGGACGCGCCCGAGAAAGGGGACGATCAGCACGGAGAGCCCGGTGAGGAAGGCCGAGCGCGCCGGCGTCGTGCCGCGCAGCCCCAGCGTCTGCAGCGCGAAGCCGGCGAACATGGCCAGCCCGAGGAGGACGCCGGCGCGCAGCGTGGCGGTCGGGAGCCGGTCGCGGCGCGCCAGCACGACCGCACCCACCGCGCCCGCCGCCAGCCCGAAGCGCAGGATGAGGAGCACCCCGACCGACGTCCCGGCGAGCGTGTTCTTCACCACGAGGAAGGTGGTGCCCCACGCCAGCGTGAGGAGGAGGAGGGCGAGGTCGGCCACGGAGCGTCGCGTTGTACAGCGCCCCGGACGCGGTCACAAGGTCGCGGTGGCCGCGCCTCAGGACGCGAGGCGGAACCGGTAGACGCCGTCTTCCTCCAGCCGCCGCCGCACCTCGCCGCGCGCCTCCAGCACCTCGAGGTTCGCGACCGTCTCCGAGATGACGAGGAACAGATCGCCCGGCCGCGCCCAGGGGAAGATCGCCTGCGTCACCTCGTGCCCGGTGAGCGGCCCCCGGAGCAGCACCTCCCGGATCCGGTCCTGGCGCTTCTCGTAGAACGCGAGGAGCCCGTCGATCACGGCGCGGTGACCGCCGAAGGGCGGGCCGTGGCCGGGGAGGATGGTGTCCACGTCGAGATCGCGCAGGCGCCGCACCGACCCGAGGTAGGAGACGAGCGGGTGGTACACGCCCTCCTCGCCCTTCGGCCCGAGCTCGATGATGGGGTTCGGCGAGACCTTCTCCAGCAGGTGATCCCCGGCGAAGAAGAGCCGGTGGCGCCGGTCGTGGAGGCAGATCAGCCCGGGCGTGTGGCCGGGCATGTGCAGCACCTCCAGCGCCAGGTACTTCGCGTGGATCACCTCGCCCGGCTCGATGGGCGTCACCGCGGGGATGCGCCGCGCCAGGCTGAAGCCGCCGCCCACCTCCTGCGAGATGGCGGCGAGCGTCGCGGCCGGCACGCCGAGCTTCAGGAAGTAGGCGCCGTAGTACGGCAGCATGTCCCGCCAGCGCCGACCCGACTCCGCCACCTTGGGGATGTCGGCGGCGTGGGCGTGGACCGGGATGGGGCGGCCCGCCTGCTCCATGACCCACACCGCGGCGCCGTAGTGATCGACGTGCCCGTGCGACAGCACGATGCGCCGGACCTCGTCGAAGCGCCGGCCGAGGCGGGCGAAGCCCTCGGCCAGCGCCCCCTGCCCGTCGGGCGAGCCGAGACCGGCGTCGAAGAGGAGGAGGCCGCCGTCCGCCTCCTCCACCGCGAAGACGTTGACGGGCCCGCCAGCCTGCTTGAACGGCACCGGCACCGGCAGGCGATGGACGCCGAGGTCGGCGAGGTCGCCGTCGGTCATCGCCTGCGCGCGCTCGCCGGCCATGGTACCGCCCGCCCTGCCCCGCGCTAGCGCGAGGCCTTCACCTTGGCCCGCAGCTCGGGGAGCGCCTTGAACAGGTCGGCGACGAGCCCGTAGTCGGCGAGCTGGAAGATGGGCGCCTCGGCGTCCTTGTTGATGGCGACGATGACCTTCGAGCCCTTCATCCCGGCGAGGTGCTGGATGGCGCCGGAGATGCCGGCCGCGACGTACAGCTCGGGCGCCACCACCTTGCCAGTCTGTCCCACCTGCCAGTCGTTCGGGACCCAGCCCGCGTCGACCGCGGCGCGGCTCGCGCCCACGGCCGCGCCCAGCTCGTCGGCGAGCGCCTCGACCTCCTTGAAATCGCCCTTGGTGCCGCGCCCTCCGGCGACCACGACGCGCGCCTCCGTCAGCTCCGGGCGCGCGCTCTTCACCTCGCGGAACTCGACGAAGCGCGTGCGGAGCGCGGCGGGATCCACGTTCACCGCCGCCGGCGAGACCGAGCCTTTTGCGCCCTGGACGGCGGGCGGGAACTCCGTCGGACGCACCGTGAACACCTTCACCGGCGTCGCCAGCTCCACCTCGGCGAGCACGTTGCCCGCCCACATCGGCCGGTGGAAGGTGACGCTCGCGCCGCTGCCTCCGAACCCGAGGACCTCGGTGGCCATGGCGGCGGAGAGGCGCGCCGCGACGCGAGGCAGGAGATCCTTGCCGAAGGCGGTCGCGGCCGCGCCCAGGTAGGTCGCGCCCGCGGCGCGCGCCAGCTCGGCCACCACCGGCGCGTACGCCTCGGCGGTGTAGTGCTGCAGCGCCGGCGCCTCGGCGACGTGCACGTCGCCGTAGGCCGAGAGCTCGGGGCCGAGCGCGGCGGCGCCCTGGCCCAGCACGGCGACGACGAGCTTGCCGCCGGTGCGTTTGGAGAGCGCCTGCCCGGCGCCGAGCGCGTGGAGGGTGGCCTTGCGCAGCGCGCCGTGCGCCTGCTCCGCGACGATGAGGACGTTCGCCATGGTTCGTCGCCTCCTAGAGGACCTTCGCCTCGTCGTGCAGCTTCGACCACAGCTCGTTCACGTCCGCCACCTTGACGCCGCCCTTGCGCTTGGGGGGCTCGGAGAGGCGCTTCACCACCACCTTGGGCGCGAGGTCGACCCCCAGATCGGCGGCCGGGATCTCCTTCACCTCCTTCTTCTTCGCCTTCATGATCCCGGGCAGCGAGGCGAAGCGCGGCTTGTTGAGGCGGAGGTCGGAGGTGACCACGGCCGGGAGCGTCACCTCCAGCGTCTCGACGCCGCCATCCACCTCGCGCACCACCGAGAGCTTCTTGCCGTCGGCGGAGAGGAGGAGCCCGGGCTGCTTCTTCACCTCGGCCTCGCTCTCCAGGCTCTCGACCTTCGAGGCGAAGGTGGCCTGCGGCATGCCGCAGCGCTCGGCCAGGTACTGGCCGGTCTGGTTCTGATCGTCGTCGATCGACTGCTTGCCGAGGATGACGAGGTCCGGCTTCTCGCGCTCGACGAGCTTCGCGAGGAGCGCCGAGGCGACGACCGGGTCGAGCGGGCCGCCGTGCTTCACCAGCAGGGCGCGGTCGGCGCCCATCGCCAGCGCGGCGCGGATCTCGGTGACGCTCTTCTCGGTGCCGATCGAGGCGACGACGACCTCGCCGCCGTGCTTCTCCTTCAGGCGGAGCGCCTCCTCCACCGCGATCTCGTCGAACGGGTTCACCTTGTAGT
>DASTGH010000585.1:0-8277 GCA_035719345.1 Anaeromyxobacteraceae bacterium
GATCGCCTCGTACACGGCGTCGTCCTCGGCGCTGGCGATGGCGCGGAAGCCGAGCTCGCCGGCGCGCTGCAGGAAGGCGGCGTAGTCGGGGTCGGCCAGGATGGGCGCGTGCCCGGCGCTCTCGTGCACGATGTCGGGCGCAGGCGTGTACTCGATGTGCTCGTGGGTGCGGATGTCGGCGGCGATGGCGAGCACCCGGATGGACTGCAGCTCGGTGAACACCGCCGGCGGGATGAAGCCGCGCACCGCGATCGCCGACCAGCCGAGCTGTCCCAGCTTGACGTTCATCTCGTCCATGCCGGGGATGCGCTCGGTGCCGATGCCGGTGGCCGCCAGGCCGCGCAGGTAGGCGGGGTGCGCGCGCGTGGCGAGGTGGCGCACGAGCCGCCGCAGGATGTGCCGCCACACCGCCTGGTCGCGCGGCGTGTAGGCGGCGTAGTCCTGGGCGACGGCGTGGCGCCGCAGGTGGGGCGGCAGGCTGGCGACGGCGCGTTCGCTGGGCGTGACGGCGGCGGGCACGGGCACGACCACCTCCGCGGGGCGAGGCTGGAAATCGCCCTTTGACCAAATTTAGCGATGCCGGCGCGGGCCGACGCCTCCCGCGCGTGGCGCGGGCCGGCGGCGCGCCGCGTCAGCGCAGGACGCCGCGGCGGCGGCCCACCTTCGTGAAGGCCTCGACGGCGCGCGTCACGTGGGCCGGCTCGTGCGCCGCCGAGAGCTGCACGCGGATCCGCGCCTGCCCCTTCGGCACCACCGGGAAGCTGAAGCCGATGACGTAGATGCCCTCGTCGAGGAGGTCGCGGGCGAACTCCACCGCCAGGCGCGCCTCGCCCAGCATGATGGGCACGATGGGGTGGAGGCCCGGCTTCACCTCGAAGCCCGCGGCGATCATCCCCTCGCGGAACGAGCGCGCGTTCTCCATGAGGCGATCGCGGAGCCCGGTCGAGCCCTCGAGCAGCTCGAGCGCGGCCAGGCTCCCGCCCGCGATGGCGGGCGCGAGCGAGTTGGAGAAGAGGTACGGCCGCGCGCGCTGCCGCAGGAGCTCCACCACCTCGCGCCGCGCCGCCACGAACCCTCCCGCCGCGCCGCCGAGCGCCTTGCCGAGCGTGGAGGTGAGGACGTCGACGCGCCCCTGCACGCCGAAGTGCTCGGGCGTGCCGCGCCCGGTGCGGCCCACGAAGCCGGAGGCGTGCGAGTCGTCCACGAGCACGAGCGCGCCGGCGCGCTCCGCCAGGTCGCAGATGCGGTCGAGCGGGGCGAGGTGGCCGTCCATCGAGAAGACGCCGTCGGTGGCGACGAGGACGAGCCGGGCACCCGCCGCCCGCGCCTCGTCGAGCCGGGCGGCGAGCTCGCCCATGTCGGCCGAGGCGTACCGGTAGCGGCGGGCCTTGCACAGCCGGATGCCGTCGATGAGCGAGGCGTGGTTGAGCGCGTCGGAGACGACCGCGTCCTCCTCGCCCAGCAGCGCCTCGAACACCCCGCCGTTCGCGTCGAAGCAGGAGCCGAAGAGGACGGCCTCCTCGAACCCGAAGAAGCGGGCGAGCCGCGCCTCGAGCTCGCGGTGGAGGTCCTGGGTGCCGCAGATGAAGCGCACCGAGGAGAGCCCGAAGCCGCGGCGGTCGAGCGCGAAGCGCGCGCCCTCCAGCACGCGGGGGTGGGACGACAGGCCGAGGTAGTTGTTGGCGCAGAAGTTCAGCACCTCGCGCCCGCTCACCTGGATGACCGGCCCCTGCGGCGAGCCGAGGACGCGCTCCTCCTTGTACGTGCCCGCGGCCCGGATCTCGGCGAGCGCCGCGGCGAAGGTCGGGCCGGCGCGGTCGTACATGGCGTTCCTCCTCTCCGGGCACCGGGGCGGGCCGCGCCGGGCGCCGCCGATCTAGCGCGCGTCCCCGTCCTCGCCCGCGGAAAGGCAGGGCGGCACTTCCGGCTCGCTCCCGGTCGCCCGCTGGTGTACGAACGCGGCATGAGCGGCGACGTCGTCCCGGCGGCACTGCGCGCGGCGGCGCGCCGGGCGCTCGCGCTCGGCGACGACGCGCTCCTCGCCGAGTGCGACGAGGCGTTCTTCGTCGGGGGCGGCCCCGGCGGCCAGCACCGGAACAAGACGGAGAGCGGCGTGCGGCTGGCGCACCGGCCGACCGGCGTGACCGTCACCGCCACCGAGCGGCGCAGCCAGCTGCAGAACCGCGGAGCCGCGCTGGAGCGGCTGCGGACGCGACTCCTGGCGCTGGCGCGCGAGCCGCGCCCGCGCCGCGCGACCCGGCCCACGCGCGGCTCGAAGGAGCGGCGGCTCGCGCAGAAGCGGCACGCCGGCCAGCGCAAGGCGGACCGGCGGGGTGGATGGGACTAGATGGGACGAGGCGTCAGGCCGCGCCCCGCTCCGGGGCGACCTGGCTGGAGGCCGGCGCGGGCTCGACCAGCCCCGCATCGGTGAGGCGGTCGACCGCGGCCTTCACCTCGGCCGCACTCGTCCCGCAGTCCTCGAGACCCTTGGCGAGGTCGGCGATGCTCTTGCGGCCACCGCGGAGCTCGCCGAGGACGACCCCGTCGGTGGGCGCGATCCGGTGGGGCTCCGCCCACGCCTTCTGCGCGGCATCGAGCGCGCCGCGGCCCTGCGCCCGCGCCGACTGCACCGCTTCGCGGTAGGCCGCCTCGGCCTCCACGCCGGCGGCGGAGAGGGCGAATTTCTGACCTCGCGGCCAGCGCTTGCCACTGCGGGGCTTCAGGCTCTCCAGCATGCGGCGCAACAGATGCTCCCAACCGGCCGGCGTGTCAACCCCTGCCCGCCATGCGGGAGCCCGCCCGGCGCGCCCGTCCGCCGCCGGCCGAGCGCGCCCCGGCGACGGCGCGCGGACGCGGTTGCCGGCCGGGCAGCGCCGCGCCCATCGTTCTGCATGGCACGCGCCGTCCTCTTCGACATCGACGGGACCCTCATCGACTCCGTGGACCTACATGCGCAGGCGTGGCAGGAGGCGCTCGCCCGCTTCGGGAAGGAGGTCGAGTACCAGGCGATCCGCAGCCAGATCGGGAAGGGCGGCGATCAGCTCCTGCCGGTGTTCCTCTCGGAGGAGGAGCGCGAGCGCTTCGGGGAGGAGCTCGAAGAGCACCGGGCCAGCCTCTACCAGCGTCGCTACCTGCCGCTGGCGAGGCCCTTCCCGGAGGCGCGCGAGCTGCTCGCCCGGCTGAAGCAGTCGGGCGTGCTGGTGGGCCTCGCATCGTCGTGCCGGCGGACGGAGCTCGGCTACTACCTGCGCATGGTGGGCGGGGCGAAGCTCGTCGACGCGGCCACCACCAGCGACGACGCCGACCGGTCGAAGCCGTTCCCGGACGTGTTCGAGGCGTGCCTCGATCGCCTCGGGCTCGAGCCCGGCGAGGCGGTGGCCGTCGGGGACAGCCCGTTCGACGCCGAGGCTGCCGGACGCGCCGGCGTCGCGACCGTGGGCGTGCTGTGCGGCGGGTTCGAGGAGCGGACGCTCCGCGCCGCGGGGTGCGTCGCCGTCTACGCCGATCCGGCGGAGCTCCTGGCGCGGCTCCCGCAGACGCCGCTCGCGCCGGAGCCGCACGCCGGCCCACCGCGCTGAGGGCGGTGGCGCCTCACTCGGCCAGGAAGCGCGCCACGAAGTGGAGGCGGGGCGTGTGCGCGCAGGCGATGCGGATCGTCGAGAGCAGCGGCACCGCCAGGAAGAGGCCGATGGGGCCCCAGATCCAGAACCAGAAGAGGGATCCCAGGAACACGGCCAGGGAGGAGAGGCGCAGCTGCTTGCCGAGGAACACGGGGTCGATGACGTTGCCCTGCAGCGCGACGAGCGCGACGTAGATCCCGGAGACGAGGAGCACGTCCTTCAGCGCACCGTACTGCAGGAGCGCCATGAGCGCGGGCAGGGCGAGCCCGGCGGCCGGACCCACGTACGGGACGAAGTGGAGCAGCGCCGTGGTGAGCCCCCACAGCGAGGCGTGCTCGAGGCCGTAGAGGGCGTACGCGCCCCAGGTGACGAGGCCGAGCGCCGCGTTGAGCAGGACGCGGTTCACCATGTACTGCTCCACGTCGCGGTGGACCTCTCCCAGCGCCGCGTCGGCGTGCCGGCGCCCGTCCGGATCGAGCGAGGCGAGCAGCTTCTGGCGGTAGCGCGGCCCCTCCGCCAGCGCGAAGTAGAGCGCGAAGACCGCCACGGTCGCCTCGGCGGCGATGGCGAGCGCGCCCTGGGCGGTGCCGAGGAGGAGCATGCCCCACGGCACGCCGGCGTGGAGCTTGACCGTCCCCGGCTGCTTCACGACCGCGTCGGTCTGCGCCTCGACCTGCTTGGCGGTGCGCGAGACCTTGCCGAGCGCGGCCCGGAGCTTGTCCTCGTACGCGGGCAGCTCCTCCCAGATCCCGGAGATGGCGTCGTAGAGGACGATCGCCAGCACCGCGACCACGGCCGTGGCGACCAGCGTGCCGAGCGCCGCGGCCGCCCAGCGCGGGAGCCGCCGCCGCTCCAGCCAGCGCACGAGCGGCTGGACGGTGAACGCGACGAAGACGGCGAGCGCCGTGGGCAGCAGGAGCTCGCGCGCCAGCCACCCGAACGCGAGCACGGCCCCGGTGGCCAGCACGGCCAGCGATCGCTCGGCGACGGGCGAGGTGCGGCCGACGGCCTCCATCGCCCGAACGTTGGCCACGCGGCGGGGCGATCGCCACGCAGCACCGGGGGTGGCGGAGCGTCCGCCCGACCGACACATCCCGGTGATGGATGTGGAGCCCACCCCGACCCCGCGCGCCGCGCCCGGCTGGGGAAGGGCGCGCGTCCTGGCGGTCGGCCACTCGACCCGCCCCGTGGACGAGCTCGTCGCGCTGCTGCGCTCGTGCGGCGTCACCACCGTCGCCGACGTCCGCACCATCCCGCGCTCCCGGCGGAACCCCCAGTACGCGCAGGAGGCGCTGGCGCGGTCGCTGGCGGCCGCCGGGCTCCGCTACGTCCACCTGCCCCGGCTGGGCGGCCTCCGCCACGCGCGCCGGGACTCGCAGAACGGCGCCTGGCACAACGCGAGCTTCCGCGGCTACGCCGATCACATGGCGTCGGGCGAGTTCGAGGAGGGCCTCGTCGAGCTGCGGGCGCTGGCGCGCGACGGGCCGGTGGCGCTCCTGTGCGCCGAGGCGGTGCCGTGGCGCTGCCACCGATCCCTCATCGCGGACGCGCTCTTCGCCCGGGGCGTGGTGGTCGAGCACATCGTGGGACGGGGGCGGACGCGCGCGCACCGGCTCACGCCGTTCGCGGTGCTGCGAGGGCGCCAGGTGACCTACCCCGCCGCGCCCGCCGCCGGTGCACCGTGAGGATGGCGAGGCCGGCGAGCGCGTTCGCGGCCATGAGCGCGTTCGTCACCACGAACACCCAGTTGCGGACGAGCACGCTGTAGGCGGTGAAGCCGGCGCTGGCGGCCAGCTGGCCGATGAAGAGCCACCGGCTCACGCCCTCGCTCCGGCCCTCGCTCCACTGCTTGTGCACCTGCTTCGCGATGGTGAGGACGAGGATGCACGAGCTCGCCCAGCCCAGGGTCTCCGTCACGGGACGAAAGGTGTGCACGCGCGCGGGGCGGCCGTGCGGGTCCGTGACGCGGCGCGTCCTCCCGCGGGGCGGCTGCGGCGCGGGCGCACCTCCGCTAAGCACACCCGATGGAGCAGCGCCCGTTCGGCCGCACCGGCCTCGTCGTGGCCGCGATCGGGCAGGGCACGTGGCGCATGGAGGGGGACGACCGGGCGCGGGCCGTCCGGGCGCTCCGCGCCGGGCTCGACGCGGGGATGACCCACGTCGACACGGCCGAGATGTACGGGTCGGGCGAGGTGGAGGAGGTCGTCCGCGAGGCGCTCGGCGGCCGGCGCGACGAGGCCTTCCTCGTGACCAAGGTCTGGCCGGAGCACGCCACGCGCGAGGGCGTGGTGAAGGCGTGCGAGCGGAGCCTCTCCCGGCTCGGGACGGATCGGCTCGACTGCTACCTCTTGCACTGGCCTTCGCGGCACCCGCTGGAGGAGACGATCGCGGGCTTCGAGGACCTGGTGCGCGCCGGAAAGATCCGGTCGTGGGGGCTCTCCAACTTCGACCGCGCCCGGCTGGAGAAGGCGCTCGCCATCGCGGGGGAGGGCCGCATCGCCTGCAACCAGGTGCTCTATCACGTGGGCGAGCGCGCCATCGAGCACGCGGTGCTGCCCTGGTGCGCCGAGCACGGCGTCAGCGTGGTCGCCTACAGCCCGTTCGGCTCGGGCGTCTTCCCGTCGCCGCGCAGCGCGGGTGGGAAGGCGCTCGAGATCGTCGCCGCGGCGCACGGCGCCACGCCGCACCAGGCGGCGCTGGCCTTCCTCCTGCGCCACCCCGGCGTGTTCGTCATCCCGAAGGCATCGGATCCGGCGCATGCGGCCGAGAACGCCGGCGCGGCCGAGCTCGACCTCGAGCCGGAGGAGATCGAGCGGCTCGAGGCCGCGTTCCCGCTCCGGCCGAGGCGAGACCTTCCGATGATGTGACGTCGGGTGACGGCCCGGGACGGGCCTCGCTCAGAACTCGAAGTAGGCGCCGGCGCGGCCCTCGATGAACCAGATCGACCGGTCCTCGGTCCCGCTGCCGACTGCCACCTGGACGGTGCGCGGGAGGACGCCGGCCTCGACGAAGGCGCCGATCCCCGCCACGCCCATGCGGAAGCCGAGCGCACCGCCGAAGGACACCTTCGTGTCCCGGTCGGTGCTGAGGTTCTGGACCGCGAAGATGGCGCGCAGGTACATCGGGAAGGCCGGCGGCTGCACGCTCACCATGGGCCGCAGCTCGAAGTCGAAGGAGGAGGCGTTGCTGTCGCCGAGGTGCCCGAGGAAGCCGACCTGGAGCCGGACGACGTCGGCGAAGCCCCAGCCGGGCGCGACCATGAGCTGCATGGGCGTCGCCCCCTGCAGCGTCGCCCCGCTGGCGGTCGTCACCTGGTCGGACGTCTGCCAGCCGGAGCCGAGGGAACCCTCCACCAGCAGGCCGGCGTGGGCGGTGGCGGGGGCGAGGGCGAGGAGCGAGGCGAGGAGGAGAGCGCGCATGCAGCCGAGCATACGACGGCCCGCCCGGCGCGCCAGCGGCGATGTTGACGGCAGGTGTATGCGGATCTGCTCGACGGTGGGTGCGAGGAGGCGCTACGTCCCCACGCGCTGGAGCTCCAGGAGCGGCGCGTCCTGCGGCCGCTCCACGGTGACGTCGATGGCGCACTCGATCACCCAGTCGACCTCGCCCTGCGGGTCGACGATGCGCTGGCGCGCGGCATAGGTGGCCGGCCCCGTCTTCTCGAGGAGCGTGTTGTGCGGCATGCGCGCCGCGGGGCGGACGTCGATGGAGGCGTGGTCGGCGTAGTAGGGCGCCAGCTCCGCCTCGAGCCGCGCCGCCGGCCAGGCGCCATCCGGCTGCCACAGCGCGGCGGCCGCCGCTTCCCAGCGGCGCGCGGCCAGCGCGGTGAGGAGCCGGTGCAGCTCGTTCCGGACGCGCGCCGCGAAGGCGCGGGGATCCTCGTCCGGCCGGACCGGGCGCGGCGGCAGGGCCGCCAGGGCGGCGCGCTGGTCGGCGGGCGCGGCCCGGTAGGCGGGGTCCTTCATCCGCTCCCACTCGTCGAGGAGCGAGGCGTCCGCGCCCCGCACCGTGGCCCGCAGGAACGCGAGCACGTCGTCCACGCGCTCGTCGCGGTAGCTCTCGGGCACGGTCTGGGCGAGCGTCTTGTAGGCGTCCGAGACGTAGCGCAGGAGCACGCCCTCGCTGCGCTCCAGCCCGTACTCGCGCACGTAGTCGTCGAAGGCCAGGTAGCGCTCGATCATCTCGCGCGCGATCGACTTGGGGCGGATGTTCTCGGCGCCGACCCACGGGTGGCGCTCGGCGAAGGCGTTGAAGGTCGAGTAGACGAAGTCGGCGAGCGGCTTCGGGTACTCCACCTTCTCCAGCTCCGCCATGCGCTCGTCGTACTCCATCCCGCGCGCCTTCATCTCGGCGACGGCCGCGCCGCGCGCGGCGTCGAGCTGCTTCCACAGGACGACGTCCGGGTTCTCCAGGATCGCCTCGACCAGCGTCAGCACGTCGAGCGCGTAGCTCTCGCGCTCGCGCGGCACCTCGCGCAGCGTGTCCACCAGCCACAGCGCCAGCGTGTGGTGGAGCGAGAAGTCGCGCTGCAGGCCGGGCGCCGGGCGCACGTACCGGCCGCGGTAGGCCTCGATCGACCTGAGCTCGACCAGCCCGGCCCGGCGCAGCGTGCGGAAGCGCGCCGCGGCCAGGCGGCGCAGCTTCGTCTTGCCGTAGG
>DASTGH010000586.1:0-10170 GCA_035719345.1 Anaeromyxobacteraceae bacterium
GAGGCCGGTCCCGGTGCCGAACGGCTTGGTGGTGAAGAACGGCTCGAAGACGCGGCGAAGCACCTCCGGCTCGATGCCCGCGCCGTCGTCCTCCACCGTGATGCGCACGCGGCCGGCCGCGCGCGCCGCCGAGACGCGCACGTGGCCCTCCCGCCCCTCGGGGATGGCCTGCGCCGCGTTGACGAGCAGGTTCACCAGGACCTGCACGAGCAGCGTCTCCTGCCCGAGCGCCCACAGGCCCTCCGGGGCCTCGTCGCTGGCGGAGCAGGAGCGGGGGAAGCGCGGGCGGGCGATGTGCAGCGCGGCCTCCACCGCGGCCCGCACGTTCACGCTCTGCGTCCGCTCGGCGCTGGCGGCGAGCCGGCCGGCGTCGAGGAGCTGGCGCACGATGGCGCCGATCCGCTGCATGGAGGCGATCGAGTCGCGCACCGCCTCCCGCCCCGACTCGGAGAGGTCGGCCGCCTCGTTCTCGGCGAGGTACTGGAGATTGGCCGAGACGACGGCCGAGGGGTTGTTCACCTCGTGCGCCACGCCGGCCGCGAACTGGCCGAGCGCCGCCAGCTTCTCGGCCCGGTGCAGCGCCGCCTGCGTCCGGACGAGGTCGCCGGTGCGCTCCGCGACCTGCTTCTCGAGGTCGCTGCGCAGCGCGTGCAGATCGCTGGCGTCGGCGGCGAAGCGGGAGGTGAGCGCGTACGCGACGGCGGCGATGGGCGCGAGGAAGCCGAGGTCGACGAGGTAGGCCATCTCGTAGACGCCCGCCAGCACCAGCACGTCGTTCACCGCCATGGCGAAGAGGAAGGCGAGGGACGCGACGTGCACGCCGGCGTGGGGGACGCCCCGGCGCCACGCGCGCAGGAAGCGCGCGAAGGGGACGGCCAGCGATCCGACGACGAAGAGCAGGATGAGCGAGCCGGCGCCGGAGGTCACCGGGTTCCGGTAGGTGAGGCCGGTGAACGGCACCGGCAAGAGCCAGGAGCCGCCGGGATAGGCCACCGGCGTCAGGCAGGCGGCGAGCCCGACGATCCCGAGCGCGGCGGCGAGCGCGTCCTCCGCGCGCGAGCGCGAGAGCCCCAGGTAGACGCGCGAGTAGCGCAGCCAGGTGAAGACGTGGACCGCGGCGAGCAGCGCCTGGAGCCGGGAGGTCGCCACCACGCAGCGCTCGGACAGGGCGAGGGTGGTGGGCAGGTTCAGCGCCGAGTAGCCGGCGACGGTGAGCGCCACCCAGGCGAAGCAGCGCTGGTCCTTCCAGCCCGGCGCCAGCGAGAAGCGGCGCGAGAGCGCCGCCACGTACACGGCCACGCCGACCGAGAGGAGCGGGATGACGGCGACGACGTTCATCGGGTCCGGTGGGCGGAGGTGCGAAGGGGTGCGACCGTCGCCCCGCCGTGAATGGTAGCCCAGAACAGCGCGGTGGCGTCAGGGTCCTTCTTCCGCGCCGGACACCGCGTCGGTGCGCCAGCCGAGGCGGATGGCGAGGAGCCGGGTGGTGAACGCCACGCCGATGCCGCCCACCGCCGCCGCATAGGGCGGCACGTGTGCGCCCAGCTGGAGGACGAGGAACGCCGCCGTGCCGAGGATGGCGGCGAGCGCGTACCACTCGCCCGGCTTGAAGAGGAGCGGCTCCTCGCGGGAGAGGACGTCGCGCACGATGCTGCCGCCGACCGCGTTCACGCTGCCGAGGAGGAGCGCGGTCAGGACGGGCAGCCCGGCGGCGAGCGCCTTCTGCGCGCCGACCACGCCGTAGATGCCGAGGCCGAGCGCGTCCACCACCTCGATGGCGAGCCGCACGCGGTGAAGGTGGTGGCCCATGGCCGCGGAGGTGATCGTGCCCGCCAGGACGGCGGCCAGGTAGCGGCCGTCGGTGAGGAGGACGGGCGTGCCCCGCGCCAGGAGGAGGTCGCGCAGGATGCCCCCGGAGAGCGCGGTGGCGAGGGCGAGGGCGGAGAGGCCGACGAGGTCGTATCGCTTGCGGATGCCGGCCAGTCCGCCGGTCACCGCGAAGAGGTAGATGGCCGCGAGATCGAACCCGACGGCGGTCTGGAAGGGGTGATCGAGGTGCGGCACGCGGGAGGTCTACCACGGCGAGGGCGGGGGTTCCGCGACGCAGCCCCCCGCCCTCGCACGGCCCTCCGCTACGGCTTCTTCGCGGGCTTCGCCTCGCTCGCCGCCGGCGCCTTCGCCGGCGCCGCGCCGGGCGCCTTGGGCGAGGCCGGCGCCTTGGGGGCGCTCGCCGCGGGCGCCGCCATGACGCGGTTCCCGGTCTCGTCCATGCTGGTGAAGAACACCGGCTTCTGCGAGGCGACCGCCTGGTCCGCCTTCATGGCGTGGCAGGCCGCGCAGAACGCGTCCATGTCCTTGCCGCCCTTGGTGTCGACCCGCAGGTACTTGTAGTACGGGTTCGACGGGTGCGGGTCGTGGCAGCCGAGGCACTCGAAGCGGCCGCCCTCGCGCAGCAGCTCGGGCGGGACCCGGGCGATCTTCGGGTTCACGCTGGCGAGGCCGAACGGGTGGCTGACGTGGCCGGAGATGGGCGCGAAGCCCTGGCCGCCCTTGTCGGAGTCCTGGTGGCAGCCGAGGCAGAGCGCGGTCGAGCCCGTGTAGGCCTGCTTCGTCTTCGGGTTCAGGTACTTGGCGTTGGCCGGGACCGCGAAGATGAGCTCGCCCTTGGCGGCGTGGAGGGAGTGGCACCCGGCGCAGCCCACCGCGTCGTGGCCGCCCGCGGCGCGGGCTGCGAGCGGGGCGGCGGCGAGGGCGAGTGCGGCGAGCGCGGCGGACCTCTTCTTCGACATGCGGACGGCTCCTGCGGGCGCGACGGCCCGGACGGCGGGTGAGAGGGAGCGGGCACTCTAGCGAGGCGCCCCCCCGTCGCACCTTGACCGCGAGCAAATGCCGGCGCGGGCGGGTGGCGGGCGGGGCGCGCGCCGGGTAGGCTCCGCGGCCCCGTGGTGCGCAAGCTCGCCATCCTGCTCGACCTCGACGGCACGCTGGTCGACACCGTGCCCTTCATCCTCGCCTCGGTGCGGCACGCCTTCGACGGGCGCCCCGGGCCGACCGACGCGGAGTGGATCGCCGGCATCGGCCAGCCGCTCCGGGTGCAGCTCGCGCGGCACGCCCGCTCGCCCGACGACCTCGACGCGCTCGTGGCGCGCTACCGCGCGCACCAGCGGCTGCACCACGACCGGCTGACGCAGCCGTTCCCCGGCGCCGTGGAGGCGGTGCGTGCGCTCGCCGGCGCCGGGCACGCCGTCGCCGTCGTCACCGGCAAGCTCGCCGAGCCGGCGGCGCGCACGCTCGCGCACGTGGGGCTGGCGCCGCTCGTCGACGCGCTCGTCGGCGCCGATTCCTGCCCCCGGCACAAGCCCGACCCCGAGCCGGTGCTGCTCGCGCTCTCCCGCCTCGGGGCCGGGCCGGGCGACGCCGTCTTCGCCGGCGACTCGCCGGTGGACGTGGCCGCGGGCCGCTCGGCGGGGGTGGTCACCGCGGGCGCCACCTGGGGAGCGCCGGATCGCGCCGCGCTCCTGGCCGCGGCGCCGTCCCACCTGCTCGACGCGCCCGCCGACCTCGTCGCGCTCGCCGCTCGCCTCGCCGGGTAGCCATGCCCGCCCGCGTCGCGCCGCCGCCCGTCCGCCTCGTGCTCGTCGGGCCGCGCAACCCCGAGAACGTCGGGGCGGTGGCGAGGGCGATGAAGAACTTCGGCGCCGGCGACTGGGCGCTGGTCGCCGCGGCGACGCACGACTTTGCACGCGCCCGGCGCGTCGCGGTGCACGCCGAGGACCTGCTCGACCGGCCGCGGCTCTTCCCCACGCTCGCCGAGGCGGTGGCCGACTGCGCCTGGGTGGTGGGCACGAGCCCGCGCCGGGTGCGCGGCCGGCCCCGCCTCTCGCCTGCCGAGGTGGCGCGCGAGGCGCTGCGCCGGGCGCCGGACCGGACGGCGATCGTCTTCGGCGAGGAGCGGAGCGGGCTCGGGAACGAGGAGGTGCTGCGCTGCCACGCGCTCTCCGCCATCCCCACCGACCCGGGGCAGCCGTCCCTCAACCTGGCCCAGGCGGTGCTCGTCTACCTCTTCGCGCTGCGCGAGGCAGCGCTGGCCGCCGGCCCGCCGCGTGCCCTGCCGCGCGCCGCCGCCGCGACGGATGCCGAGCTCGCGCGCGTCGAGGAGGCGCTGCGCGAGGCGCTCCGCGCCGGCGGATTCCTGGCGGGCCCCGAGCGCCACGCGGTCCGCGACCTGGCCGACACCCTGCGGCGGGCCGGCCTCTCCCGGCGCGAGTCGCGGCTGTGGGAGGCGGCGCTGCGGCGGCTCGGGAGGGCGCTCGCGGGGCGCGAGGCTCACGGCGGGTGACGCGTACCTTGGGTCGGTGGCCGGCGGGGGGTTCGTCCTTAACCTCCAGTCTACGGCGGGGTCGCGGCGCGGCCCGAGGGCGACCATGACCATTCTCGTGCTGGACGACGACGCGGCCCTCCGCGGCGCGCTGTCGGAGCTGCTTCGCCTCGAGGGGCACCGCGTGCTCCAGGCGGACGACGGCACCCGGGCGCTCGCGCTGGCGCGCGTCTGCCACCTCGATGCGGTGCTCCTCGACCCGGAGACCGTGCTCCACGGCCGCCGCTGCCTGGCGCGGCTGCGCGCGGACCCTGCCCTGTCGGGGATCGCGCTGGTGGTGATGTCCGCGGCCGAGCCGGACGCGCCGGACGCCGTCTTCCTGGCGAAGCCCTTCACGTTCGACGGCGTGCTGGCCGCCCTCGGCCATGCGACCGGGCGCAGCGCGGGCCCTCCGGGCGACCACGGGACGGCCTAGCCCCTGATGGGTCGCTACCGGGCGATCGGCTCACCACCGCGGTGGTCAGGGGGGAGGGCGCGCCCGCGCCCCAGCCCGGAGGACCTTCGTGCCCCACCTCGCCCCGCTCAGCCCGTCCACCCTCGCCCGCCTCGCCGCGGCCGCTTCCGGCGACCCCTCCGCGCTCTCGTCGCTGGCGCGCGCCGTGGCGCCGCTCCTCGAGGCGCATGCGCGCCGCGCCCTCCCCCGGGCCGCCGCCCCGGCCAGCGACGTCGTCGACGATGCCGTCGCGGAGGTGCAGGCGTTCCTGGCCGCCGGGCTGGACGGCGCGCCGGGGTGGGCGCGCTTCGACGCGCGGCGCGGCGGCGCCGACCTGTCCGCCTGGCTCTACGGGATCGTCCGCAACAAGGTGCGCCGGCGCCTGCGGGACGCGCGGCGCGACGATCTCCTCACCGACCCCGCGGCCGCCTGCGCGCTGCCGCGGGCGGCGCCGGCGCGATCTCCGGAGCGCGCGATCGACGGCGCGCGCGCCCTGCGCCTCGTCGCCGCCCTCCCGCCCCGCGAGCGGGCCGTCCTCCGCCTGTGGCTCGACGACGCGCCCGCGCGCGACATCGCCCGCCGCCTCCGCCTCCCCTCGCCGCACGCGGCGGACTGCTGTCTCTCCCGCGGCAAGCAGCGGCTCCGCCGGATGCTGGAGGGGGAAGCGCGCGCGGCGTGAGGCCTCAGCGGGCCGCCGTCGGGGTCCGGGCCGGGGTCGGGGTCGGGGACGAGGTCGTGGACGGGGACGGCGACGGGGACGCGGACGAGGACGTGGTCGAGGACGAGGACGAGGGCGGGGACGTGGTCGAGGAAGTCGTCGGCGCCTTCGACTTCATCGCCGCCGCCTGCCTGCGCAGCTCGTCCCGCTCGACACGGCACGCCTCGACCCGCGCCTCGAGGCGCGCCTCCGCGTCGGCGCGGGCCAGCGCCAGCCGCTCCCGCTCCCGCTCGAGCTCCCCCGCACGGTCGCGCAGCGCCGCGGCCGCCTCGCGCTCGCGCGCGAGGTCGCGGCGCAGGAGCCCGAGCTCTCCGTCGTGCGAGGAGCGCAGGGCATCGAGCGAGCCGCGCCAGCGCTCCACCGCCGCCCGTGCCTCCGCTTCCCGGTCGGCGAGCGCCGCCTCGAGCGACGCGGCGCGCGCCTCGGCCTCGGCGCGCCGGGCCTCGACCTGCGCCAGGGTCACCTCGGTCCGCTCCAGCCGGGTGGCCGCCTCCCGCGCCGCCGACGTCGCGGAGGCGAGCTGCGCGTCGGCCTCGCTGGAGCGCCCCTCGGCCAGCAGCCGCGCCTCGCGCTCGCGCGCCTCGGAGCCGGCCAGCGCCGCCCGTTCGTCCCGCATCCGCGCCAGCTCCGTGTCGAGCGCGGCCTTCTGCCGCGCGAGGCGCGCCACGTCGTCGTCGAGCGCCGACACCTGGCCGGAGAGCCGCCGGGCCGTGCGCTCCAGGCCCGTCTTCTCCACGACGGTGCGGGTGAGACCGACGCCCAGCGTCGCCGCCACCGCCAGCGCGGCCACGCCCAGCTGCACGATGAGTCGGTGCCGCTGGTAGAAGAGCGCGAGGCGCCGCCCGGCGCGCCGCTGCTCCCAGGGCGTGGGCCGGCGCGAGAGGTAGGCGTCGAGCGCCGCCGCGACCTCGTCGGCGCCGGGCCGCTCTCGCGGATCCGTCGCCAGCGCGTGGACGACGATCCCGGCGAGGCTCGGCGGCACCTCGGCCGGGACCGGCGCCGGCGCGCCGCCGGCGACGTCGACGCCGGCGTGGCGGTCGGGGTGGGGAGGCCGCCCCGAGAGCGCGAAGAGCAGCGTCCCCCCGAGCCCGTACACGTCGCAGGCGCGACCGGGCGGCTCGCCCGCGAGCTGCTCCGGCGCCAGGTACGGGAGCGTCCCCACCGGCCCCTCCGCCCGCTCCGCGGCCGCGGCGAAGGCGGCGATGCCGAAGTCGCCGAGCATGGCGCGCCGGCTCACCGGCAGCACCAGCACGTTGTCGGGCTTGACGTCGGAGTGGACGACGCCCGCCCGGTGCGCGGCGGCGAGCGCGCCGGCGATGGGCAGCAGCAGCCGCGCGGCGTCGTCGGGGGCGAGCGGCCCGCCCTCGGCCACGAGCGCGCGCAGCGACCGCCCGAGCGCGATGGCGCCCGGACCTCCGCTGGCGTCGGGCTCGGCGCAGAGCGCCATCTCGATGAAGAACCGGCCGTCCCCGAGGTCGCCGGCGTCGAAGACCGGGACGACGTGCGGCGAGAGCACGCGCGCCATGAGCCCCGCCTCGCGGCGCACCCGCTCCACGAAGGTCGGATCGGAGACGTTGCGGAACACCTTCAGGGCGCAGAGCCGGTCGAGGTCGACGCGGCGCGCCTGGTAGACGTCGGCCTGCGACCCGGCGCCGACGAGCCCGATGATCTCGTAGCGCGCGCCGCTCGCCCCTGCCGGTGGCGCGGGCTGGGCGAGCAGCGCCTCGACCCGGGCGCGCTGCTCGGCGTCGGCGGCGAGGCGTGCCACCACCTCCTCTCGCCGCGGCTCGGGCGCCCGGCTGGCCAGCTCCCAGAGCTCCACGTCGTCGAGCGCCACGTTCAGCTCCTCGCCGCGAGCGCGGGGGGGCCGCGCTCCACGTAGCCTCGCAGGAAGGCGAGCCAGCGCCGCACGTCGTCGACGGTGCGCGAGAGCCGCCGGGCCACCTGCGCCTCCGGCAGCACCTGGAACAGCGACAGCTCCGCCGCGGTCGCGATGAGCTCGCGCTCCCGGACGTGCGGATCGGCCCGCAGGCGCGCCAGCGCCCGCGTCACCTCCTGCCGGTCGTGCGCGACGCGGACCGCCGCCCAGCGCTGGAAGAAGGCGTGGTCGGCGTCCACGGTGCTGCGTGCCACGCCCAGGATCCGCGCCACCTCGTGCTTGGGCAGCCCGGAGAGCACGCGCAGCTCGACGCCGCGGGCGATGCGCTCGCGCGGCCCGACGTGCTCGTCCTCCCGCAGCTCCTCCACCAGCCGGTGCAGCACGCCGATCTCGGCCACGTCGAGCGCGTCCTCCAGCTCGGGGAAGCGCACCGCGCCCTCCACCGACCAGAGCAGCCCGCTCGTGCGCAGCACGTCCACCGGGTTGTGCCGGACGTTGCGCCAGTGGTGGGCGATGCGCGCCGAGCGCACCGCCTGGAAGAAGGCGGCCAGGAGGTGGTCCCGGCTCTCGAAGACGAGCGGCGCGCGCGCCTCGCGCGAGGCGGCGTCCGGGCGCGCCTGGCGGAAGAGTCGGGCCAGCGCCTCGTGCGCGAGCGCCGTCCCGGAGAGCGTGCCGGCCCGGCCGAAGCGCGACCCGCGCACGAGCTGCCGCAGCTCGTCGTAGAGGGCCGCCACGTCGCGCTCGCTGAACTCCACGCCTGCCATCTTACCCCCGGAGCGCCCGCCCTCTCGCGCGCGCGGCGCCGGGGAGCACGGGACGGGTTGTGCGCCGGCGCGGGGGTCCGCAGCTTCGGGTGAGACGCGCCCGGGAGCGGCGCGCGCGCGCCGGCGCATCCCGCGCCGGCATCTGCAAATCAGGGGGCATCGAGATGAGGAAGCTGAGCAAGGCGATGGCGCTCGCGGGCGCGCTGGCACTGCTCCTTTCCGGCCAGGCCATGGCGCAGACGGGCGCCGGAGCCGGCACGAGCAGCGGCGGATCCTCCAGCACCGGCTCGACGGGCGGCAGCACGGGGAGCAGCGGGTCGGACAGCTACGGGACGGGCTCCAGCGGGACGAGCGGGAGCACGGGCAGCGACAGCACCGGGTCGAGCGGCTCGAGCGGGATGGGGACCGGGTCGAGCGGCGGCTCGACGAGCGGTGGGGCGACGAGCGGTGGGGCGACGAGCGGTGGGACGGGCTCCGGCAGCACCGGGACGTCGGGCGGCACGACGTCCGCGGGTACGCCGGCGGGCGGTTCGAGCTCGTCCGGCACGGCGACGGGCGCGGACGCGGGCGCCACCATGGGTGGGACCGGCGCTGGCACGTCGGGCAGCAGCTCGCCGAGCGGAAGCAGCTCGTCGGACACGAGCGGCTCCTCCGGCAGCAGCAGCGGGTCCTCGATGGGCGGCAGCGGGACCTCGTCCGGGGGCACCGGCTCGTCCACCACGCCGGGCAGCAGCGGGTCGTCCACGAGCGGGACCGGCACGTCGGGCTCGTCCGGCACCGGCACGAGCGGCACGTCGGGCACGGGGTCCAGCGGCTCGTCCATGGGGACGGGGTCGAGCGGAAGCGGCTCCTCGACCGGCGGCTCCAGCTCCCAGGACACGACCGGCACCGGCTCCAGCTCGACGGGCGCGGCCGGGCAGAGCGGCACGAGCAGCAGCAGCGGCAGCGGCAAGTGACGGCCGGGGCGCCGGTCCCCGGCGTCCGTCAGGAGACGTGGGCGGCAGCCGGAAGCACCTCCAGGACCGAGGTGCTCCGGCTGTCGCACGATTCCAGCTCGTGCAGCGTCGGCACGATGTACTCCGCGCGCTCCAGGTAGCCGCCGGTGGGCGAGTAGAGGCGGCCGGGGTCGCCGGCGAGGACGAGCACGCCGCGCCCGGCGAGGGACGCGAACCAGGCCAGCGCGTCGTGCGCCAGCGGCTTCTCGTAGAAGACGTCGCCGGCCAGCACCACGTCGAAGCCGGGGAGGGGATCGCCGATGGGGTCCCCGGCGCGGAACTCGACCGCGGCGCCGTTCAGCTCGGCGTTGGCGCGGACCGCCGCCTCGGCCAGCGGATCGGTGTCGCACGCGACCGCGCGCACCGCGCCGGCGCGCAGGGCGGCGATGGCGAGCAGCCCGCTGCCGGTGGCGAAGTCGAAGACGCGCTTCCCGCGCACGAGCTCGGGGTGGTCGAGCAGGTGCCGCGCCAGGGCCAGCCCGCCCGCCCAGGCGAACGCCCAGAACGGCGCGGGATCCCAGCCCTCCAGCTCGGCCGCGCTCGCGTGCCACAGCGGCGTCAGCTCGTCCGCCTGGTAGAGCGCGATCTCCGGGACGAACGGGACCGGCCTCGCACGCGTGCGCTCGCGCACGAAGGCGAGGCGCTCGGGGAGGGGGTGGGCGGACGGCACCTCCACGTCTAGTCTGGGCCGGCGGCGCGGGCAACGCGCGCGCGGGGTGCCGACCGGGGGCGCTGTGGGGAAAGGGACGAGCGCGCCGCCGCGCCCGCGGCGTCGCGGGACGTCGCTCCGCCGCGCCCTGTGCCATGCTGCCCGCGGGAGGTGGTCGATGGCCGCGGTGCTCGTGATCCTCGCAGTGGTGGCGCTCGCCGGCGTCGGTGCGGCCGCGCTCTTCAACGGCCTCGTCGTGCGCCGGAACGCGTACCGCAACGGGTTCAGCCAGATCGACGTCCAGCTCCGCCGGCGGCACGACCTCGTCCCGAACCTGGTGGAGACGGCGAAGGC
>DASTGH010000587.1:0-8320 GCA_035719345.1 Anaeromyxobacteraceae bacterium
GATGGCGCGGGCCCGGCGCAGGCGCTCGCCGGCGCCGGCGGCGGATGCGATGAACGGGCCGAGGACGTGGGCGCAGAGCCAGTCGCTGCTGTGGGGGTCGGAGAGGTGGCCCTCGTCGAGGAGGGCAGCGAGCGCCCGGAGGTCGGCGCGCGCGAGGTGCGGGAGGAGGATCTCGGCGAGCGCCAGGACGCCGGCGAGCTTGTCCTCGCCGTGGCGCTCGCGGAGGAGCGCCAAGGCGAGGCGCTTCCGGGCGGCGAGGGGGAGGCGGTCGAGGGCGTGGTCGCGCCACCAGGCGTGGAGCGCGGCGCGGATGGCGTTCGTGGGCGCGCCGCGGAACGGGACGGCGCCGCGCAGGTAGCGCTGCCAGAAGTCGCGGGTGCGAGCGACCGCCGCCCCGTCGAGACGGGCCTGCAGGTCGGCGAGGAGCCGCCGGGTCTCGCCGGAGTTGCGGGGCACGCGCTCACCTTGCGGGGGCACCGGGCGGAGCGCCGGGCCAGCCGGGGTTCCCCCGTGAGGCGCGGCGCGCGTACCACCCGGTCGGTATGATGGAGGTGTGGCGACGCGCGACCCCCAGGCGACCCGCGACCAGATCCTCGAGGCGGCGTTCCGCGCGGTCTACGAGCGCGGGATGGCCGCCACCTCGCTCGACGACGTGCTGGCGAAGGCCGGCGTGACGAAGGGCGCGCTCTACCACCACTTCGACGGCAAGCAGGCGCTCGGCTGCGCGCTGGTGGACGAGCGGCTCGCGCCCATGGTGCTGGCGCGCTGGGTGGAGCCGATCGCCGGGACCGACGACCCGGTGAGCGCGCTCCAGGCGCTGCTGCGGAGCGAGTGCACGGCGGCGCCGGCGAGCGACGTCGTCCGCTACGGCTGCCCCCTCAACAACCTGGCGCAGGAGATGGCCTCGACGGACGACGAGCTCCGCCGGCGGCTCGACGCGGTGGTGGCGCGGTGGGTGGCGGCGCTGCGCGACGCGCTGGCGCGCGGCCAGGGCGCCGGGACGGTGCGGCGCGACGCGGACCCGGCGCGCGTGGCGCGCTTCGTGGTGGCGAGCATCGAGGGCGCGATCGGCCTCGCCAAGACGGCGCGCGACCCCGCCGTGCTGCGGAGCGTGCACGAGGAGCTGGCGACGTACCTCGAGTCCCTGCGGCCGGCGGCGGACGGGAAGGCGAAGGCGCGGGGGCGGCGGAGGCCGTAGCCCCACCTGGGAGGCGTGACACATCGTCGCAGCTCCTTACATACCGACTGGTCGGTTTGTAAATCACCGACGGTCACCCCGGGCGCCGCGGGCGCCCACCAGAAGGAGCCGCACCATGTCCCAGAAGCTCGAGTCGCAGGTCGCACTCGTCACCGGCGGCAGCACCGGGATCGGCCGCGCCGTCGCGCTGCGCCTGGCGCAGGCCGGGGCGCGCGTCGTCATCACCGGCCGCCACGAGGAGGCGCTCCGCGCCGCGGCCGCGCAACACCCGGCGATCTCCCAGGTGGTCGCCGACGTGGCGGTGCTGGCCGACGCCGCCCGCACCATCGAGGAGGTGAAGCGCCGGCACGGCCGGCTCGACATCCTGGTGAACAACGCCGGCATCGCGCCGGTGGCGCCGCTCTCGGACGCCGCGCCGGCGCACGTGCGGGGCGTGTTCGAGACGAACGTGCACGGGCTCATCGAGCTGACGCGGCAGGCGCTGCCGCTCCTGCGCGCGTCGAAGGGGACGATCGTGAACGTGGCGAGCGTCGTCGCCGACCAGCCCTTCCCCAACATGTCCGTCTACTCCGCGAGCAAGGCGGCGGTGCTGGCGCTCTCGCGCTCCTGGGCCCAGGAGCTGGCGAGCGACGGCGTGCGCGTGAACGCGGTGAGCCCGGGGCCCATCGAGACGCCGATCTTCGGGAAGATGGGCCTGGCGAAGGATCAGCTCGAGGCGACGGCGGCGGGGATCGTCAGCCAGGTCCCGCTGAAGCGCTTCGGCAAGCCCGAGGAGGTCGCGGCGGTGGTGGCCTTCCTGGCGTCGCCGGAGGCGAGCTTCGTCACCGGCGCCCAGTACCCGGTCGGCGGAGGCATCGAGGCGTGAGGGCGCGGCTCAGGCGGCGAGCCGCGCGTCTCCCGGCGCGCGGCGCCCCGCCAGCCACGGGTAGATCGACGGCAGCACGACGAGCGTGAGCAGCGTCGAGGTGACGAGCCCGCCGCAGACGACGGTGGCGAGCGGGCGCTGCACCTCGGCGCCGACGCCGGTGGCGAGCGCCATGGGGATGAAGCCGAGCGCGGCGACGAGCGCCGTCATGAGCACGGGGCGGGCGCGCTCGCGCGCGGCGGCGACGGCGGCGTCCGCAGGCGACCGCCCCTCCTGCTCCAGCTGCAGGAGCCGCGTCATGAGCACGACGCCGTTCAGGACGGCGACGCCGGAGAGCGCGATGAAGCCGACGGCCGAGGAGATGGAGACCGGCATCCCGCGCGCGCCGAGCGCGATCATGCCGCCGACGGTGGCGAACGGGACGTTGAGGAAGATGATGGCGGCCGGGCGGGCGCGCCGGAAGGCGAGGAGGAGCACGCCCACGATGAGCGCCAGCACGAGCGGGATGACGACGGCGAGGCGGCGCTTCGCCGCCTGCAGCGTCTCGTACTGGCCGCCCCACGCCAGGCGGTAGCCGCGCGGCGGGGCGACGGCGGCGTCGACGGCCCGCTCCGCCGCGGCGACCACGGTCCCGAGGTCGGCGCCGCGGACGTTGAAGCCGACGACGAGCCTCCGCTCGCCGTCCTGCCGCGAGACGAGCGACGGGGCCGCCGTCCGCACCACGACCGCGACGCGGGAGAGCGGGACGAGGCCGCCGGTCGCGGCCGGGATGACGATGTCCTGCAGCGTGAACGCGGACGGCGCCTCGCCCAGGTGGACGACGATGGGGATGCGCAGCGGCCCGTCGTAGGTGGCGCCGACCTCGAGGCCGGTGCGGACCGCCTGCACGGCGTCGAGCACCTCGCGCACGGTGAAGCCCGCGCGCGAGGCGTCGAGGGGGCGCGGCCGCACCTCGAGCAGCGTGACCGCGGGCGGGGCGAGGACCTTCACGTCCTCGGCGCCGGGCTGCCGGGCGATGACCTCCGCCGCCTTCTCGGCCAGCGCGCGCAGCTCGGCGAGGTCCTCGCCGTGGATGGAGACGGTGACGTCGGCGACGGATCCGCCGAGGAGCTCGTTGAAACGCATCTGGATGGGCTGCGTGAACGACGGCTCGCCGCCCGGCGCGCGATCGGCGAGCGCCTTCTCCACCTCGGCGACGAGCGCCTCGCGGGTGAGCCCCGGGCGCCACTCCGCGCGGGGCTTGAGCGTGACGAAGACGTCGGCCTGCTCGAGCCCCATGATGTCGGTGGCGACTGCGGGGCTGCCGACGCGCGAGACGACCTGCCTCACCTCTGGGACGGCGGCGAGGATGGTCGCCTCGAGCCGGCCCGCCTCGCGGACGGCCGACTCGAGCGAGACGTCGGCGGCGCGCGTGGTCTGGACGACCAGGTCGCCCTCGTCGAGCTGCGGCACGAACTCGCTGCCAGCGCGGGCGAAGAGCGCGATGGCGAGGGCGAAGAGCGCGGCGGCGCCGCCGGCGATCCAGCGCGGGCGGCGGACGGCGGCGGCGAGGAGTGGCTCGTACCCGCGCTGGATGGTGCGGACCAGCCATGGCTCGCGGGACGGGATGTCCGCCGGCCGGAGGACGAGGCTCACCGCGGCGGGGACGAAGGTGAGCGTGAGGACGAGCGCGCCGACGAGCGCGAAGACGACGGTGAGCGCCATCGGCCGGAACATCTTGCCGTCGACGCCGGTGAGCGAGAGCACCGGCACGTAGACGAGCAGGATGACCAGCACGGAGGAGAAGACGGGCTGGGCCGCGGTGCGCGTGACGCGCGCCACGTGCCCGCGGAGCCTCTCGCGCGCGGCGGCGGGGGCGAGGCCGGCGAAGAGGGCCGGCGCGAGGCCGTGGAAGACGCTCTCCACCATGACCACCGCGCCGTCGACGAGGAGCCCGAAGTCGAGGGCGCCGAGCGACATGAGGTTGCCGGGGACGCCGAGCCCGACCATGGCGGCGGTGGCGACCAGCATCGAGAGCGGGATGGCCGAGGCGACGAGCAGGCCGGCGCGGAGCGATCCGAGCATGAGGAAGAGGACGGCGATGACGAGCAGGCCGCCCTCGAGCAGGTTCTGGAAGACGGTGCGGAGCGTGGCCGTGACGAGGTGGGCGCGGTCGTAGACGACCTCGACGCGCACGTCCTCCGGCAGGGCGCGGCGCACGCCGTCCATGCGGGCGTGCACGCGGCGCATGACCTCGAGCGCGTTGTCGCCGCGGAGCATCTGCGCCATGACGTAGACGGTCTCGCCGCGGCCGTTGGCGGTGGCGGCGCCGATGCGCGGCAGCTCGCCCTCGGAGAGGTCGGCGACCTCGGCGAGGCGCACCGGCGCCGGATCGCCGCGGCGGAAGACGAGCGCGTGGCCGAGGTCGGAGGCGTCCCTGGGCAGCGCCACCGCGCGCACGAGCGCCTGGCGCGAGCCGGCGGGGAGGCTCGCGCCGGCGGCGGTGCCGGTCGCGTCCTGGAGCGCGGTGCGGAGGTCCTCCAGGGTGAGCCCGCGCTGCGCCATGCGCAGCGGGTCGGCACGGACGTCGAGCGTGCGCTGCCGGCCGCCCCAGGTGTTCACCTCGACGACGCCCGGGACGCCACGCAGGAGCGGCGCGGCGCGCAGGGTGGCGAGCTCCAGCAGCTCGGCGGCGGTGCGGCGCGGTGAGCTGACGGTGAAGTGGAAGATCTCGCCCAGGCCGCCGGTCACGGGCCCGAGCTCCGGCGCGGAGACGCCCGGGGGGAAGCCGGCGGTGGCGCCGTCGAGCCGCTCCTTCACCATCTGCCGGGCGAGGTACACCTCGACGGAGTCCGCAAAGACGGCGGTGATGGAGGAGATGCCGTAGCGGGAGACCGAGCGATGCTCGACGAGCCCGGGGGTGCCGCCCAGGGCGGATTCCAGCGGACGCGTGACGAGGCGCTCCACCTCCTCCGGCGTGAGCCCCGGCGCGCGGGTGAGGACGAGGACCTGGTTGTTGGTGATGTCGGGGAGCGCGTCGAAGCGGAGCTGCGCGCCGACGACGACGCCGGCGATGGCGAGCAGGAGCGTGACGGTGGCGACGAGGACGCGGTGCTCGACCGACCAGGCGACGACGCGGCCGATCACCGCGCGCCGCCCTTCCCCACCTTGGCCAGCTCCGCGTCCTGATCCTCGAACTTCACCACCGGCGCGCCGCCGGCCTCGGCCAGCTCCGCCTCGGCCGCCACCTCGTCGCCGATGGCGAGCGCGCCGCGGACGAGCGCATCCGAGCCGGTCGCGGCGATGACCTCGACCCGGACCCGCTCGCCCTTGCCGCCGCGGTGGGCGACGACGTAGGGGCCCTCCTCCGCCAGGCCGACCGCACGAGCCGGGACGGCGACCGCCTTCTCTTCCTTCTCGAGGCGCGTCTTCACCTTGCCGGTTTGCCCCTGCACGAGGCGCGTGCCGCGGCGGAGCGGCTCGAACCAGACGAGCGTGGTGCCGTCGCGTGCGTCGACCTGCGGCGCGCGGCCGACGGGCCTCAGCGGGTGCCGCTCGCCGGTGGGGAGCCACAGCTCGTACTCGGCGGTGCCGGGCAGCGTGCGCGCGACGCGCGCCTCGACGCGCGGGTCGCCCTCGCCGGCGATGCGGACCATGGGCTCGCCCGCCGCCTCGCGCTGCTCGCCGATGGCGGTCTTCACCTGCGTGACGACGCCGGCGATGGGGCTGCGGAGGGGGACCTCGCCGCCGCCGGCGAGGATGCGTTGCGCGTCGTCGGCGCCGAGGCCGGCGGCGCGCAGGAGCGCGAGGGCGCCCTGCTGGTCGGCGCGGGCCTCGGCGAGCCGGGTCTCCGTCTCGAGGAGCTCGGTGAGCCGGACCATGCCTTCCTTCTTCAGCTCGTCGAGCTGCGCCTTGCGGCGGCCGTAGGCCTCGACGCGGGTGGCGGCGGAGGCGTGCGCGCCGGCGGCCTGGACGACCTCGGGCATGACGACGTGGGCGACCGGCTGGCCGCGCTCGACCCGGTCGCCGGGGCGGACGGAGACGCGGACGACGCGCGCGCGGAACGGGGGCGAGACGCCGGCGCTCGATTCCGGGGTGGGGAGGACGACGGCGGGGGACTCGAGGAGCGCGAGCTCCTCGGCGTTGCGGGCTTTCACCCAGGGAGTCGGTGCGGATGCAGCGGCCACCGCCCGGACCCCCTCCCCCGCGTCGGGCGGGGGAGGGCTGGGGAGAGGGCCGGTGCCCTTGCTGCACGCCAGCCCCGCAACCGCGATCACCGCTGCGATCCTCTTCACGACGCGTCCCCCCGCTCCATCTCCGCGAGCTGCAGCCACACCTTCACCCGCGCCCACGCGTGCGCCGCCTGCGCGCGCGAGAGCCTCGCCCGCGCGGCCGCGGCCGAACGCCGGGCGACGAGCACCTCCAGGACCGTCGCATCGCCGGCGCGGAAGGCCACCTCGCGCAGGCGCGCCGCCTCGAGCGAGGCCGGCAGGAAGCCCGCCTCGAGCTCGTGGAGCACCTCGCCCGTGTGCTCCACCTCGTGGAACGCGCGGGCCAGCTCCGCTCCGGCCGCGCGGGCGAGGTCGTCGGCCTCGCCGCGCGCGCGCGCCGCCGCGGCCTCGGAGAGCGCCGCCTCGCGTTCGCCGCGGTCGAAGAGCGGCAGGGTGACGCCGACCTGCGCGAAGCCGACGTACTCGGCGAGGTTGTCGCGCTGGAGGGCAGCGCCGAGGGTGAGCGCCGTGCCGCGGGCAGCCCGCGCCTCCGCCGCCCGCGCCGCGTCGGCGTGCGCCGCGAGGCGACGGGCACGGGCCTCCGGGAGGGCGGCGGCGCGCTCGACGGCCTGGGGCCAGTCGCCGCTCGGCGGGACGGGGACGTCCGGCAGCGGGCCGGAGGCGGCGAGGGCGGCGGCCGGGACCGAGGCCTCGCGCGCGAGGCGGTAGCCGAGGTCGGTGACCTCGCCCTCGACGGAGAGGGCCAGGAGCCGCGCCTCGGCGCGATACGCCGCGGCGTCGGCGGCGTCGGCGCGGGTGAGGAGGGCCTGGCCCGCGGCGCGGTCCGAGCGGGCGGCGAGGTCGTCGGCGAGCCGCAGCTCCTCCAGGGCGCCGGTGTACGCCTGCTGCGCCGCCCAGAGGTCGATCCACGCCTGCGCCGCGGAGAGCCTGCGCGCGAGCGCCGCGGCCCGGGCTTCCACGGCGGCGACGTCCGCCTCCGACGATGCTGCGTCCCGCCGCCGGGAGGAGAGGCCGGCGAGGTTCCAGGTCTGCGAGAGGGCGGCGGTGCCCTCGAAGCGGGTGACCGAGGATGGGCTCTCGGAGAGGCGGTACCCCGGCTCGATCCGGAGCTCCGGGTTCGAGGTCTGCGACGAGACCTGGCCCGCGAGCTCGCGAGCGGCGGCCGCGCCGGAGCGTGCGCCTTCGACGCCGGGCGCATGATCTGCGAGCCCCAGCGCCTGGTCGAAGGTGAGAGCCGGCTGCGCCCCCGCGAGCGCGGCCAGGAAGAGAGGGACTGCATGCACGCCCGAGAGGTACGCACCCCTGGGAGGGGGCTGGCATGCGGCACGTGGTCGCGACTCCGGAGCGGAGTCTTTTCGCGAGTCTACGAGCCACGGACCCCCTCCCCCGCGCCAGCGGGGGAGGGTTGGGGAGGGGGCAGGACCGCGCCGCCCGCCCGCCCTCTTCCCGCTTGATCCCCGACCGCCGTTCCCGTATACCGCTCCGTCTCGAAGTTCTGGCCGAGGCGAGGGATTTCGACGTTTTCGGAGGAGTGGCCGAGCGGCCTAAGGCGGCGGTCTTGAAAACCGCTGAGGGTTCACGCCCTCCGAAGGTTCGAATCCTTCCTCCTCCGCCAGGTGGAAGAGAGGCGAGCGAGGTTCAGGGTTCCGGAAAGGTGGCCGAGAGGCCGAAGGCGCTGGTTTGCTAAACCAGTAACTGGGGTAACCTGGTTCGAGGGTTCGAATCCCTCCCTTTCCGCCAGTTCTTGAAGTCCACAGACGCGTTTGCGCCCTTAGCTCAGTTGGATAGAGCGTCGGACTACGAATCCGAAGGCCAGAGGTTCAAATCCTCTAGGGCGCGCCAAAAACAGCAGGCCTCACGGGAACTTAGCCGTGGGGCCTTTTTCTTGTCGCGCCGCGGCATCCGAAATATTGACGGAATCTTGCCGTAACTTCTGGGGCGTCGTGGCGAGTTCCTGGGCCGCCCCGAGCTCGAGCCGCCGGATGACCGCCCGAGCGTCCTCCTCGTCGACGATGTTGTAGCGGTCGAAGGTGCTCCTGGTCGTGT
>DASTGH010000588.1:0-6707 GCA_035719345.1 Anaeromyxobacteraceae bacterium
GGCACGTCGGTGACGAGGCGGAGCACGGCGAACGGCACGTCGGCCGCCGCGGCCGCCTCGGCCAGCGCCGAGGACTCCATGTCGACCGTGACGGGTGGCGGGACGCCGTCGATGGCGCTCGCCACCACCCGCCCCGCCGTCACGAGATGGCAGGGCGTGGCCCCGTCCGCCACGCGCAGCAGGCCGGGCGGCAAGACCACGCGCGCCGCGCGCTCGCCGTCGAGGCGGTACAGCGCCGAGGCGGTCACCCACGAGAGCGGCTCCACGCCCGCCCCGAGCGCGCCGGCGAACCCGGAGGAGACCACGAGCGACGGACGGCGCTCGCCGAGCCTCCGCCCGAGCGCCGTCGCCGCGCGTGACGGCCCGACGCCGGTCACCATGACCTCGACGTCCCCTGCGCCGGCGTCGGCGATTCCTCGCCGGCAGGCCGCGGCCTCGGTGCCGGTCGCCGCGCAGACCAGGATCACGCGAGCCGCCGGCCCGGCACCCTGAGGCGCCACGCCAGCGCGGAGAGCGTCACGGCCACGACCGCGCCGCTCGCCAGCGCCAGCGCGTGATCGCGGATGACGAGCGTCATGGCCAGGTTGAACCCGAAGACGCCGGCATAGACCGCATAGACCCCCCAGACGAAGCGCGGGTGCACCCGCCGCCACGGCCCCCGGCACCAGGGCAGGAAGCGGAGCGCCAGCTGGAAGGCGAGCTGGCTCGCCGCGCCCACGAACCACCAGCCGGCGAAGTTGGCCGCGGTCACGCCGAAGTAGAACCCGCGGTACGGATACTCGTAGATACGGCCGAGGAACCACTTCTCGCCCTGCAGCGCCACCGGGTCGATGACGAGGTCGAGCACCATCATGAACAGGCCGCCCACGATGGGCGCCCACCGGTGCCGCAGGCCGGGCCACTCGCCGCGCACGAGCGCCTCGCGCGGCGAGAGCAGCGCCGCAGCCAGCACCATGCTGAAGTAGGAGAGGAAGACGAAGGAGAGCGAGTCCCAGAACGGCACGTTCGAGATCCACAGCTCGCGCGTGCGGGTGTCGTCGAAGTAGCTGTACGGTCCGAACGGGAAGCCGTTGCGCGTCGAGCTGTACTCGCACCCGAAGGCGACGAGCCAGGTCCCCACCGCGAAGGTCGCCGTGCGGCGCGCGCCCAGCTGGTGGAGCGCGAAGGCGAGGAAGCAGGCGAAGAACGCGTAGACGTAGGGCCGGTGCACGACCGTGCCCCACAGCAGCGCGGGAAGACCCGGCCCGGACAACGGCTCCGCCCTAGGCGCCGCTCGCGGCGCAGAACCGCCCGAGCGCCATGAGCGGGAAGTAGTGCCGGTAGAGGTGGTAGCGCAGGTAGAAGTGGCGCGGGAAGCCGGTCCCGGTGAACTGCTGCTCCGCCCACGACCCGTCGGAGGCGACCTGCCGGTCGACGAGCCAGGCGATGCCGCGCCGGACCGCCTCGTCCGTCGGCGGCCGGTAGGCGAGGAGCCCCATCACCCCCCAGGCCGTCTGCGAGGCGCAGGACGGCCCGCGCCCCATCCTGGATCGATCGGCATACGACTCGAGCCCCTCGCCGAAACCGCCGTCCTCGTTCTGCACGGCGCAGAGCCAGCGCAGCGCGCGCTCCACCATGGGATCCGTCGCGGGGACGCCCAGGCGCGCGAGGCCGTTCAGGACGTTCGACGTGCCGTAGACGTAGTTCACGCCCCAGCGGCCGTACCAGCTCCCCTCCGGCTCCTGCGAGCGGCGCAGGTAGGCGAGACCGCGGCGGCAGGCGGCGCGGTACCGGCGATCGCCGAGCGCGCCCAGCGCCTCCAGCACGCGGCCCGCCACGTCGGGCGACGACGGGTCGCACAGCGAGTCCATGTCGGAGAACGGGATCTCGTTCAGGAACTCGCGGTCGTTCTCGACGTCGAACGCCGCCCAGCCGCCGTCCCTGTTCTGCATCGAGGCCATCCACTCCACGCCCCGGCGCAGCACCTCCCCGTCGCGCATCGCGGGGTCGCCCTTCAGGAACGCGAGGATCACCGCCGCCGTGTCGTCGACGTCGGGGTACCAGGTGTTCACGTGCTCGAACGACCAGCCGCCGGGCTTCCCGCCCTGGTTGTAGACGCGCCAGTCGCCGTGCTCGGCCAGCACCTGCTTGCCGGCGATCCAGCCGCGCACGCGTGCCAGCCGCGGGTCGGCGCCGTCGTGGCCGGCGTCGGCGAGGCCGATGAGCGCGAGCGCCGAGTCCCACACCGGCGACTGGCAGGCCTCGATGCGGAAGCCCTCGCCGTCCTGGATGGAGAACGCCTCGATGGCGGCGAGCCCGCGCCGGACCGGGTCCGAGTCCACCGGGTGGCCGGCGAGGTGGAGCGCCAGCACGCCGTTCAGCATGGGCGGGAAGATGCCGGCCCAGTCGCCGCTCGTCTCCTGGTGCTCGATCACCCAGCGCTCGCACTCGCGCAGGGCGTGCCGGCGCAGGCGCGAGAGGCCGGGCGCGCCGCGCGCCCCCTCGTACGCGCGCAGCGCCGCGTCGCCCAGGTTGAAGAGCGCCTTCCAGCCCGGGCCGTGCCGCAAGAGCGTCTTCCCCACGGTGGCGCGGTAGGGCACGTGCTTCTTGGAGGGGTCGAGCCAGAGGTGGTCGAGGAAGGTGCTGTCGTAGGAGCGGCCGCAGGGGAGCGCGAAGACGGGCCGGTGGTGGAAGATGACGAAGAGCGGCACCATCGTGCCGCGCGCCCAGCTCGCCAGCCGGTAGATGTTCACCGGCGCCGACGGCGGCAGCAGGACGATCTCGGGCGGGACGGTGGGCACCGCCTCCCAGGGGAAGAGCCCGAACATGGCCAGGTTGATGCGCGTGAAGACGCGCACCTTCTCGACGCCGCCCGCCGCCCGGATGAACCGCTCGGCGCGGACCAGGCGCTCGTCGTCCGGCGCGAGGCCCACCAGCCGCAGCGCCAGGTAGGTCTCGACCGTGGTCGAGACGTCGCCCGGGAGGTTCCAGGCGATCCCCCAGCTCCCGTCCGCCTTCTGCCGGGACGAGAGATAGCGCGCGATCTCGGCCCTGCGGGCGCCGAGCTCGAGCCCGAGCGCCCGGCAGAGGAGGACGTACTCGGCGGTGATGGTGGTGTTCGATTCCAGCTCGGCGCACCAGTGGTCGCCGCGCAGGATGCGGAAGAGGTGATCCCCGGCGGCGCCGGCCGCCGCGCGCGCGGCCTCCGCCAGCGGATCCTGGAGGCGCCTCGCCTCGGCGGTGCTCACGGACGGCCTCCGTGCAGGAGGACCGCCACCCAGGCGTGCCAGGCGGACGTGGGGATGAGCACGAGCTTCTCCGCGAGCGAGAGGTGGGCGCGGCCGTGGAACACGTCGTACCCGGCCGCGCGGATCTTGCCGAGGATCCCGGAGTAGGCCTCGACCGCGAACTCGAAGGCGGCGCGGCCGCGGCGGCTGGTGAGGAGCGGGATGAGCCGGAGGCCGTCGTGGTAGAGCCGCTCGGCGCGCGCGATCTGGAACTCCATGAGGTCCCGGAACCGCGCGTCCACGCGCCGGGTGCGGAGATCCGCCTCGGTCAGCCCGAAGCGACGGAGGTCCTCCTCCGGCAGGTAGATCCGGCCGCGGTCGAGGTCCTCGCCCACGTCGCGCAGGATGTTGGTGAGCTGCATGGCCGTGCCGAGCGTCTTCGCGTGCTCGAGCGCGGCGCTGCCGGGCCGGTACCCCGCCACCGGCGTGATCATGAGCCCGACCGTGCCCGCCACCCGGTAGCAGTACAGCTCCAGGTCGGCGAACGTCCGGTAGCTCACGGGCTCGAGGTCCATCTCCACGCCGGCGACGAGGTCGTCGAACGGCTGGAGCGGGATGCGGTAGCGGCGCACCGTCTCGCCCAGCGCCGCGAAGCGCGGCGCGTGGCTCTCGCCTGCCACGGCCCGGCGCAGCTCGGCCTGCATGCCCGCGAGCTTCTGGCGGATGGCGTCCGGCGTGTCGCCGGGCGCGGGCTCGTCCACGAGGTCGTCGGCCACGCGCGCGAAGCCGTACAGCGCTGCGATGGCGTTGCCGCGCTCCGGCCCGAGCACCTTCGCCATGACGTGGAACGTCTTGCCGTGCTCGCGCAGGATCTCCCAGCACTCCGTCCACCCGCGGAGCAGCTCGGCCTGCGACACCCCCGCGCCGGCCGGCTCCGTCACCGCGTCCATGCCTCTCCTCCCGGCGCGACGGCGGCCTCGGCGCGGCCCCGCCCCGCCCTCTCGTCCCGTGCGGGCGTCGCGCGCCGCCCCCCGCGGCGCGCCCGTAGCCCCTCGTCGGCCCGCAGGGCGGCGATCTTACCCGACAACGCGGCCGTGGGGACCGCTCCCGGCCATACCGTGAAGTGACCCGCCAGGTGGAGGTTGCGGAGCGGCGTCTCCACGTGCGCGAGCGGGTTCAGGAAGGGGAAGTTGCGCCAGTTGAGCTCGAAGCCGCACGTCCCGCCGAAGGCGTTGCGGGTGAAGCGCACCGCGGACGCCGGCGAGCCGACGTCGAGGTAGCTCACCCGCTCGCGCGCCCCGGGGACGAGGCGCTCGAAGGTGGCGAGGAGCTCCTGCCCCACCGCCTTCTTGAGGCGCCGGTACGCCGGCGGGCGCGGCGGCGTGTCGCCCTCGCGGGCGGTGTCGCCGCTCAGGCCGGTGCCCCATCCCTCGAGCCAGTCGTGCCGGGTGAACGCCTGCAGCACGACCGACGCCCGCGGCCGTCCGTCCGGCCCCGGCGCGCCATGGCCGTGCGCCGTCACCTCCAGGAAGGCCCGGCCGTGCGCGGCCGGGTCCCGCGGGTCGAGCTCGGTGCGGCAATCGAACGAGGGGAAGAAGAAGACGTGCGAGGCGCGCAGCCGACCGGCCAGCTCCTCGGGCGCCATGTCGAGGCCGACGTACGCCGAGACGAGCGCGTCGGAGTGGCGGGCGGCGTCGAGCCGCTCGAGCTCGCGCCGCGGCCAGCGCTCGGCACCGACCAGCCGGTGCACGGCCTGCCGGTAGTCGCCGCAGTACACGACCTCGTCCGCCTCGAAGCGCTCGCCCTTGTGCGTGAGGACGGCCCGGGCGCGGCCGCCCTCCTGCTCGAGCGCCGTGGCGGTCCGCTTGAAGAGGAAGCGCACGCCGCGCGCCTCGAGCCGCGCCACCCACCGGTCCAGCCAGGGCTGCAGGCCGCCCTCCGGGTACCAGTAATCGTGCGCCCAGAGGTGCCAGAAGGCGGAGGCGACGAACACGTTCATGCGGCTGTAACCGCAGCGGGAGAGGAGGTCGCGCGCGCCGGAGGGCGGCAGCTGCCGCTCGTACCACGCCGTGAAGTCGTCGAGCATCAGCGTGCGCAGATCGGCGAGCTGCCGCGCGACGCCGAGCGGCGATCGCCAGCCCGGTCCGGCCAGCGCCTGGCCGACCCAGCGCAGGAGCGAGAGCGGCCGCTCGTCGCGCACGTAGGGCACGCGATCGGGCTGGAAGAGCCGCCGGATGAGCTCCGACGTCCGCTCGTGCACGGCGAAGGTGCGCGCGAAACCCTCGGCGCTCCCGGGGTAGGCCGCCTGGAAGGCGCGGGACATCTGCGGGAGGGACTCGACCAGCTCGTCGAGCCCCGGCATGGCGATCCGGTAGCGCGCCCGCCGGAAGCGGGCCAGGTCGGCGAGGCCGTGGTCGTCGAGCAGGGAGAAGACGATCCCCATGTCCTCGAACGACTGGCAGCCGACGTCGAAGTAGAGCCCGCGGCGCCACATGCCGGAGAGCAGGCCGCCCGCCTGGTGGTTGTGCTCGAGCACGAGCACGCGCCGGCCGCGGGCGGCGAGCTCGGTCGCGGCCATGAGCCCGGCGATGCCCGCGCCCACCACCACCGCGTCGTGGCGGATCTCCGCTGCGGCGCGCGCCTCGGCCACGCCGCTAGCCCACGGTGGAGCGGATCGAGCGCACCACGTTCCCGAGGCTCGTCATGCTGTCCTCGACCGCCGTCGGCTCGTACCCGCAGTGGACCATGCAGTCGGCGCACTTGGGGTGCCGGCCGGTGCCGTAGCCGTCCCAGTCGGTCGTCGCCATGAGCTCCTTGAAGGTCCGGGCGTACCCCTTCTCGCTGAACAGGTAGCAGGGCCGCTGCCAGCCGAGGACGCTGTAGTTCGGGCTGCCCCACGGCGTGCACTGGTACTCGCGGAGGCCCTGCAGGAACTCGAGGTAGAGGGGCGAGTGGTTGAACTTCCAGCGGCGGCGGTTGGCGGGTCCGAGCGCGGAGCGGAAGAGCTCCTTCGTCTGGTTGCGGTGCAGGAACCTGTCCTGGACCGGCGCCTTCTCGTAGCCGTAGCCGGGCGAGATGGTCATGCCGTCCACGCCCAGCGCCATCATGTCGTCGAAGAAGCGGTGCAGGTCGGCCGGATCGTGGCCGAGGAAGATGGTCGAGTTGGTGGTGACCCGGAACCCGCGCGCCTTGGCCGCGCGGATGGCGGCCACCGCCGTCTTGTAGACGCCGGCGCGCTGCACCGAGGCGTCGTGCCGCGCCTCCACCCCGTCGAGGTGGACGTTGAAGGTGAGGTGGTCGCTCGGGCGGAAGCGCTCGAGGTTGCGCTCGAGGAGGATGGCGTTCGTGCACAGGTAGACGAAGCGCCCGCGCTCCACCAGGCCCTGCACGATCTCGTCGATGCGGCGGTGGATGAGCGGCTCACCCCCGCAGACGCTGACCATGGGCGCGCCGCACTCGTCGGAGGCGGCCCAGCACTGCTCCGGCGTGAGGTGGCGGTCG
>DASTGH010000589.1:0-12380 GCA_035719345.1 Anaeromyxobacteraceae bacterium
GCTCGCGCCGACCGCATCGACGGCGCGGATGGCCCAGCCGTCCTCGCCGGCGCGGTCGGCGTCCGGCACGTCGGCCTGCGCCGCGATCGGGCCCGCCGGGACGCGCCCGACCGCGTCCGCGACCGCCACCTCCTCCACGGAGGCCGCGGCCGCGGCCGGCCGCCGATCGACCCAGGCCAGCGCCTCGGCGAGGCTGGCGCGGTCCGCGAAGCCGCGGAGCCGCACGTCCTCGGGCCCGGCGCGCGGGGAGTGGCCACGGCTCGGCATGGTGAGCGGATGGTGGCTGGAGAGGGTGACCGGGATCAAGGGCTGGCGGTCCGTGGAGGTGGCGAGGCAGGCGGTGCCCGCGGCGCGCCGCCCTCACCCGCACGGTCGGCGCGGCACCCGGGGCCCTCTCCCGCCCGGCGCGGGAGAGGGCACTGCGGGGTACGCGCTGATCCGCGAGGATGGGGACGAGGTCCGGGACGAGGACGGGGAGGCGGTGCGGGGTCTTGGAGGTCGGCGGCTGATCCCCCTCTCCCCGTTCGACGGGGAGAGGGCCGGGGTGAGGGGCGTTTCCACGGCTGTATCGGCCCTTCCCCGCACACCTGCCCCTGTTCCCCGCCCCCTCCCCTCCGCTATCTCGCCCGCGTGCCCCCGCGCCCCGCCCTCGCCCCTGCCCCGACGCACCCCGCAGCAGGGCTCGCGCTGGGGGCGGTCGGGGTGGTTCTCTTCGGCGGGACGCTCCCGGCCACGCGCCTGGCCGTGGCGGCGCTCCACCCGGCATTCGTGGCGGCCGGACGGGCCGCCGTGGCGGGCGCGCTCGCCGGTGCCGTGCTCCTGGCGCTGCGCCGGCCGTTCCCGGACCGCGACCGGCTCGCGCCGCTGCTCGGCGGGGCCGCGCTGCTCGTCGGCGGGTTCCCGCTGCTCTCCGGTGTGGCGCTGCGCACCGCCGAGGCGTCGCACGGCGGCGTGGTGCTCGCCATCCTCCCGCTGGCCACCGCGGCGGCGGCGGCGCTCGTCGCCGGGGAGCGGCCCTCGCGCCGCTTCTGGGCGCTCGCCGCGCTCGGCACCGCGCTCGTGCTCGCGTTCGTCGCCGTGGAGAGCCGGGGCGCCTGGACCGCGGCCGACGGCCTCTTCGTCGCGGCCGCCGGCTGTGCGGCGACCGGCTACGCCGTGAGCGGGCGGCTCTCGCGGGCGATGCCGGGCTGGGAGGTCATCTCCTGGCAGCTCGTGCTCACCCTGCCCGTGACGGCGGCGACCGCCGTCGCCTTCCGGCCGCCCCTGCCGGCGGCCGTCCCCGCCGCCGCGTGGGCCGGCTTCGGCTACGTCTCGCTCTTCAGCATGTTCCTCGGCTTCTTCGCCTGGAACGCGGGGCTGGCCCTGGGAGGCGTGGCGCGCGTCGGCCAGGTGCAGCTCCTGCAGGTCTTCGTGACGCTGGCGGCGTCGGCGCTGCTGCTCGGGGAGCGGGTGCCGCCCACGACCGTCCTCTTCGCCGCGGCGGTGGCGGCGGTCGTCGCCGCCGGACGCCGCGCCTGACGGCGCCGCGCGAAAGTGGCGCGCCGCAGCGCCCTGCGCGATAACAGGGCACCCACCCGCCCTCCCGGGAACGCGCACCGATGGCCCGACACGTCCGAGGGTCGCTCTTCGTCGAGTACGTCCGGATGCTGCGCGCCGCCAAGCGGGTGCACTGGGAGGAGCGGCTTTCCCCGGCCGACGCGGCCTACCTCGCCGCCCGCGTCGAGGACGCGACCTGGTACCCCATGGACACGTTCGAGCGCTTCGGGCTCGCGATCCTGGAGACGATCGCGCGCGGCGACCTCGAGGTGGTCCGCGCCTGGGGCAAGGTGACGGCCGGGAGCGTCGCCCGGCGCCGCCCGGAGCTCGTGACCGAGGGCGACCCGCTCGAATCGCTCGCACGCTTCCACGGCGCTCGGGCCGGCTTCTTCGACTTCGACGCGGTCCGCCTCGCCAAGCTGCAGGACGGTGAGGTCCGCGCCGAGCTCGCCTTCCGCATGTCGCCTCCTGCCGAGCGCGCCGCCTCCTACCAGACCATGGGCTTCTTCGAGGGGCTGCTCGGGCTCGCGGGCGCCCGCGACGTCGCCGCCGAGTTCCTGGCCAGCGCCTGGCAGGGCGATCAGGCGACGACGCTGCTCCTCACCTGGCGCCCGCGCGCGCGCCGCCCCTGACCCCGGGCGCTCCGGCATGGGCGGGGCGCCGTTCAGCGCACCTCGGCCGCGACCTCGTTCGAGTGCAGCACGGCGTCGGCCTGTGCCTCGAGCCGCTGGCACATCGCGCGCAGCGCCTTCGGACACGCGCCCTTGGCCGCGCTCCGCACCGCTTCCAGGTCCTCCGGCGCGGAGCTCGCGTCGACGTGGGCGACCACGAAGTCGAGGAACGGCGGGTCCTCCCTGGCGTGACGCCCGAGGTCGCCGACCTGCGACCACTTCGAGGCGAGGAGGGAGACGACGCCGTGGGCGTAGCCCTCCCGCACCGGGCCGACGTCGCACTTCCCGTAGGTCTGCCAGTGCACGTAGAGCGCCTTCCACGTGCCCGCCGCGGAGCCCACGCTGCCGAGCGCCCGGAGCTGCAAGGGCAGCGGGCAGCGCTCCGCGTCGAACCGCTGCGCGTCGGAGGCGGAGGCGGCGGCCCCTGCATCGGCGGCCGCGAGGGCGAGGACGAGCGCGAGCGGCGCGAGCATCGGGTCGAGGTAGTGCCGCCCGCGCGGCCCCGCCAGCGCCGGCCGAGGGTACCCTCCCCGGTACGCACCCGGGAGCGGGCGCCGCGCTATGTCCCGCACCTCACTCGTACGCGAGGTGTGGGATGAAGCTCCTCGTCAACGGCCTCCTCCGCGACGTCGACGCGCCGCCGGACATGCCGCTCCTCTGGGTCCTCCGCGATCGGCTCGGCCTCGTCGGGACGAAGTTCGGCTGCGGGATGGCCCAGTGCGGCGCCTGCACGGTGCACCTCGACGGCGAGGCGGTGCGCTCCTGCACGCTGCCGGTCGGCGAGATCGGCACGCGCAAGGTGACCACGATCGAGGGGCTCTCGCCGGACGGGGCCCACCCGGTGCAGCGCGCCTGGGCGGAGGTCGACGTGGTGCAGTGCGGGTACTGCCAGAGCGGCCAGATCATGGCCGCGGCGGCGCTGCTCGCGGCCAGGCCCAACCCGACGGACGCGGAGGTGGACGAGGCCCTCGCCGGCAACATCTGCCGCTGCGGTACTTACCCCCGCATCCGGGCCGCGGTCCGGCAGGCGGCGCTGCTCATGAGGAGGGCCTCCCGATGACCGGGCTCACGCGCCGTCGCTTCCTGCAGACCAGCGCGCTCGGCGGGGCCGGGCTCGTCATCGCCTTCCACGTCGACCGCAAGGGGCTGGCCCGGGCGCTGGCCGCGGAGAAGCCCCTCCCACCGCCGAACGCGTTCGTGCGCGTCGCCCCCGACGACACCGTCACCATCCTGCTCGCCCACTCCGAGATGGGGCAGGGCATCTGGACCGGCCTCGCCATGCTGGTCGCCGAGGAGCTCGACTGCGACTGGTCGAAGGTGCGCGTGGAGCACGCGCCGGCCGCGCCGGTGTACGCGCACACCGCCTACGGCATGCAGATGACGGGCGGCTCGTCGACCACCTGGTCCGAGTTCGAGCGGTACCGCACGGTGGGCGCGATGGCGAAGGACATGCTCCTCCGCGCCGCGGCCGCGCGCTGGAAGGTCGCGCCGGGCAAGCTCCGCGCCGAGAACGGCGTCGTCACCGACGGCAAGCGCAAGCTCTCGTACGGGAAGCTGACGGCCGAGGCCGAGAAGCTCTCGCCCCCGGCGAGCGTGAGGCTGAAGCCCGAGAAGGAGTGGAAGCTCATCGGCAAGCCGCGCCGGCGACTCGACGCGCCGGAGAAGATCACCGGCCGCGCCCGCTTCGGCATCGACACCCAGTTCCCGGGGCTGCGGACGGCGGTCGTCGCGCGCTCGCCCGTCTTCGGCGGGACGGTGAGGTCGTTCGACGCCGCGCGCGCCCGCGCCGTGCCCGGCGTCGAAACGGTGGTGCAGGTGCCGTCGGGCGTGGCGGTCGTCGCGACCGACTTCTGGGCCGCCAAGACCGGGCGCGACGCGCTGGAGGTGGCCTGGGACGAGGGCCCGGCAGCCTCGCTCGACACGGATGCACTCCTCGCCAGCTACCGGGAGCTGGCGAAGACGGCGGGCGCGGTCGCGGCGAGAGAAGGCGACGCCGTGACCGCGCTCGCCGGCGCCGCGCGCCGCTTCGAGGCCGAGTACGACGTCCCCTACCTTGCGCACGCGGCCATGGAGCCGCTCAACTGCACCGTGAAGCTCGAGGGCGACCGGTGCGAGATCTGGACGGGCACCCAGTTCCAGACCGGCGACCAGGCGGCCGCTGCGCGCATCGCCGGGCTCGCCCCCGAGAACGTCGTCATCCACACGCCGTTCCTGGGCGGGGGGTTCGGGCGGCGCGCGAACCCGCGCAACGACTTCGTCTCCGAGGCGGTGCACGTCGCCAAGGCGGCCGGCGTCCCGGTGAAGGTGATCTGGACGCGCGAGGACGACACGCGCGGCGGGTACTACCGGCCCATGTTCCTCCATCGCATCGAGGCCGGCGTCGACGAGCGAGGGCGCCCGGTGGCGTGGCGCCACGCCATCGTCGGCCAGTCGATCCTGGCCGGCACCCCGTTCGAGCAGGCGATGGTGAAGGACGGGATCGATCGCATCTCGGTCGAGGGCGTCGCCGACTCGCCCTACCTCGACGCGGTGCCGGCGCGAATGGTGACGCTCCACAGCCCGCGGAACGAGGTCCCGGTCCTGTGGTGGCGCTCGGTCGGTCACACGCACACCGCCTTCGCCATGGAGTGCATGCTCGACGAGCTGGCGCACGCCGCCGGGCGCGACCCGCTCGAGTACCGGCTGGCGCTCCTCGGCCACCACCCTCGGCTCGCCCGGGCGCTGGAGCTCGCGGCCGAGAAGGCGGGCTGGAAGAAGCCGCCCGCGGCCGGCCGTGCGCGCGGCCTCGCCGTCCACGAGTCGTTCGGGAGCATCGTGGCCGAGGTGGCGGAGGTGTCCGTGCCGGACGGGAAGCGGGTGCGGGTGCACAAGGTGACCTGCGCCGTGGACTGCGGTCTGGCCGTGAACCCGCTCGCCGTCGAGGCGCAGGTCCAGGGGAGCGTCGCCTTCGGGCTCGGGCCCGTGCTCCACAGCGCCATCACGCTGAAGAAGGGGCGGGTCCGCGAGAGCAACTTCGACGACTACGAGGTCCTGCGCCTGGACGAGATGCCGGAGGTCTCGGTCCACATCGTGCCGAGCCGCGAGAAGATGGGCGGCGTGGGCGAGCCGGCCACGGCGGTGGTGGCACCGGCGGTCGCGAACGCGGTGTTCGCGCTCACGAGGAAGCGGCTGCGATCGCTGCCGCTCCGGCTCGCCTGAGCGCGGCCGCGTGGTAGCGTGTCGGCGCGTGCGAGGGCTCGTCGCGGCGGCAGCGGTGGCGATCGGGGTGGCGATGGCGTGCAGCAAGGACGCCGAGCCGCCGCCTGCGACTGCGCCCGCGGACCTGTCACCGTCGGCCTCCTCGTCCCCGTCCCCGACCGCGTCCTTCGGGTTCGACGGCCCCGCGGCCGCCGAACCCTCGCGTCCCCGCCCCTGGCCGCCAGACGGCGGCCAGGGGTCCACCCCGTCCTCGACCTCGTCCTCGTCCTCGTCCGCGACCCGGCCCTTCGGGTTCGACGGCGGTTCCGCCGCCGAACCCTCGCCTCCGCGCCCCTGGCCGCCAGACGGCGGCCAGGGGTCCGCAACGACCGCCGCTCCCCCTCTCCTCCCGATCACCGCCGCGGTCGCCGTCCTCGGCGCTCAGGAGACGCCGCTGGTGCGCGAGGGGGTGACCACGGTCGATCCCGCTGCCGCGTTCCGCGTGGAGGTTCCGGCGCGCCTCACCGACGGTCGGCTCGCGCTGCTCGACGAGGCGGACGCGATGGTGGGATCCACCGGCACGACCGAGCTGGGAGGCTCCTTCACCCGCTACCGCCTCACGCCCGCCGAGGCGCTCCGGCCGGGCTCTCGCTACCGGCTGCGGCTGGAGGGCGCCGTCACCCGCGAGGCGCACGACGCGGCCGGGCGCTCCTACGGACCGGTGGTCCACGAGCTCCGCACGAGCGGCGAGCGCCCCGCCGCGCCCGCTCCGAAGCGGCGCCGGAGTCGCCCGTGACCTTGCGCCTGCCGGAGTGGCTGGAGACGCCACGCCTCCGGCTCCGCCGTCCGACCGCGGCCGACGCGCTTGCCGTCTTCGAGCGCTACGCCTCGGATCCGGAGGTCACCCGGTTCCTCGGCTGGGCGCGCCACCTCGAGCGTTCGGACACCGACGCGTTCGTCACCTGGAGCGATCTCACCTGGGCGACGCACGGGGCGGGGCCTTACCTCGCCTTCGAGCCGGGCGGGCGGCTCGTCGGAGGCACCGGCCTCGACGTCGAGACGCCCTGGCGCGCGTCGACGGGGTACGTCCTGGCGCGCGATGCCTGGGGACGCGGGTACGCCACCGAGCTGGCCCACGCCATGGCGGAGCTGGCGCTGGGGAGGGCGGGCCTGGACCGCGTCGCCGCGCTCTGCCACGCCTCCCACGCCGCCTCGGCGCGCGTCCTCGAGAAGGCCGGGTTCGTCCGGGAGGGGCTCCTGCGGCGGCACGGCCTCTTCCCGAACCTCGATCCGCCCGGGCCGCACGACGTCCTCCTCTACGCGCGCGTCCGCTGAGCGGGCGCTCGCGCTCCGGGCGCCGGCCCGCGCGGCCGCCCACCGGCGGCGGGCCGGTGTCACCCTCCGTGCCCTCGGGATGTCCAATGTATGGCTGGTCTCTCGAGAGGAGGAGAAGGATGAATCCGAAGCGATTGCTCGCGGTGGCGTGCGCCACGACGTGCCTCGGCGCGCTGCCCGCCCTGGCGCAGGAGGGCACGAAGCCGACCGATCCCCAGATCGCGGCCATCGTCGTGGCGGCGAACCAGGTGGACATCGACGCGGCCAAGGTGGCGAAATCCCACAGCCAGAACAAGGACGTGAAGGAGTTCGCGGAGACGATGATCCGCGACCACACGGACGTCAACAAGCAGGCGAAGGCGCTGGTGCAGAAGCTGAAGGTGAAGCCGGAGCCGAACGCCACGTCGAAGCAGCTCCTCGACGGCGGGAAGAAGAACGTCGCCAAGCTCCAGAAGCTGAAGGGCACCCAGTTCGACCATGCGTACGTGGAGCACGAGGTCGCGTACCACCAGCAGGTGCTCGACGCCATCAAGAGCACGCTCCTGCCGAACGCGCAGAACCCCGAGCTCAAGGCGCTGATCGAGAAGGTGGAGCCGGCGTTCCAGGCGCACCTCGACCACGCCAAGCAGCTGCAGGGCAAGGTCGCCTCGTCCGGGAGCTCGGCGGGCGGCACCGGGAGCGCGGCGGGCGCGAGCAAGTGACCGGCGGTCGCGGCCCGGCCTTCCTGCTGGGGGCGCTCGCCGCGCTCGCCGCGGCGGCCGTCGCCGGTGCGCTCATCGCGGCCACCGGCGCGGTCGACGTCGCCGCCACCGTGCCGCACCCGCTCGCGGATCGAGTCCTGGGCTGGGCCTCGACCCGCGCGGTCGCGCGGCATGCCCCGCAGCAGCCGAACCCGCTGGCCGGGGATCCGGCCGCGCTCCGGCGCGGGCTCGATCACTACCGCGCCATGTGCATCGGCTGCCACGGCGGCCCGGGCGCGGAGCCGGAGGAGTTCGCCGGGGGGCTCCACCCGCCGGCGCCGGACCTCGCCTCGCCGGCGATCCAGTCCTTCTCCGACGGGATGATCTACGACGTGGTCGACCGCGGCATCGGCAGCACCGGGATGCCGGCGTTCGGCAAGACGCACCGCCCCGAGGACCTGTGGAGCATCGTCGCCTTCGTCCGCCACCTGCCCAGGCTGACGCCCGAGGAGAAGGCGGCGCTGGCCGGGGGCGGCGGATCCCACGGCGGCGACGGGGAGCGCGAGCACGCTGCGGGCGGCGAGCAGGGCCAGGCCGGGCACGCGGTCCACAAGGTGACCATCTCCGGGTTCAAGTTCGACCCGCCGACGGTCGAGGTGCACGCGGGGGACGTCGTGGAGTGGAAGAACGCCGACTTCGCGTCGCACAGCGCCACGGCGGACGACCACTCGTTCGACACCGGCGCCATCGCCGCCGGCGCGACGAAGCAGGTGGTGGCGAAGGCGAAGGGCCGCTTCGGCTACTTCTGCCGGTACCACCAGGCGATGAAGGCGACGCTCGTCGTTCAGTAGCCCTCGAGCCGCGGCAGCACCGGGATGTCCGCCTCGCAGAACGGATACGACGCGAGCGTGCCGGCCCGCGCCCAGGTGAGCGCCGCGACGCCGAGCGCGCGAGGCTCGGCGCCCTCGGGCAGCGCGCAGGCGTAGAACGCCAGCTCGACCTCGAGGTCGGGGTAGCGGTGCCGGTGCCGCAGGATGAGGGCGCCCACCTCGACCCCGCAGCCCAGCTCCTCGCGGATCTCGCGCCGGAGCGCGTCGGGCTCGGCCTCGCCCGGCTCGACCTTGCCGCCGGGAAACTCCCACAGATCGCCGCGCTCCGCTCCGGAGTGTCGCCGGCTGATGAGGATCTCGGGGCCGCGGCGCACCACTGCCGCGACGACGCGCACGCTCCGCACCGCGCTCACACGAAGTCGAGGGCGATGAGCTCGCCCCCGTTCGACAGCACGTAGGCGCGCTTGCCGCGCACCGCGGGCGCGGCGGAGACGCCCGTGCCGGGATCGAAGGTCCGCAGCAGGCGCCCGGCCATGACGTCGATGTAGAGCAGGCCGCGGCCGTTCGGGACGGCTGCGCGGATGCCGGAGGCGGAGACGAGCACGGGCGCTCCCGCCGGCTCGCCGGCGAGCGGGACCGTCCAGCGCGCCTTGCCGTCCGGCGCGGAGAGGCCCACGACCTGGGTGGCGGTCACGGCCACGACCATGCCGCCGCCGACCGCGACGCGGCACGCGGCCGGCGCCTTCACCGACCACAGCTCCTTGCCGGTCTGCGCGTCGAGCGCCTGCACCACGCCCGAGTACGCCGCGACGTAGAGCCGGCTCCCGTCGGCGCGCAGCCCGTCCACGTCCATGAAGTCGCCCTGGGGCGCCACCCGCCGCTCCCAGCGGACGGTGCCGGTCTGCAGGTCGACCGCCGCGACCGTCCCGTCGGAGTAGGCGCCGACGGCGAGCCCGGAGACCACGGCGGCGTTGGCGGCGCCGCGGATGGTGAAGCCTTCCTTCCCCTCGCGGCGGTGGCGCCACTTCCAGGTGCCCGTCTTCGCGTCCACGCCCACGAGCGAGTCCTGCAGCGTCATGACGACCACCACTCCGTCGGCGACGACGGGGGTGGTCCCCACCTCCTCCAGCGCGTCGTAGCTCCAGCGGAGCCGGCCGCTGCCCATCTCCACCGCGTAGAGGCGGCCGTCGGAGGAGCCGGTCAGGACGAGATCGTCGAACACCGCCGGGGCCGCCTCGATCCGGCCGCCGGTCTTGAAGTCCCAGGCGCGGATCCCGTCCTGGTCGATGGCGTGCAGGAACCCGTCCCGCGTCCCCACCACCACCATCCCGCTCGCGTCGTCGATGGTCGGCCCGCCCACCTCGCGCGGCTTGAACTCGAGCGGGCTGGGCGTGACCAGCGACTTCTGCCAGGCCAGCGTCCAGCGCTTGATGGGCGCCGGCGGGAGCCTGGCGGCGTCGCCGGCCGAGACGGCCAGGGCGAGCGCCAGGAGGAGCTTCATCGAGCCGCCCCGAGCCGCGACAGCCGCTCCTGCGCCTCCGGCGCGAGCGGGGCGTCCTTGGCGACGGACTCGAGCGCCTTCCTGGCCTCGTCGGCCTTGCCGGCCTTGGCGAGCACGCGGGCGCGCTCGATGGTCGCCCGGTCCTTGAAGAAGGCGATGCCCGCGGCCTGCTCCCAGGTCGCCGCCGCGGCGGCGAGGTCGCCCTTCGCCTCCTGCGCGCGCGCCAGCCCGTCGTACGCGCCGAAGCGCAGCTCGTCGCCGGCCGGGGCGTCGGAGAGGTAGCGCTGGAAGGCCGCGGCGGCGGCGTCCCACTCCTTCAGCGCCAGCCGGGCGCTGCCCTCGAGCAGCGAGGCGGTGATCGCGGCGCGCGTGCCGCCGTGCTCGCTGCGGACCTGCTCGGCGGCGGTGATCTGCGCGCGCCGCTTCGCCTCGTCCGTGGGAAAGACCGGCCGGTCGATGCCGGGCAGCGGCACGGAGGAGATCTCGCCGCTGGCCACGTCGGCGGCGTGGAAGAGCGCGCCGCCGGCGGCCGCCTTGCGCGCGTCGAGCCACGACATGACCCCGATCACGATCGCCACCACCGCCAGGAGCGCCACCGCCGCGCCGACGATCGCCTTCTGGCGCTTCGCCGCCCACTCCGCGGCCTCGGCGGCCGCGACCTGGAACTTGTCGGGCCCCTTCATCTCCCTGCGGGTGAGCTCGTGCGCGGACTTGGACATGGACGGAGGCCTCGGGACGGGAAAAACGCTAGAAAAACCGCGCCAATCTAGGCGGCGTGGGCGAGTCGGGTCAAGGCCAAAGCCGCCGGGCGGCTGGCGGGCCGCGGCGCCTCACGTTTTCGGCGCCGGAGGACGCCGCCGGCGCTCGCGCTCGCGGTAGATCATCCGCATCGGGACCTCGAGCCCGAACGCCTCGCGGAACCGGTTCTCCACGAACCGCTTGTAGTGGTCGCCGATCGACTCGGGGCGGCTGCACTGGACGAGGAAGGTGGGCGGCGCGTAGCCCACCTGCGCCATGTAGTACAGCTTCACCGGCCGGCCCCGGGCCAGCGGCGCCGGGTGCGTCTCCTGGATGCTCTCGAGCAGCTCGTTGAGCGCGTGCGTGGGGAAGCGCGCGCGGTACTGCTCGACGAGCCGCGCGGCCGTGGGGAGCAGCTTCCCCACGCCCTTCCCCGACCGCCCGGAGGTGAAGATCATGGGCGCCCACGCCACGAACGGCAGGCGCTTCGCCAGCTCGGTGCGGTACCAGGCCTGGGTGGCACCCTCCCGCTCCGCCAGGTCCCACTTGTTCACCACCACCACCAGCGCCCGCCCCTTCTCGGCGATGAGCCCGAGGAGTCGCGCGTCCTGCTCGACCCCGGCCTCGCCGGCGTCGACCAGGCAGGCCACCACCTCGGCCTCGTCCACGGCGCGCATGGCGCGCACGACGCTGTAGGCCTCGACCTTCTGGGCGATGGAGCGCTTGCGCCGGATGCCGGCGGTGTCGGTCACGACGAAGCGCCGCCCCCCGTGCTCCACGGCCGTGTCGATGGCATCGCGGGTGGTGCCGGGGACGTCGGAGACGACGAACCGCTCCTCGCCGAGGAGCGCGTTCACGAAGGTGCTCTTCCCGACGTTCGGCCGGCCGACGATGGCGATGCGCACGTCGCCGCGGGGCGCGTCGGAGGCGTCGTCGGCCACCTCGGATGGCTCGGCCTCCCCGCCGTCGTCTGCGGCGGCCACCGCGTCCGGCTCGCGCTCGACCGGGGGGGCGTCCACCGCCGCCACCACCGCCTCGAGCAGCTCGGCCACGCCGCGCCCGTGCTCGGCCGAGAGCGGGTGCACCTCGCCGAAGCCGAGGCCGTGGAACTCGGCGATGGGTGCCTCGCCCTCCGTGGAAGGGGCGTCGATCTTGTTCACGGCGACGAAGAGCGGCTTGCCCGAGCGCCGCAAGAGCCCGGCCACGTCCTCGTCCACGCCGGTGAGCCCCTCGCGGCCGTCCACCACCAGGATGACCGCCTGCGCCTCGTCGACGGCGAGCTGCGCCTGCCGCCGCACGAGCTGCATGAGCGGATCTCGCGAGGCCGGCTCGAACCCGCCGGTGTCCACGATGGCGAGCGCCCGGCCCTCCCACTCCACGTCGGCGTAGTTCCGGTCGCGGGTGACGCCCGGCACGTCCTCGACGATGGCGGCGCGCCGTCCGGCGATGCGGTTGAAGAGCGTCGACTTCCCGACGTTGGGGCGGCCGACCAGGGCGATGAGCGGGCGGGGCACGGCGCGTGGTCTACCACGCGAACCTCCCGCTGACAGGGCACATCGGTCGCCCCCGTCCGGGACCACGACGCATCGTCCGCCTTGGGTTCCCGGCGCGGGTGTGCAACAAGGTCGGGTCGCACCGGGGCGACCCTTGCGGCGGGGGGAGCGTGGGCATGGCCGACGGACGGGAGGACGCGGTCACCACGCCCGGCCGGCGCCTGTTCGCCCTCCGGGTCGTCGCCGGCCCCTACCGCGGCGCCGTGGTCCCGCTGGAACAGGGCCGGGCGGTGGTCATCGGCCGCAGCGCCGGGGCCGATCTCGTGCTCGACGAGGAGGTCATGTCGCGCCGCCACGCGCGCATCGCCTGGGAGGACGGCGCACCGGTGGTGGAGGACCTCCGCTCCACCAACGGCACC
>DASTGH010000590.1:0-4625 GCA_035719345.1 Anaeromyxobacteraceae bacterium
GACCGGTGTGTCCGACCGGCCACGGACCCTCCCACACACCTCGCGCGGAGTAGCCGTTCGCGTAGGAACATGGTTCGCTCGCGGCCGTGAGCCCGACCGTCCGCCCCCGCCGCAGCGCTCTCTACGTCCCCGGCTCGAACACGCGCGCGCTGGCGAAGGCGCGCGCCCTGCCGGCCGACGTCCTCCTCCTCGACCTCGAGGACGCCGTCGCCCCGTCGGCGAAGGCGGCGGCGCGCGAGGCGCTCGTCGCGGCGCTGGCGGAGGGCGGCTACGGCGACCGCGAGCTGGTGGTGCGGGTGAACCGCGCCGACACGCCCTGGGGCGCCGAGGACCTCGCCGCGGCGGCGCGCTCCGGCGCGCACGCGGTGCTCCTCCCGAAGGTGGAGAGCGCGTCGGAGGTCGAGGCCGCCGAACGCGCGCTCGAGTCGGCGGGCGCCCCGGCGGGCCAGGCGCTCTGGTGCATGATCGAGACGCCGTGCGGCGTCCTCGCCGCGGCCGAGATCGCCGGCGCCTCGCCGCGCCTCGCCTGCCTCGTCGCCGGGACCTCCGACCTCGTGAAGGACCTCGGCGCCCGCGCAACGCCGGGCCGGACGGAGGTCCTGCCCAGCCTGGCGCTCCTCCTCCTCGCCGCCCGCGCGCACGGTCTCGCCGCGCTCGACGGCGTCCACCTCGACCTCTCCGACTCCGCCGGGCTCGAGGCCGCCTGCGCGCAGGGCCGCGCGCTCGGGTTCGACGGCAAGACCCTCATCCACCCGGCGCAGGTCCCGGCGGCGCATGCGGCGTTCGGTCCGACCCCCGCCGAGGTTGAGCACGCCCGGCGGGTGGTGGACGCGCACGCCGCCGCGGTCGCCCGCGGCCAGGGCGTCACCGTCCTCGAGGGCAGGCTGGTCGAGGGGTTGCACGTCGAGATGGCGCGGCGGACGCTCGCCCTCGCCGAGCTCATCGCCGCCCGTGATGCGGTGCGCTAGACTGGGCGGCGGGGGAGGGTATCGCCATGCCGTCCGCGCGCGAGCTGGGCGTCGGCCACGAGCTCATCGACGCCGAACACCGGGTGATCGTGAGATGGGTCGGCGAGCTGCGCGAGCGCGTCGACGCCGGCGATGCCGCCGCGACCGCCGCCGCGCTCGCCGGGCTGTGGGACGCGACCGTCGGGCACTTCGCCTCGGAGGAGGCGATCATGGAGGAGTTCGCGTACCCGGAGCGCCGGGCGCACGCGGGCGCCCACCAGCTGTTCCTCGGCGATCTGAAGGAGCTCATCTCCGAGCTGTCGGAGCGCGGTCTCGCCGAGGACGTCGCCGCCTGGGCGAAGGTGCGCGTCCCCGAGTGGATCACGTTCCACATCGAGACGAACGACGCGCCGCTCGCCCGCTTCGTCCAGCGGCGGACGGCGGAACGCCTCGCGCGCGTCATCCGCGGCGAGCCGGCGCCGGCGCAGAAGCCGCGCGACGCGTGACCCGCCTCCGTCCTAGGCCGGCCTCCTGCGGGCAGCGTACGCCTGCCGCGCGGTGACGCTCACGATCTCCTCCGCCGGCAGCACCAGCGCCGAGAGCCGCCCGCCGTAGACGCAGCCCGTGTCGAGGCCGACGCAGCGCACGCCCGGCGCCGGCTCGTCCACGCGCGGCACCTCGAGGCCGTGCACGTGGTGGCCGTAGGCGACGCTCTCCGGGCCCGGCCAGCGCGTCGCCCAGTGGGCCAGGCCGGGCGGCAGCTCGCCGCGCGGCGCCGCCGCGACGTGGCCGGCGCCGTCGACGAGGCGCATCCGGATCACCTCGTCACGCAGCTGGTGATCGAACCTGCGCCGCGGCGAGAGCCCGCCGTGCACCACGCCCCAGCGGCCGTCGAGCCGGAGCACGTGCGGCAGCGCCGAGAGCCAGGTGAGGTCGTCGGGGCCGAGCCGGGCGTGCTGCGCCATCCGCTCGGGCCCGAACGGCCGCAGCGGGTTCCGGTGCGTGGGGTCGGACCGGCGGAGCGCCTCGTGCCGCGCCCAGCGCAGGTGCTTGTCCTCGTGGTTCCCCACGACGCATTCGGCGTGCAGCTCGCGGGCGCGCCGCAGGCAGCCCAGCGGGTCCGGCCCGCGGTCGAGGAGGTCGCCCACGAACACGAGGCGGTCGAAGCCGGGCCGCAGCTCGACCACCCGGATGAGCTCGTCGAGCTCCTCCAGGCAGCCGTGCACGTCGCCGACGACGATGGTCCGGATGCCCACGGCCGGAGAATACCTCGCCGCTAGCCCGCGCTCACGGCGGGGACGGAGGTGACGAGGGGGGAGGGCGTCCCCACGGACGCCAGCCACAGCTGGTGCGAGGCCCGGGTCACCGCCACGTGGAGGCGGCGCCGCGACTCGTCGCTCGCCGGGTAGGTCGCGGCCGAGGCGTCGGGTACCACCACGTAGTCGAACTCGAGGCCCTTCACGCTCTCCACGTCGGTGAGGTCCACGCCCGGGCGGAAGGAGAAGTCGCCGTCGAGGACGAGGCGCGCCTCGGGCATGTCCGCGAGCAGCCGGTGGATGCTGCGCGCCGCCTCCGGGCCGCGCGCCACGACCGCGACCGAGGCGAGGGGCTCCCGCTCGACGAGGTCGCGCACGGCCCCGGCCAGGAACAGGTGCGCGTGCGCCTCGCTCGGGAACTCGAAGCGCCCGACCGGGACGCCCCGGCGCCCCGCCGCCGGCGGCGAGGGCGGCGCGAGCGGCCCGAGCACGGCATGCGCGAGCCGCGCCACGGGCGCCGGGCAGCGGTAGGTCGTCGCCAGCCGGCAGGTCGCGGCCCGCTCCGCACCCGCCGCGGCCAGCACCTCGTCCCACCCGGAGAAGCTGCCGGCGGTCGCCTGCCCCTCGTCTCCGGCGATGGTGACGCTGCGGCCCTTCCCCAGCTGCCGGCCGAGCACGAACAGCTCCAGCAGCGACACGTCCTCCGCCTCGTCCACCACCAGGTGGGCGAGGGAGCGGCCCGCCGCGCCGTACCGGTACGCGCGCAGGAAGAGCAGGATGGGCAGGTCCTCGGCGTCGAGCGTCCCGGCGAGCGCCTCGGGGGTGCGGGCGTCGACGGACTCGCCGTCGAGCGCGACGGTGCGGTCCGCGTCCACGCCCTGCAGCGCCAGCGCCGCCGGCGTGGCGAGCTGGAGGCGCGAGTGGCGCAGCGTCTCGTCCACGGCGGTGGTGGGGAGGTCGCCGGCCGCCGCGCGCACCACGCCCTCGAGGAAGCCGCGGTCGCTCAGGAGCTCCGCCAGCTCCCCCCGCAGCCGCGACCAGGGCGGCGCGACGCGGCCCGCCGCCCAGGGCCGCCCGCGCAGCGTCCGGTACAGCGCCGGGTGGCGCTTGAGGCGCGAGACGAGCGGCGGCGTCTCCTCCGCCAGCCGCGGCGGCGGCACGCCGAAGAGGCTCTGGAAGGCGCCCCGCGACCAGGTGTCGAGCGTGCGGACCGCCACGCGCCCCAGGCCGAGCGGCTCGAGGAGGCGCGCGGCGAGGCGCGCCAGCCCCAGCTCCGGCACGACCACCTGCAGCCGGGAGACCGGGTAGCGGCGCGCGTCCTCGAAGGCGATGCGCGCCAGCCGGTGCAGCGCCACCGTGGTCTTGCCGCTCCCCGCGCTCCCCACCACCAGGAGCGGTTCCTCCGGCTCGACCGAGAGCGCGTCCCACTGCTCGCGGTCGAGGAGCGCGGTGACGTCGGGGCGCGCGGCGCGGGTGCGGGCGCCCTCGCCCACCCCGAGCGCGCCGGCGCGGGCGGCCGTCCCGGCCCCGCCGCCCAGCGAGGCGGCGGCGTCGCCGCGGGAGGTGACCCATCGTCCGTCCCCGGCGCGCGCCAGGGTGACCGACCCGGTGGAGATGCGGACGAGCTCGCCGCGCTGGACCACCACCACGCGCCGCGCCTCGACCACGCCCTCCGCCAGGCGCCCCGGGAAGCGCTCCTCGAAGCTGTCGCCCTCGCGGTACGCGTAGAAGAGGCGCGCCACCGGGGCGTACCGCCAGTCGACGAGGCGCACGCCGGCGGCGAGGTCCACGAACGTGGCGCGCCCGAGCGCGTAGTCGCGCCGGGTGTCGCCCTCGCGCACGCGCAGGTGCGCGAAGTACGGCGCGCCGAGGTCGGGGAGCGGCTCCGCGCGCGGCCGCTCCAGCATGGCCCGGACGAGCCCCATCTCCTGGAAGACGGTGGGCATGTCCTTGGCCGTGGCCTCGACCGCCTGCTCGCGCAGCTCGGCCAGCCGTCCGAGGAGATCGGGGTCGTCGCGACGCGCCGGCCGCTCGCGCGCGCGGAGCGCGCCGACGACCCGGGCGAGGAACTCCTCCTCCTCCTCGACGAGGCGCCGCTCGTCGGGCGAGAGCTGTCGAGCCGTGTCGTGCAAGGGGGGCCGCTCGGGGTGAAAGGGAACCTATTTCGCCGCGGATGCGGCCGCTGTCAACCGGAACGGGCGCGCTGCGACCCCGCGCCCGTCGCGCGGCGCGAGGGCCCGCGCTACACGGTACGTCCATGACCGACCCCGAGGCGCCCCTCCCTCCGCCCCGCCTCGGCGACCGCGCGCTCTTCCCCGACCTCGCGGCTGCGGCCTACCTCAACCACGCCGGCGTCTCGCCGCCGTCGGAGCCGGTGCGGCGCGCGGTGGGGGCGGCTCTCGCCGCCTACGCGCGGGGCGGC
>DASTGH010000591.1:0-6034 GCA_035719345.1 Anaeromyxobacteraceae bacterium
GCAAGCGCAAGGCGTCCACGCCGAAGCCGACGCGGCGCGAACCCACGGCCGAGGTGCGGCGCCAGGTGTGGAAGCGCGACGGCGGCCGGTGCGCCTGGGTCGGTCCGGACGGGAAGCGGTGCGAGAGCACATGGCAGGTCGAATACGACCACGTCCGCGCGGCGGCGCTGGGAGGGGAGCCGACCGTCGCGAACGGACGGCTCCTGTGCCGGCCCCATCAGATGCTCAGCGCGGCACAGACCTTCGGCCGCGCGCACATGGACAGGTACCGGCGGCGAGGCGAGCGCGAGGCCACTTCTCCCGGAGGAAGTGCCGCCGCGGGGATCGCCTCCGAGGGGCAACCGCGCGACCCGGAGCTGTTCCCGCCCGGCGCACCTTCGTAGGCTGATCACGCGGTCACGCCTCGACGGTGCGGCCAGGCAGTACGAGCCTCGCCGGTTCGTTGGGGAACCGCAGCATCTGCGCCACGAACCCACGCAGGCGCTTTCCGCGGCGGCTGCTGCACTCTGCTGCGCCGAACGATGCTCGGACACGAGCCACCCGGTGCCGGAGACGCTCTCACTCATAGTCGCCGGTACACGCTCTGGCCGGCCGTCGCGCGACCTCCTGGACGAACCCCATCAGGGACCGTCAGGAAGCTCGCCGGGGAGTCTCAAGCAGTCGTCTCCGTCCCACCGCATCGCGGACCGGAGCGGTCCCCGGCGAACGGACGCCCTCTCGATGAGGAGGAGCCATGCCGTCCAGGCTCGAAGATCTGCGCTCGATCGTCCTCGCGGCCGCGAGGCTCTCGTTCGCAATCGCCATCGCCTTCGCGGCCGCGAGAGCGCTACCCGCCGCCGCTTGCGGAGGCGAGTGGGAGCCGTGTTGCACGGCGGGTGCCGCCTGCGGAGAGCACCTCGTCTGCGACCCCTCCTGCTCCTCGATCCAGTCTGCCTGGACGTCCGGCGTCGCGTGCGGCCTCGGAGTGCAGCCCGGGAATCCAGGCGCGTGCGTGCCGACGTTCCCCAAGCCGACGGTTCCACCCACGATCTGCGCGGCCGACGAGCTGCAGTGCGGGATCGACTGCGCGATCGCCATCGACGACATGGCCCCAGCCTGCGCCTGGGGCGGGCCGGCGGGAGTGACGGTGGACGCGTGGTGCTACAGCGACTCCGAAGGGCCGTTCTACGCGTGTCCCGTCGGTTCCGTGGATGGCGGCGGGACGCGGTACGTCTGCACGTATGTGTACGGCGACCCGCTCAACTGCGGGCAGTGCGGCGTCGTCTGCCCGGTCGGCACGACGTGCAGCGGCGGGTCTTGCTGGTGACGAGGCCCGTGTCGCCAGGTCCGTGTCACCCTGCCGGGAGGTATCGTCATGCCATCGTCGGCTCGCACGCGGTGGGCCGCTGTCGCGGCATCGGTCGCCTTTCCCGCTCTCGCGACCGCCGTCCAGCCGCTCTTCGATCTCGCGAAGGCCTCGGGAAGTCCGTTTCCGGCCGACCGGTTCACGGTGGCGGACGATGCGCAGGTCACCGGGCTGCGCATCGCCCTGCCGGAGCCGGCAGATTGCGGCGCGCGACGCTCGGAGTGCGAGGACGTCAGCGTGCTGAACGAGCTCGACGGGTTCGGCGTCGTGCCGCGCGTCTCGATCCCCTTCGACGGCGACGTCGACGTGGCGTCGGTCCAGCCGGGGACGGTGCGCATCCTGCGACTCGGCAGCGCCGCGCGCGAGCGCGGCGACTCGAGAGAGGTGCGCGCCCGCGACGTCGAGGACGCGGGCGGCCGCGCGCCGGAGATCGAGCTCGAGGAGGTGATCTTCGAGCCCGCCACCCACACGCTGCACGGGCACGCGAGGACCGTGCTCGATCAGCACGCGCGCTACCTCCTCGTCGTCACGCGCGAGGTGCGCGATACTTCGGGCAGGCCGATCGAGGCCTCGCGCGAGTTCGCTCGCTTCGTGCGCGGCGAGTGGCCGGGCGGACGCCGGCGGGGCGAGGAGCCGGACGCGCTCGGCGCGTACCGCGAGGAGCTGCGCGAGGCGCTGGAGCGCGCCTCCGAGCGCGGGATCCACGAGCGCGACGTGGCCGTCGCGAGCGTGTTCACGACGCTGAGCGTGAGCGCGCTCCTCGAGCACGCGCGTGCGCGCATCCGGGCCGGCGCGCCACCGCGGGTCGATTTCGACCTGCTCGGAACCGGGGATCCACGCGGTAATGGCTGGGCCGTGTTCCCGATCGACGACATCGAGCTGGACCGCAACAGCTTCGTGTTCAACGCGGACCTCGGCAGCGATCCGTCCAGCTGCGTGCGCCCGAACCAGCCCGATCCAGCGACCGGCACCTGTCGGGTGGACCTCACGAACCGCCGCCTCGCGCTCGTTCGCGGCGGCGCGGTCGGACGGCTCGCGCTGGGGAGATACGACTCGCCGAACTACCTGGACCTCGCGACGGGAGCGTTCGGCGTGCACCGGACGTCGTCGCTGCCCCCTCGGCGCGGAGCGACCAGCGTGTACTTCAACCTGTTCCTGCCCGCGGGCGAGCCGCCGGCGAAAGGCTGGCCCGTCGTCCTCTTCGCGTACGGGAGCGGCGACTCGAAGAACGGGGCCCCCTTCAACGTGGCGGCGACGTTCGCCAGCCACGGGCTCGCCACGCTCTCCATCAACGCGCCGGGGCACGGGCTCGGACCGCGCGGCTCGCTCACCATCGTGACGCGTTCCGGCGGAACCGTCACCGTTCCGTCGCCCGGCCGCGGCGTCGATCAGGACGGGAACGGCACGATCGATGCCACGGAGGGCTTCGAGGCCGCGCCGCCGCGCGGGGGCCTCACCAGGACGCGCGACGGCTACGCGCAGACCGCCATCGACCTCATGGCGCTCGTCCACGCCATCGACGCCGGCGTGGATGTCGACGGGGACGGCGCGCCCGACCTCGATCCGTCGCGGATCTACCTCCTGGGATTCTCGGCAGGCGGCGGGGTCGCCCTGGCGCTGCACGCGGTCGAGTCCGCGTTCCGCGCCACCGTGTTCAACTCCCCGGGCTCGGCGGGTGCCGGCCCCGGATTCTCCCCGCTCTCGCGCGCGCAGTTCGGAGACTATCTCGCGGCCCGCCAGCCTCCGCTCGTCAACGCCCAGGGACTCACGGCCATCGACGGAGTCGGCTTCACGGCGACGAACCACTTCGACGAGAACGTCCTCTGGCGGTACGAGGAGGCGACCGCGCCCGAGCTGCGCAGGCAGCCCATCGTCAACGGGGTCCGGGGCGCGATGGAGATCCAGGAGGTCTTCGACCGGATGGAGTGGGCGTGTCAGCCCGGAGGAGGTCTGGCGTCGGCGCCGCTGCTCCGGAGCGCTCCGCTCCCCGGTGTGCCGCCGCGGCCCTTCATCGTCCAGTTCACCAGGGGCGATCAGCAGGTCTTCAATCCGTTCATGACCAGGCTGCTGCGGTCCGGCGGCTTCGCGGATCGCGCGACGTACATCGAGTACTCGGTCGTCGGCGGCATGAAGAACCCGCACACCATCGTCCTGCGCACGGATAGCCCATCGAAGGACCTGCAGGATCTCGCGCGAGCGGTGCAGGAGCAGATCGCGGTGTTCTTCGAGCGTGGAGACATCCGGGCGCCGCCAGCGACCGGCGGGATCGCGTTCGAGACGCCCGTCCGGACGCTGCCCGAGACGCTCAACTACTTTCCATGACGCGCGCCGCCTGCACGCACGGCGTCGGGGGATCGGCACTCCGCTTCAACGCGCGACGATGAGCCTGAGCCCCAGGGTAGAGAAGATGCCGCCCGCGATCCGGTCGAGCCAGACGCCGGCTCTCGGCTTCCTGGCGAGCCAGGCCCCGATGGTGCCCGCGGAATACCCGATGGCTCCGAACAGGATCGCGGACTGCAGGGTGAAGACGACCCCGAGTTGCGCCGTCTGCCAGCCGATTCCTCCACGCGCGCCCTGCACGAACTGCGGCAGGAAGGCGAGGAAGAAGAGAACGACCTTGGGATTCACGGCCTCCTCGATCACGCCGGTGGCGGCGCGCTCTGGCCCTTCGCGCGGGTCGAGTTCCTCGGGACCATCGGCGCGGTGCGGCTCCGGGTGCTGCAGGCGGCGGGGATCGCGGTCCTGCCCGGTTACTTCGTCGCGGATGATCTCCGCCACCGGCGCATGGTGCGGCTGCTGCCGCGCTTGAAGCTCCCGCGCGACTGCTTCCGCCTCGTCTGGCGCCGGGGACACCGCTAGGCCGCCGCCCTGGAGCGACTGGCGGAGGAGCTGCGCGCGGTGCCGCTGAAATAGACCTCCCGGGAGGACGCCAGGCGCCGGGCGTCCTCCCGGGCGCGGGATCACGGCCGGATGGCCGAGACGCGCGTCCCCCAGTTGGCGAGGATGGTGCGCGTGTTGCCGCAGGTGAAGCCCGACGTCAGGAACTGGGCGAACGTGCAGGTCTGGCCGATGTACTCGGAGGCGACCCAGATCGTGTCACCGTCCACCGCGGCGGCGCCGTAGTCGCCCCAGCGCGGGCGGAAGGGCGGAAACGCGTGGTACTCGCTGAACCCGTCCTGCGGCCCTCTCCCCGCCGCGGCGATGTGGACGTCGCCCGCGCCGAGGGTCGCATCGAGGGCGGCGTACCCGGCGCTCGGGAAGGTTCCCGGGCCGACGGCGGTGAAGGCGACGACGCCGCGCCCGCTCCCCGTGACGGCCAGCGCGGGGTAGTTGAGGTCGACGCCGTCGAGCGCGAGCACGCCCTGTTTCGCGACGGTGGCGGCGTGCGGGTCGATGACGAACCAGGCGATGCCCGCGTGCTGCGCGCTCTTCACCCCGACGGCCGTGTCCAGCGCGCCGAACAGCTTCCCGCCGGCGAGGAAGACCTGCTGCATGCGGGAGTCGTTCGAGTCGATCGGCCCCTCCACCTCGTGGCGCGTGGGCCGCGTGCCGGTGGCGAAGTGCCAGCAGCCCTTCACCCCCTGCGCGATGGGGAAGGTGTTGTCGTTCAGGCAGTCCGCGAGCGGCGTGGAGCCGGCCTTCTGCTCCGACGGCGGCGGCACGCCATACGCGTTGACGTTCATCGTCTGCGCGGAGAGCCCGAGGCTGGGGGTGGCGGTGCCGAGGGTGCTCGTGCCGGTGACCGACCACAGGCGCAGGCGGTCGTCGACGCCCGAATCGTTGAACACGGCCTGCGAGCTGAGGAGGAACTGCCTGTCGGCCTCGCCCAGGCCGTCCGGCGACTCGGCCGGCCACACCGTGAATCCGGGGAAGCCGACGATCCCGTCGAAGGCGATGCCGAAGCTCGGGTCGGCGGTGTCGAGGAGGACGACGTCGATGGCGCCGCCGGCGACGAGCGCGCTCTTCGAGATGGCGTAGATCTCCGCGCCGTGGAAACCGGGCCCGAAGAAGTCGAACTCGTTGGTGGTGATGTAGATGCCGTTCCGGTCGGCGCCGATGTGCGGGTAGTCGGGGAAGCACGGGCCGGGGTTGACGCCGTCGAGCGTGCAGTGATGGTCGGGCGTGCCGTTCGTGCCGTCGTTCTCGGCGGGGATGCGGTAGACGACGAACGGCCCGCGCGGATCGGACGTGCGGCTCACCGCCAGGTCGATGTGGCTCGCTCCGGAGAGCGCGGTGGTCGTCGGGTTCACGCGCTCGAGCGTCGAGGCGAGGTGGAACCAGCGCTTGGTGTCGGGATCGAAGTAGCAGCCGGGGTCGAACACGTCCGGGCCGAACGTCACCGCCGCGCGGTCGAAGGCCGCGGCGTAGCCGTAGAACGAGTTCAGGTCGACGACTCCGGTCAGCGGCGCGCCCGTCGCGTCGAACACGCGCAGCACCGAGTTCACCGTCTCGAGGACGAACCCGCCCCCGGCGCAGAGCCCCTGGTCCGGTGGCTCGGTGGAGAACTGGTTCCCGCCGTTGGCGGTGCGCTGGGCGAAGTGGTCGAGCCCGTGGAAGCTCCGCAGGTGGGTCGGGTTCGCCGGCGCAAGCGACGCGGCGGCGACGTCCGCACCGGGCGAGCGGCCCCTGGCGACGGAGCGGTTCTTTCCGGCGCCGGGGGCCGCGAGGCCGACGGCGTTCTCGTCGAGC
>DASTGH010000592.1:0-3266 GCA_035719345.1 Anaeromyxobacteraceae bacterium
AGGTGTCAGTGCCAGAGCTACACCCAAACGAAACGCCCCTCCCCGCGCGAGGCAGGGAGGGGCGCTTCGGGCGCGGGGCCGCGGGGGCGGCCGAGAGGGTCAGTGGAGCGAGAGCGTCACGACTTCCCGGCGAGGTCGTAGGCGACGCCGTGGTCGGGGCTGGTGCGGACGATGGGCAGGCCCAGCGTCACGTTCACGGCCGGATCCTCGGTCACCGCGTCGAGCAGCTTCACCGGGATGAGGCCCTGGTCGTGGTAGAGCGCGATCACCGCGTCGAACTCGCCGGCGACCGCGCGGAAGAAGACCGAGTCGGCGGGGTACGGCCCGCTCACGGCGATCCCGAGCCGGCGCGCGCGCGCGAGCGCGGGCGCGAGGAGGCGCCGCTCCTCGTCGCCGAACGAGCCGCCCTCCCCTCCGTGCGGGTTCATGGCGCAGAGCGCGAGCCGGGGGCGGGCGATGCCGAAGTCGCCGCGCAGCGCGGTGTGCGTGACGGTGAGCGTCCCGAGCACGCCCGAGGGCGTGACGGCGCGCGGCACGCGGGCGAGCTGCAGGTGGTTCGTGACGAGCGCGACCCGGAGCCGGCGGTTCGCGAGCAGCATGACGGACCGCTTGGCGCCGGTGCGCGCCTCGAGCCACTCGGTGTGGCCGACGAAGCCCTCCTCGGCGCGCTGGACCTGGGCCTTCGAGACCGGCGCGGTGCAGAGCGCGTCGGCGTGGCCGGCGAGCACCGCGGCGTAGGCGGACTGGAGGTAGGCGAGCTGGGCCGCGCCGCCGGCGCGCGAGGGCTTGCCGGGCGCAGCCGCCGCGCGGGGGAGCTTCGTCACGCGCACGAGCGCGCCCTCGCGCGGGAGCGGCTGGCCGAGGTCCACCTCCGGGAGCCGCAGGCGCACGGCGCGGGAGGCGCGCGCGAAGGCCGCGGCGTCGCCGAAGACGTAGGGCACGAGCCGGCCGCGGAGCGCGGCCAGGGCGCGGGCGGTGACCTCGGCGCCGATGCCGGAGGGGTCGCCCATGGAGATGGCGATGCGGGTGGGCATGGTCGGCGTGGCCCTTTCGGTTCCGGCCCTCTCCCCGGCCCTCCCCCGCTGTGGAGCGGGGGAGGGGGATCTCTTTCCGACCTCCGAGACCCGACCCGGCTCGATGGGGCGGTCGGTCGTCGAGCTACGACCGCGAGGCGCTTGCGGGCTTCGCGGCGGCGGGCGGCGGGCTCGTCGCGGCGTCCTTCAGCTCGGGCATGCGCACGTCGATGACGGCGTCCTTCTTCAGCTCCGCCACGTACTGCGCCCGGTAGGTCTCGACCTGCTCGTTGGCGAGCCGGTCGCGGATCTCCTCCTTCACGTCGTCGAAGGGCCGGACCTGCCCGCCGCGCCGGTCCTCCACCTTCAGGATCTGCCAGCCGGTGCGGGTGCGGACGAGGTCGGAGACCTGGCCCGGCTTGAGCGCGAGCGCCACCTTCTCGATCTCCGGCTGGACCGTGCCGCGCTTCAGCCAGCCGAGGTCGCCTCCCTCGGCCGCGCTCGGCGCCTGCGACATCTCGCGGGCGACCGTGGCGAAGTCGTCGCCGGCGCGGACGCGGGCGAGCGCCTTCTCGGCCCGGACGCGCGCGCCCTCCGCCTCGGCGGCCCCGGAGGGCGCCACCACGAAGATGTGCCGGACCTTCACCTCCTCGCCCGACCGGAACTCGTTCTGGTGCGTCTGCCAGTAGTTCCTCACGTCCTCGTCGGTGACCTTGACCCGGCTGCGCACGCGCAGCGAGATGATGCGCGCCGTCTCCAGGTCGCGCTTCAGCGCCTTGCGGTAGGCGGCGCGGTCCATCCCCTGCTCCGCCAGCGCGGCGTCGAGGCGGGCGTCGTCGAGGTTGTTGCGGCGCTTGATCTCGTCGATGGTCTGGTCGACCTCGACGTCGCTGATCTCCACCCCGAGCTGGCTCGCCTGGGCGGCGAAGAGCTTGTCGGCGACGATGGTGTCGAGCGCGCCCCGCAGCGCCCGGACCCGCAGCCGGTCGCGGTCGGCGGCCGGCGCCGCCTCCGCCGTGCGCAGCTCGTAGCCGGCCCGCTCCTCCACCTCGCCCAGGGTGACGACCTCGCCGTTCACGATGGCGGCCACCCGGTTCAGCACGCGGCCCGGGCCGGGCGGGATGGGAGTCGCGTCCGGCTTCGCGCCGGGCGGCGGGGCCGGGAGCGAGGTGTCGGGCGCCGACGGCTTCGGGCCGCCGCGCGGCGGGCGGTCGACCGTCCCCGGGGCGGCGGCCAGCGCGGCCGCGACGAGGAGCGAGGGGATCGTCATGGCGGGATCCTAGGGAGCGACCGCGGCGAGCGCCTGGTCGTCGACGGTGATGCGGGCGCGGGAGCGCAGCGCGGCAAGGTAGGCCTCCTGCGCCTGGGCGCGCTTCTCGCGCAGGAGCCGGTCGCGGATCTGCCCCTGCACCTCGGCGAAGCCGCGCCGCAGCGCCGGGCGCCGCCCGGTGACCTTGAAGAGGTGGAAGCCGTACGGCGACGGCGTCACCTCGGAGACCGCGTTCATGGGGAGCTTGAAGCACGCCTGGAACACCTCGGGCATCCCGGAGTCGCGCCCGAACCAGCCGAGGTCTCCGCCGGAGCGCGCCTCCGGCGCGATCGAGGCGCGCCGCGCCACGTCGGCGAAGGCCTGCGGCCGCCGGCGGAGCTCGGCGAGGAGCTTCTGCGCCTCCTCCTTCGTTCGTGTCACGATCTGCGAGGCGCGCACCTGCTCGCCCTGCTCGAACTCCTGGGCGTGCTCGGTGTAGTACCGCTCCACCTCGGCGTCGGAGACCTGCACCGCCGGGAAGACCTCGTCGCCGAAGAGCTTCTCCAGCGTGAGCTGGTCGCGCAGCCGGCCGCGCAGCTCCGCCTCGGAGAGGCGCTCCTGCGCCAGGAGGTCGTCGAAGTGCGTGCCGGGGTACTCGGCGCGGACGCGCAGCAGCGCGCGCTCGACCTGGTCCTGCCCGACGGTGATGGAGCGCTCGCGCGCGGCCTGCAGGAGGAGGACGCGGTCGACCGCGTCGTCGAGGAGCCGCCGGCGCAGCACGGCGTCCTCGCCGCCCGGCCCCTCGATGCCGGAGGCGCGCGCGCGGGCGAGCTCGCGCTGCAGCGCCTCGGCGGCGACCGGCTCGCCGTTCACCACCGCCACCGGGCGCGGGCCGGCCTTTCCGTCCCGGGCCGGCTTGCCGCCGCAGCGGCAGGCTGGGAGCCCGACCGCGGCGGCGGCGAGGAGCGCGAGGACGGCGGCCCGGGTCACTTCGCGGGTGCGGC
>DASTGH010000593.1:0-2449 GCA_035719345.1 Anaeromyxobacteraceae bacterium
GTCTCAAGGTCGCGTTCTTCAGTCGGATCATCGGATGCTTCCGGTTGAACGGTCGGGCTGTCGGCAGCCTCCGCGCGACTTCGCGGGCGCCCTCGCCGCGCGCGGGGCGCCGGCGCGGGTCGTGGCCGAGGTGAAGCGCGCCAGCCCCTCCGCCGGCGCCATCGCCGCCGGCCTCGACGCGGTCGAGCAGGCGCGCCGCTACGCCGCCGCCGGCGCCGCGGCCATCTCGGTGCTGACCGACGGCCCCGGCTTCGGCGGGTCGCTCGAGGACCTCGCCGCGGTGCGCGCGGCGGTGGCGACGCCGCTCCTGCGGAAGGACTTCGTCGTCGACCGCTACCAGCTCCTCGAGGCGCGATTCCACGGCGCCGACGCCGCGCTGCTCATCGTCGCCGCGCTCCCGCCCGACGAGCTCCGGCGCCTCCTCGGCGCATGCGAGGCGCTCGGCCTGGCGGCGCTGGTCGAGGTGCACGACCGGCCGGAGCTGGACGGCGCGCTCGCGGCGGGCGCGCGCATCGTCGGCGTGAACAACCGGAACCTGCACACGTTCGCCGTCGACCTGGCGGCGAGCGAGGCGCTCCTGCCGCTCCTGCCCCCCCGGCGTGAAGGGCGTCGCCGAGAGCGGCGTCCGCACCGCCGCCGACGCCCGCCGCCTGCGCGCGGCCGGCGCGGCCAACCTGCTCGTGGGGGAGGCGCTGGTGCGGGCAGCGGACCCCGGCGCGCTGATCCGCGAGATGGTCGCCTCGTGATGACCCTCGTTCCCGAACTCGATCGCAAGCGAGGTCGTTCACCCTGAGCGTAGCGACGCGACGGCGTCGCGGAGTCGAAGGGCCCCGTCCCCGAAGAGATATGCCCCGCCCCCGCATCAAGATCTGCGGACTGACCCGCCTCGAGGACGCGCTCCTCGCCTGCGAGCTGGGGGCGGACGCGCTCGGCTTCAACCTGTGGCCCGGCTCCAAGCGCCACGTCGACGCGGAAGCGGTGCGGGCCATCGTCGAGCGCCTGCCGCCGCTCGTGACGACCGTCGGCGTGTTCGTGAACCAGCCGCCGACCGAGGTCCTCTCTCTCGCGGCGCAGTCCGGCGTGCAGGCGGTCCAGCTCCACGGCGACGAGAGCTGGGAGGACGTGAACGGCTACCCCATCCCCGCCATCAAGGCGTTCCGGGTGGCCGGACCGGAGAGCCTCGCCGACCTGCACCGCTACCGCGTGAAGGCGGTGCTGCTCGACGCGCCCAGCGCGGGATACGGCGGCAGCGGGCAGACCTTCGACTGGGCGCTGGCCGCCGAGGTCGCGCGGCGCGCCCGCGTCATCCTCGCGGGCGGGCTCCGCCCCGACAACGTCGCCGCCGCGGTGCGCGCGGTGCGCCCCTACGCCGTCGACGTGGCGAGCGGGGTGGAGAGCGCGCCGGGGGTGAAGGACCCGGAGCAGGTGCGCCGCTTCGTCGAGAACGCTTCCCAGGAGATCGCGCCGTGACCACGCTCCCCGACGCCGCCGGCCATTTCGGCCCGTACGGCGGCCGCTACGTGCCCGAGACGCTCATCCCGGCGCTGGAGGAGCTCGAGGCGGCGTGGCGCGCGGCGCGCCAGGACCCCGCCTTCGGACGCGAGCTCGACGAGCTGCTCCGGCGCTTCGCCGGGCGGCCCACCGCGCTGGGGGAGGCGCGCCGCATGGCCGCGGCGGCCGGCGGCTGCCGCGTCCTGCTCAAGCGCGAGGACCTGTGCCACACTGGCGCGCACAAGATCAACAACACGCTGGGGCAGGTGCTGCTCGCCCGCCGCATGGGCAAGACGCGCATCATCGCCGAGACCGGCGCCGGGCAGCACGGCGTCGCCACCGCCACCGCCGCGGCGCTCTTCGGGCTGCCCTGCGACGTCTTCATGGGCGCGCTCGACGTCGAGCGTCAGGCGCTGAACGTGTTCCGCATGCAGCTCCTCGGCGCGCGCGTCGTCCCGGTCCAGGCCGGCTCGCGGACGCTCAAGGACGCGATGAACGAGGCCATCCGCGACTGGGTGACGAACGTCCGCGACACGCACTACATCATCGGCTCGGTGGCGGGGCCGCACCCCTACCCCGCGCTCGTGCGCGACTTCCAGTCGGTCATCGGCAGCGAGGCGCGCGCGCAGTGCATCGAGGTCGCCGACCGCCTGCCGGACGCGGTCGTCGCCTGCGTCGGCGGCGGCTCCAACGCCATGGGCATCTTCAGCGCGTTCCTCGGCGACCCCGGCGTGCGGCTCGTCGGCGTCGAGGCGGCCGGCCACGGCCTCGACACCGGCAAGCACGGCGCGGCGCTGGCGCGCGGGCGGCCCGGGGTCCTGCACGGCTCGCGGAGCTACGTGCTCCAGACCGAGCAGGGCCAGATCGCGGAGGCGCACTCCATCAGCGCCGGCCTCGACTACCCCGGCGTCGGGCCGGAGCTCTCCTGGCTCAAGGACCAGGGCCGGCTCGAGCTTCG
>DASTGH010000594.1:0-11876 GCA_035719345.1 Anaeromyxobacteraceae bacterium
GCATCCTCGGGCGGGGAGGGAAGCGGCGCCTCGGGCGCGGGGCCGTAGCGCCCCTCCCGCTCGCGCTCGGCCGCGACGTCGGGGAGCGCGCCGCGCGCGAGGTCGGCGAGGGCGTGCGGTCCGAGCGGCCGCGCCGGGGGCGGATCGGCGAGGAGGGCGCGGGCGGCGAGGAGCTCGTCCCAGGAGAGCGGCGCGAGGGCCGCGCGCACCTCCCCGGCGGCCGCGTGCCGCCCCGCCTCGGCGCACCAGCGCAGCGCGCGCGCCACCAGCTCGTCGTCGATCTCGGCCATCGGCGGCCGCAACGTGCGCGCCGGCGGCCCTTTCGTCAAGCGCTGCGCGGCCGCCGGGTGGCGCATCCGCCGCGCCCGTGCTTTAACCCTCGGCATGCAGCCGGGAGCCACCCTCCGCGACACGGGCGGACCGCCCATGGCGAGGCGCGGCAGGGCGCGCCTCGTCCTGTACGTGCTCCTGCTCGCGTCCGCCGGCGTGACGCTCTTCGGCGCGCCGCTCCTGGAGCAGGCGGTGCGCGAGGGGAAGGCGCCGCGCGCCTCGCTCGTCGTCGCGCCGCTCCTGCTCGCCACCTTCATCGCCCTCTTCGCCGCGTACCGCTACGCGCTGGTGCGCGCCGGCCGCTATCACGCGGGCAAGGCGTTCATCCAGGTGGGCCTCATGGCCCTCGTCCTCACGCTGGCGCTGCCGGGGTCCCTGGAGCGCTGGCGCTCGGCGGGGACGATCCGATCGGTCGACCTCTCCCGGCACCTCGGCTCCCCCGACCCGGAGGCGCGCGCGCTCGCCGCCGAGCTGGCGCGCCACCGCGACCGGGCCGAGGCGCTCCGCTACGTGCCCCGCCTCGTGCAGCTCCTCGAGGACGGCTCCCCCGAGGTGCGCCGCCAGGCGCGCGCCTCGCTCGTGGATCTGGCGGGGACCGACGCCGGCGGCGACGGCCCCGGCGCGGTGGAGCGGTGGACGGCGTGGTGGAAGGACCACGGCGGGACGAGGTAGGTCCCGCAGCCGCAGCCGCACCCGCGCTCGCAACCCGCCGCCGGTTCCGGTTCCGGTCTCGGCTGCGGTCCCGCCTGTGGTCCCCTGACCGCCCGCTTGACCCCCATCAACCCGCGCGCAGCGGTTGCGCAGCGGATCCGCGGGGATCCCGGAAAACGCAGGCCTTGCGCGGAGAAATTCCGCTCCAGGGGCCTTGCCAGCCGGTCCTGGTCTTGATATTGAGAATCGCTATCAAGATGACGATGGCGGACGACAGGGCGCCGAGGCGCGAAGGGCGGGAAGGTCGGCGCGATCCCCTGGCGCTGCTCGGCGAGTTCCTGCAGCGGCGCGGCCTCAAGCACTCGCGGCAGCGCGACGTGGTGGTGCACGCCTTCTTCGCGCTGGGCGGCCACGTCCCGGTCGAGGCGGTGGTGTCGCGGGCGCGGCAGGACGATCCGCGCGTGTCGGTGGCCACCGTCTACCGCACCATGAAGCTGCTGGCCGAGTGCGGCCTGGCCGTGCCGCGGCAGTTCGGCGACGGGCAGACGCGCTACGAGCCCTCCACCCACCGCCACGCCGACGCGCACGATCACCTCATCTGCACCGGCTGCGGCGAGATCGTGGAGTTCGAGAGCGCGCGCATCGCCGAGCTCCAGCTCCGCGTCGCCCGCCGCCACGGCTTCGAGGTCGAGCGGCGCCGCGTCGAGCTCTACGGCCGGTGCGCCGCCTGCCGCCGCGGCGCCAAGAAGGAGACGGCCGCGTGACGCCCCCCGCCGCCGGCGCGGCCCGGAGCCAGCCGCTCGACAAGCAGGTGGTGGCCGCGGTCCGCTCGGTGATCCTCGTCGGCAATCCCAACGTCGGGAAGAGCGTCCTCTTCGGCGCGCTCACCGGCAAGTACGTGACGGTCTCCAACTACCCTGGGACGACCGTCGAGGTGACGCGCGGCTCGGCCACGCTCGAGGGGCAGCCCTGGCACGTGATGGACACGCCGGGGACGAACAACCTCACCCCCATGTCCGAGGACGAGCAGGTCACGCGCGACATCCTGCTCCAGGAGCGCGACTACGCCTGCCTCCAGGTCTGCGACGCGAAGAACCTGCGGCGCGGGCTGCTCCTCAGCGTGCAGCTGGCCGAGGCCGGCGTGCCGTTCGTGCTCGCCCTCAACATGGCCGACGAGGCGGCCAGCCGCGGCTTCCAGGTGGACGCCGCCGCGCTCTCCTCGGCGCTCGGCGTCGACGTCGTGCCCACGGTCGCGGTCGAGCGCAAGGGGCTGCCCCAGCTCACCGCGGCCCTGCCCGCGGCGCGCCGCTCGCGCTTCCTGCCGCGCTACGACGACGCCATCGAGACGGCGCTCTCCGAGCTCGACCCCATCGTCCCGGCTCGCGGCGGCCTGTCGCGGCGCGCGCTCGCCCTCATGCTGCTCTCCGGCGACGACTCGGTCCGGCCGCACCTGGCCGGCGCCGTCTCCGAGGCCGACCTGGCCCGCGTCGAGGAGGTCCGGCGCCGCCTCGCCGCGCGCTATCCCGAGTCGCTCCGCTTCGTCGTCTCGAAGCAGCGGCTGGCGTCGGTGGACCGGCTGCACGACGCCGTGGTCACGCGCGGCGAGCGCTCGGTCTCGAGCAGCCTCGGCCGGCAGCTCGGCGCCTGGTCCACGCACCCGCTCCTCGGCCTGCCCATCCTCGCGCTGGTGCTCTTCGTCTGCTACGAGTTCGTCGGCGTCTTCGGGGCGAAGACCGCCGTCGACTTCCTGGAGAACGCGGTCTTCTACGACCGGCTCGTCCCCTGGACCGACGCGCTCGTCCGCCTCCTCGTGCCGTGGAAGGGGCTGCAGGAGTTCCTGGTGGGCCCGGCCGGCGTGCCGTTCCGGGAGCACGGCGGCTTCCTCGTCGGCAAGTACGGCGTCTTCTCGATGGGGCTGTCGTACGGCATGGCCATCGTCCTGCCCATCGTCGCCACCTTCTTCGTCGCCTTCAGCATGCTCGAGGACTCGGGGTACCTGCCGCGGCTCGCGGTCATGGTGAACAAGGTCTTCAAGCGCATGGGCCTGAACGGCAAGGCCGTGCTGCCCATGGTGCTCGGCCTGGGCTGCGACACGATGGCCACCATGACCGCCCGGATCATGGAGACGCGCAAGGAGCGCGTCATCGTGACGCTGCTGCTGGCGCTCGGCGTCCCGTGCAGCGCGCAGCTCGCCGTCATCCTGGCGATGACGGCCAACCTGACGCTCGCCGCCACCGCCTGGTTCGCGGGCGCGGTGGTGGCGGTCATCGTGGTCGTCGGCTGGCTGGCGGCGCGGGTGCTGCCCGGGCGCGGCTCCGACTTCATCCTGGAGCTGCCGCCGCTGCGCGTGCCGCAGGCCGGCAACGTGGCGGTGAAGACGCTGGCGCGCATCGAGTGGTACCTGCGCGAGGCGCTGCCGCTCTTCGTGGTCGGCACGCTCATCCTGTGGGGCCTCGACCGCATCGGCGGGATCGCCGTCCTGGAGCGCGTCATGGCGCCGGTGGTGGTGGACCTGCTGCAGCTCCCGAAGGAGGCCGCCACGGCCTTCATCCTCGGGTTCCTGCGCCGCGACTACGCCGCCGCCGGCCTCTTCCTGCACTACGAGCCGTTCATGAAGGCGGGGGCGCTCACCCGCGAGATGAACATCGAGATCACCGTCGCGCTCGTCACCATCACGCTCTTCATCCCCTGCATCGCGAACTTCTTCATGATCCTGAAGGAGCGCGGCTGGAAGACCGGCGTCGCCATCGCCTCCTTCATCGTCCCCTTCTCCATGGCCGTGGGCGCGGTGGTGAACGTGCTCATGAGGCGGTTCTACTGATGCCGGCCCTGGTGAAGCGCATGGAGCGCTGCCCGCTCTGCGGCCACGAGTTCGACGCCGAGGGGCAGGGCTGCCGCCCGAGCTGTCCCATGTCGTCGGGCTGCAAGGTGCTGTGCTGCCCGTCCTGCAGCTACAGCTTCCCGCAGGAGACCGGCCTGGCCGGGCGGCTCAAGGCCTTCCTCGATCGCCGCCGGAGCGCCGAGCGATGACCCCCATCGAGCGCCAGCAGGTCGAGGAGCTCCTCGAGACCATCTTCACCGAGCGCGAGCAGGGGCGCGACGACCCGGGCGCGATCCTGGCGCACGCGGAGGGCCACGGGGCGCACGCCGCCGGCCTGGCGCTCCCGGCGCTGCGCGAGCTGGAGGGCGCCGGGCTGGTGAACCTCGCGGGGGGCCGGGTCCAGCTCACCGCCGACGGCGAGCGGCGGGCGCGCGACGTGGTGCGCCGGCACCGCCTCACCGAGCGGCTGTTCCGCGACCTCCTCCAGCTCTCCGACGACGCGGCCGAGAGCCAGGCCTGCGAGATGGAGCACATCCTCTCGCCCGAGGCGACGGAGTCGGTGTGCACGCTGCTCGGCCACCCGCCGACCTGTCCCCACGGCAAGGCCATCCCGCCCGGCCCGTGCTGCGGGGCCGCCGCCAAGACGCTGCGCCCGCTCGTCACCGGCCTCACCAGCTTCGAGCTGGGCACGCCGGCGCGCATCGTCTTCATCGCGCCCAAGTTCCACGACCGCATGGACCGTCTCGCCGCCCTGGGCGTCATCCCCGGGAGCGAGGTCCGGCTGCACCAGCGCTCCCCCTCGTACGTCATCGAGGTGGGGGAGACCACCATCGCGCTCGATCCCGAGATCGCGCGCGAGATCTACGTGAAGCGCATCGACGCTCAGGGGAACGCAGCATGATCGTCTGTGTCTGCCACGCCGTGTCCGACGCCCGCATGCGGGAGCTGGTCGCGACCGGGGCCAGCGAGCTGGAGATCGTCGGGCTGACCCGCGCCGGCACGAGCTGCGGCTGCTGCGTCGATGCGATGAAGGCGCTCGTCGGCGGGCCGCGACCCGCCTGCGGCAAGGACGTGCCGTGCCCCGGCTGCGAGTGCCTCGACGAAGGCGGCGGCGTCCGCGCCGCCTGAACCCCACGGCCCGGCTCGGGGCCGTTCACCCGCAGTACGTCTCACCCAGGAAAGGACCAGCGGCCTCTGCGCCCGACCCCTCATCGATGAACCACCGCACCGCCGTCGCGGCGCTCGCGACCGTCCTCCTCGCCGCGCCGGCTCTCGCCGAGGAGGCCAAGCCCACCCCGCCCGCGACCGCGCCGGACGCGCCCGCCACCCAGGAGCAGGTCAAGACGCTCTCCGAGGAGCTGCGCCGGCTCAAGCTCGACATCGGCATCCCGGACGTCGAGTACCGGTCGTTCGCCGGCATGGGCCCGGCCGCCTCCAAGGTCTACTACCAGCCGAAGGGCCTCGCCATCGGCGGGTACGGCGAGTTCACGTTCCACAGCAACCTCCACGACCCGCCGCCCTCGCCCCGCCGGACGGACGATCCGGAGACCGCCCAGACCGACCTGCGCCGCGTCGTCCTCTACGCCGGCTACCGGTTCGGCCCGAAGATCGTCTTCAACTCCGAGATCGAGTTCGAGCACGCCGGGAAGGAGGTGGCGGTCGAGTTCGCCTACCTCGACTTCCTCTTCACCGACGCGCTCCGGCTGCGCATCGGCAACGTGCTCGTGCCCATGGGGTTCATCAACGAGATGCACGAGCCGCCGTTCTTCCACGGCGTGAACCGCCCGGACGTGGAGACGTTCATCATCCCCGCCACCTGGAGCGAGAACGGCGCCGGACTGCACGGGGAGGTCTCCGGCTTCCGCTACAAGGCGTACCTCCTCACCGGCCTCGATCCCATCGGCCAGGGTGGCCCGGACGCCGAGGAGCCGGTCACGGCGCAGGAGTGGTTGCGCCGCGCCCGCAGCGGCGGCGCCGAGTCGCGCGCCGAGAGCTGGGCCGGCGTCGTGTCCCTCGCCTACGACTTCGGTCCGGCCTCGGTGGGTGGCGCGTTCTACGGCGGCCGCGCCGGGCAGGGCGAGACGACCGACGCCGGGCAGCCCATCCACGCCGACGTGACGCTGGCGGAGATCCACGGACAGCTCGCCTGGCGCGGCCTGCAGGCGCGGGTGCTCCTGGCGCAGGGCACGCTGGGCGACGCCGACCTCCTCTCGGAGAAGCTCGGGCTCTCCGGCGAGCAGGTGATCGGCAGCCGGGTGCGCGGCGGCTACGGCGAGCTGGCGTACGACGTCTTCTCGCTCGCCGGCAGCGAGATGCAGCTCGCGCCCTTCGTCCGCTGGGAGCGGCTCAACCTGCACGACCAGGTCCCCACCGGCGGCACCGTGAACCCCGCTCTCAAGTACGACCTCGTCACCGCCGGTCTCACCTTCAAGCCCATCCCCACGGTGGTGGCGAAGGCGGACTTCCAGTGGCGGCAGTCCGATGCCCCGGGTGGCACGACGCGCGCCGTCAACCTGGGCGCCGGGTTCGTGTTCTAGGAGAGGTCGACGTGCGACGGGCCCCGATCACGATCGCGTTCGCGCTCCTGCTCGGGCCCGTCGCCGCCCACGGCGCCGGCGTCTCCGCGGCCGAGAAGGAGCGCGGCGTGCTCGCCGCCGTGTTCCCGGAGGCCGATGACTTCGCCGCGCGCGACGTCGTGCTCACCGACGACCTGGTGGCTCGCATCGAGAAGCTGGCGCGCGCCAAGGTGAAGGAGCGCCTCGTCACCTTCTACACCGCCCGCAAGGCCGGCGCGGTCGCGGGGTACGCCGTCATCCACAGCCACGTCGTCCGCACCAAGCGCGAGACGTTCGCCATCGCCTTCGAGCCGGACGGGCGCATCCGGCGCATCACGGTGGTGGCCTTCCTCGAGCCGGACGAGTACCGGCCGCCCGATCGCTGGCTGGCGCAGCTCGCCGGGAAGGGCCCCGACGACCGGCTCGCCGTGGGACAGGACCTGGCGCCCATCACCGGCGCGACGCTGACCGCGCGGGGCATCGCCGAGGAGTCGCGCTGGCTCCTGCAGGCGCTCAAGGTCGCGGTGCTGGAGGTGAAGCCGTGAGGTTCCTGGTCGCGCCCGGAGGCGAGGCGACGGAGCGCGCTCGCCCGCCCGTGCGATGGTTCCTGTCGTTCGCGGCCGTGCTGGTGGTGGCGCTGGCGGTGCAGCGCGGCGTCGCCGGCGGGCTCTCCCCGCACGGCGTCCTGGCGCATTACCTGGGCGAGGACGGCGCCGAGCCGCTCGCCGCCGTGGCGCTGTGGGAGGAGGTCCACGTGAACGCCTTCGTCTACGGGTTCCTCCTCGTCATGCTCGGCTCGCTGCACGCGGTGAGCCCGCTCCCGGCGCGGGCGCGGGCGCTGCTCCTGGGCGGGGGCGCGCTGGCGGCCGCGGCCGATCTGGCGGCGCCGTTCGCCGTGGTCGCGGCGCACGGGCTGGGCGCGCTGCGGGTCGTCACCTTCGCCGCCACCGTCGCCTTCCTGCTCGCCGGCATCGGCGTCGCGTTCGCGCGCTTCGGGCGCCCGGTGCGGGCCGGTGCGTGACCCGCGCCTCAGGCCGTTCCGCGGCGCCGCCGCGGTGCTCGCCGCGACGCTGCTCCTGCAGGCGGCGAGCGCAGCCGCGCTCTTCGCGCTGAAGCTCGGCCCGGGCGCCGCCCGCGTGCGCGAGTTCTACCTCGGATCCGAGGCGCGCTTCACCGCGGCGAAGAGCCTCTCCGGCCTCCTCGAGGTCGCCCTGCCGCACCTCGTCGCCATCCCCCTGGCCATCTTCGCCGTGGCGCACCTCGTCGGCTTCGTCGGCGCCATCCGCCGGCGCCCCTTCGCCGTCCTCGTCGGGGTGACGTTCGCGAGCGCGCTCGCCGGCATCCTGGCCAGCTTCGGCGTGCGCTACCTGGCGCCCTCCCTGGCCTGGGCCAAGATCGCCTCCTTCTGCGTGTTCGAGGCGGCGCTGCTCGGGTGGGCGGGGCTCCTCGCCTGGACCTTCTTCCTGCCGGCGCGGCTCACGGCGTCGGCGCGCGATCCAGCCGCAACGCCGCCGCCAGGGATGGCGAGCGGAGCACGTGGTTGTCCGCCGTGACCACCACCGCGGCCGCGCCCTCGCGCTCCACCAGGCGCAGGCCCCCCTCGCCGCCGGCGACGAACGCCGCCTTGGAGAGGACCTCGGCCTCCACCGCCGAGCGCGCCCGGATCGTCACCGAGCGCGCGCCCTCCGCCGGCCGGCAGGTGCGCGGGTCGATGACGTGGTGGTACCGCCGTCCCCCTGCCTCGAAGAAGTGCTCGTAGTCCCCGCTCGTCGAGAACGCGCGGTCGCGCAGCGCGAGGTGGGCGAAGACCGCGTCGCCCGGCCCGCGAGGGTCGCGGATGCCGACCGTCCAGCCCTGTCCGCGGGGGCCGCGGCCGGCGTAGAGGTCGCCGCCCGCCTGCACCAGGAAGCGGCTGAAGCCGCGGCGGCGAAGCGCGGCGACCGCCCGGTCGACGGCCCAGCCCTTGGCGATGCCGCCGAGCCCCACGGCCATGCCCTCGCGCGGCAGGCGCGCGCGGCAGGCGCCCCCCGGCGCGGGCTCGACCGCCACCGCGCGCCATCCCACGAGCGGGCAGAGCGCCGCCACCTGCCCGTCGCCGGGCGGCGACGCGCCCGCGTCGAAGCGCCAGGCCGGGCGGAGCGCGGCCCAGGTCGGATCGAACAGCCCGCCGCTGCGCCGGGCGCCGTCGAGGGCGAGGCGCAGCACCCGGCACAGGTCGGGCGGGAGCCGCGTCCAGGCTCCGGACCCGGCCGCCGCGTTCAGCGCCGAGAGCGGGCTCTCCGGCCGCCACTCGTTCATGACCTCGTCGACGCGCGCGAAGGCCTGGAACGCCTCCTCCACCGCCCGCGCCCGGGCCGCCGGGCGGCCGCCGACGACCGACACCGTGGCCAGGCCCCCCGCGAAGGGCCTCGACTCGCGGACGATGGGGTCGCCTGAACGTACCGTGAACAGCGCCAGCGCGGCCGCGATTGCCAACGTCACGGCCCAATCCTAAGATGCCTCGCTCCGTCGGGTGGGGTGGCGGTGCTTCGAGGGGTCGGCCTCACCCGGCCGCGAGGAGGACACGTGAAGGGAAGCTCGAAGGTCATCGACCTCTTGAACGACGTGCTCACGAACGAGCTCACGGCCATCAACCAGTACTTCCTGCACGCGCGCATGTGCGAGAACTGGGGGTACGAGCGGCTCTGGCACAAGATCAAGCACGAGTCGATCGACGAGATGAAGCACGCCGACCAGGTCATCGAGCGCATCCTCTACCTGGAGGGCCTCCCCAACCTGCAGCGCCTGGGGAAGCTCAACATCGGGCAGACGGTGGACGAGCAGCTCAAGAGCGACCTGGCGCTGGAGGCGCACGCCATCCCCGTCCTCAACCGCGGCATCGAGCTGTGCCGCGCCGAGGGGGACAACGGCACCGCCGAGCTCCTCGAGGACATCCTGGTGGAGGAGGAGGAGCACGCCAACTGGCTCGAGGCGCAGCTCTCGCTCATCCAGCAGGTGGGGCTCCAGAACTACCTCTCGGAGCAGATGAAGAAGTCGGAGTGACGGTGGCGCCGCGAGGCTCCGGCACCGCGGCGCGCAGCGCCTCGGGCCGGACCCCGCCCACGTAGACGGCCACGGCGCAGGGCGCGTCCGCCAGCACGCGGTCCGTGGTCGGCCCGAAGTAGGCGCGCTCCCCCACGCGCCGCGGCGTGGCGCCGAGGAGGAGGAGGTCCGCCCGCTCCTCCACCGCCCGCTCGACGATGGCGCGCGCCGGGTGGCTCGAGGAGACGAGCCGGGCGCGGACGTCGACGCCCTGCTGGCGGCCGCGCTCCACCCACTCCTCCATCATCCGCGCCCCGACGTCGCGCTGCTCGGCGAGCGCGCGCGCGTCGCGCGCCGCGCCGGGGTCCACGGCGTGGAGGAGATGGAGGCGCGCCCCGCGCTCGCGCGCGTACAGGATGGCCAGCTCCGCCGCGGCGCGCGAGGGGGCCGTGCCCGTCACGGGCACGACGATCGTCCGGAACGGCTCGCGGCCGGAGCGCGTCCGCACCAGAACCACCTCGCAGCGGCCGGAGGCGAGGAGCGCGCGCAGGAGCCGCCGGGAGAGCGCGCTCGGGCGGCTCACGCCCAGGAAGACGAGGTCGTAGCCGCGCGCCACCTCCTCGCGCACCGCCTCGTCGACGGAGCGGGCCGCGACCACCGTCGCGTGGAAGTCGGGGAGGTCGAACTCCTCCATGACGGCGCGCGAGCGCGCCTCCGCCTCCCGCCCGTCGCGGTGGAGGGCGCCGTCACCACCCGCCCGGCCGCCGGCGGGCGTCGGCGTCGACACCGAGAGCCCGACGAGGGTGGCGCCGGGGAGTCGCGCCAGGGGTGCGGCCAGCCGCAACGCCTGCACCGCGTGCGGCTCGCCCGAGGTGGGGACGAGGATCTTCGTCCCGCGGCGCCGCACCAGCGAGCGCTCCTCGTCCTCCTCCTCCGCCAGCCGCCGCGCCTCGTCGCCACCGGGCGGCAGCCCGCGCAGCGCGAGGCGGAGGAGCGGGGGCGCGACCAGGCTCGTGACGATGGGGACGAGGACGACGAGCGCGTACATGGGTGCGCCCAGGACGCCCAGGTCCATGCCGATGCGCGCCACCACCAGCTCGGTCGACCCACGGGCCGAGAGCCCGATGCCGACCGCCAGCGCCTCGCGCAGCCGCATCCCTCCGAGCCGCGCGCCGAGCCCGGCGCCCACGATCTTGCCGACGATGGCTCCGCCGAGGACGAGGAGGCTGATGGCCGCGCCGGGGAGCGCCAGCGCCCGGACCTGGAGGCCCGAATAGGCGAAGAAGACGGGGGCGAAGACGCCCAGGACCATGGCGTCGATGGACGCGAGCGTGGCCTCCTTCATGCGCGGCAGCTCGCCGACCAGCATGCCCGCCACGAACGCGCCGAAGATGGCGTGGATGCCGAGCGCCTGGGTGAGGCTGGCGCAGGCCAGGGTGAGGACGAGGACGGCGGTGATGGTGCCGTGCTCCAGGCGCCCCTCGCGCTCGAGCCAGCGGATGAGGCGCCCCGCCAGCGGGCGGATCACGAGCAGCGCGGCCAGCGCGAACCCGAGCGTCGCGGCCAGCGTCGCGGCCACCGACTCGACGCCGAAGCGCCCGGTGGTGGCGACGCGGACCACCACCGCCAGGATGACCCAGCCCACGGTGTCGTCGAGGATGGAGGCGCCCAGGATGACGAACCCCACGTCGCGCCGCATGAGGTCGAGGTCGAGCAGGATCTTGGCGATGACCTTCACCGCCGAGATGGACATGGCGGTGCCCAGGAAGGCGATGAAGAGCGGGCGGCCGCCGCGGCCGACGAGGTCGGCGGGCACGATGAGCCCGATGACCACCCCCACCGCGAAGGGAACGGCCACGCCGAAGGCGGTGGAGAGGAGCGCCGGAGCCTTGAGCGAGCGCCACCGTCCGAGCTCCGTCTCGATCCCGGTGCGCAGCATGAGCAGGATCATCCCGATCCAGCTCAGGAGCTCGAGCAGCGCGTTCTGGCGCGGGTCGCGCGGGAAGAGCGCCGCCTCCAGCGACGGCGCAAGGTGGCCGAGGATCGACGGTCCGAGGAGGACGCCGGCGATCACCTCGCCCATGACCGAGGGCTGGCCGAAGCGGCGGGCGACCGCCCCGAGGAGCCGGGCCCCGGCGAGCAGCACCGTGAACTGGACGAGGAGGACGAGGAGCTGGTGCTCGCCGAGGCCGCGCATGCAGGTGCGGCCGGGCGCGAGCCCGGCGCCGCATCCTCAACGTAGGCATCGCGGCGCCCGGCGGGCGGCCCGCCGCCCCGCGGCGGGCGGACGACCCGGGGCTCACCCGGCGAGCGCCGCGAGCACCTCGCGCGCTGCGCGCTCGCCGCTCAGGATCGCGCCGTCGACGGTCCCGGCGTGCGCCCCGGCGGTGGCCTCGCCCGCCCAGAAGATCGTGCCCTCGACGGCGCGCGCCAGCCGTTCCGCCGCGCCGGCCGAGCCCACCGGGAAGGTGGCGTACCCGCCGCGCGCGAGCGGATCC
>DASTGH010000595.1:0-3635 GCA_035719345.1 Anaeromyxobacteraceae bacterium
GGCGGCCGCGGCCAGCGCCTGCCGCCCGAGGTCGCCCCAGGGGAGCACGTCGCGCGGCCCGGCGCCCAGGAGTCGCCCCACCCGCACCAGCACCGCCATCCGGGCGGCCGCCTCGGCCAGGATCCAGCCGGCGAGCGCGCCGGCGGGGCCGAGCGCGCGGAAGCCGGCGAGCACGAGGACCGCGGTCGCGGCCAGCTTGGCGACCGAGACGGCCAGCATGAACCGGTTCTGGGCCGTGGCGCGCAGGACGCCGTCGAGCGGCAGCGCCGCCAGCGGCACGGCGAGGAGCGAGATGCGGAAGAGGGGTGCGGCCTCGAGGTAACGCTCCGAGAAGAGGAGCGCGATGAACGCCGGCGCCACCGCGAGCAGCAGCGCGACGAGCGGGAGGAGCGCCAGCGACAGGCGCGCCACCGCCTCCCGGAACAGCGCCAGCGCGCGGCCGGCGCGTCCCGCGCGCTCCAGCTCGGCGAGCCCGATCTGGAGCACCTCCGACACCGGCGTGTAGAGCACGTCGACGATGGGGAGCTGGAAGCAGCCGACCGTGTAGACCGCGAACGCCGCCGCCGAGACCGCGCCGCCGACCGCGTAGAGATGGAGCTGGGTCTGCGCGGTCGCCGCCACCGCCGCCGCCCCGAAGGGCAGGGCGTACCCGAGCTGGCGACGCAGCGCCGCGCCGCGGAGCTCGAGCGGGAAGCGCCGCGAGAGCCACACCCACGCCAGCGCGGCGCGCAGGCCGGCAGCGACCGCCAGGCCGCAGAGCGCGCCCTGGAGCGACCCGAGCGCGAGCGTTCCCGCGATCATGGCGGCGGCGCGCGTGAGCTCGGTCCCGGCGCGCACCAGGCCGGCCGCGCCCAGCGCGCCGCTCGCCGCGAGCGCCAGGTCGAGCGCGCTGCCGCCGAGCGTGAAGAGCGTCGAGAGCGCCACCCAGGGGAGCTGCGCGCGGAGCGCGGGGTTCCCGAAGTGGCGCACGAGCAGGTCGCCGCCGGCGAGCAGCAGCGCGGCGGCGACGAGGCCGGCCGCCCACGTCCAGGCGAGCGCGCCCGCCACCCACCGGCCGCTCGTCCGCGGCTCGCGCGGTACGAAGTAGAAGAGCGAGATGGAGACGCCCATGGGCAGCACGAGCGCCAGCGATGCGGCCACGAGCAGCGCCGCCCGGTAGGTCCCGTACTCGGCGGGCGAGAGCACCCGCGCCACCACCATGGGCAGCGACACGCCCAGGAGCGCCGAGGCGAGCCGGGCGGCGAGCAGCGGGCGCGCGCGCGCCAGGAGCGACCCTTGCGCGGTCACGCGTCGCGCCGCAGCAGGCGCGCGGGCTCGTCTCGGCTGCTCCACCGCCCGCGCATGCGCGTCCTCGCAGGCGAGAAGGTAGGTGCGCCTCCCCCGCCCGGAAGCGCCCGCCCGGGCGCGTCGCCTCCGGGTGCGGGTGGCACGACCCGCTCGAGCGGTGGCCGCCTCGACGCGCGGACGCGTCGGGGTAATATCGCTCTGGCCCGTGCTCCCCACTCCTTCCAGCTTTCGCCCGGAGTCCCTCGTCGGGACCACGCTCGACGGCCGCTACCGGCTCGCCGCGCACATCGCCAGCGGCGGGATGGGGTCGATCTTCCGAGCCGAGCACGTGTACATGCGCAAGGAGCTGGCGCTGAAGGTGCTCCGGCCCGATCTCTCCACCCTTCCCGACATCGCCGAGCGCTTCCGCCGCGAGGCCGAGATCGCCGCCTCGCTCGAGCACGACCACATCGTGCGCGTCACCGACTTCGGCCGCAGCCCGGAGGGCTGGCTCTTCCTCGCCATGGAGCTGCTGGAGGGCGAGAGTCTCTTCGACCGGCTGCGCCGCGCCGGTCCGATGATGCCGGAGGAGGCGATCCGGATCCTCGTCCAGGTCTGCAGCGGCCTCGAGGCGGCGCACGCGCGCGGCGTCGTCCACCGCGACCTCAAGCCCGAGAACATCTTCCTCACCGCCGGCGCCGACGGCGTCGTGAAGCTGCTCGACTTCGGCATCGCCAAGATCACCGACCCGGGCGTGGCCAGCGACACGCAGGCGGGCATGGTCGTCGGCACGCCCGAGTACCTGTCGCCCGAGCAGGCGCTCGGCTCCGCCATCGACGGCCGCGCCGACGTCTACGCGGTCGGGCTCATCGGCTGGCGCATGCTCGCCGGCCACCACCCCTTCCAGGCGGAGGACGCGCGCGGGCTGCTCATGATGCAGGCGACGCGGCCCGTGCCCTCGCTGCTCGACGTGCGGCCCGACCTCGGCGCCTGGCCGGCGTTGCTCGACGCGCTGGCGCGTGCCTGCGCCAAGGAGGCCGACGCCCGGCCCCCGGCGTCGGACCTGCGCGCCACGCTGGAGGCGTGCGTCGGCGCGCTCGCGCCGCCGCGGCCGGCGAGCCCGAGCCGCGGCCGGACCCGGTCGTGGAACGGCGCTGCTGCCGCGGCCCCACCGCTCCCGGCCGTGACCGCGCCCGCGGTCTCCGGCGGCTCCGTGGGCCAGGCCGACGAGGCCACCCTGACGCTCGACCCGAGCGCCCCCACGCCCCTCGCACCGTCCATCCCCTCGCTCGGGCCGCCGGTGGAGCCGGAGGTGCGCGGCAACCGGCTCGTGGCCTGGGCGCGGTCGCGCTGGGCGATGCTGGCGCTCGCCGCGATCGCGGTGGCGGCGGTCCCGGCGTCCCTCGCCGTGAACCGCTGGCTGGAGGAGCGGCCGGTGGTGCGCGCGCGGGAGCACCTCGCGGCGCGGCGCTGGGAGGCGGCCCGCGATGCCATCGCACCGGCGGTCCTGCGCCGCCCGGCCGACCCCCGCCTGCGTGTCATGCAGGCGCGCGCGCTGCACCGCATCCCCGGCCAGGCCAGCGCCGCGCTCGACGCCTACGCCGCCGCCTTCGACCTCGACCCGCGCACCCTCGACGGCCCGGCCTACGCCGACGTCGCCCAGGACCTCTCGCAGGACCGCAAGCTCGCCGAGCGCGCCGCGCACCTGCTGGCGCGCGCCGGCGCACCGGCCGTGCCGGCGGTGGTGGCCGCCGCCCAGAGCGGGCCGGGCGTGGCGCGCCTGCGCGCGCTCGACCTGGCGCGGGAGATGGGCGCGGAGGAGCGCCTCGACCGCGTGGCCGCCTACGTCGCCCTCCTCGGCGACGACGACTGCGACGTCCGGCGCGCCGCGGCCCGGCGCCTCGGCGACCTGGGTGCGCGCGCCGCGCTGCCGCGCCTGCGCGAGCTCGCCGCGCAGACCCGCTCCATCCGCGGGCTCCTCGGCCTGCCCCAGAGCGTCCCCGCCTGCGCCGCGGCGGAGGCGGAGGCCGCCATCCGGCGCATCGAGCCGGCCGAGCGGGCGCGTGCGGCGCGGGGCGGTGCCCGCTAAACGGGGAGGCATGGCCAAGGTCGACCTGTCGGGCGCGGCGGCGGTGGACGTCGCCGCGGGCCTCCTCGCCGTGCCCGTCTTCGAGGAGGACGCCGCGGCGCGGCTGCGCGGCGTCGCCGCCGACCTCGACGGGCGCCTCGACGGGCACCTCGCCCGCGCCGCCAAAGAGGAGCGCTTCGCCGGCAAGCCCGACCAGCAGCTCGCGCTCCGCACCCTGGGCCGCCTCCCGGCGGCGCGCGTGGTGCTGCTCGGGCTCGGCCCGCGCGCCCGCGCCGGTGCC
>DASTGH010000596.1:0-8910 GCA_035719345.1 Anaeromyxobacteraceae bacterium
GCCGTCGACCGTGAGCAACGGCCAGTCCACCGCCATCGTGCTCGCGCCCGCGGTGACGCTCTCCGCGGCAGCGTCCATCCGGCCGCTCGACGAGAAGCACCGCTATCTCGTCATCGTCACGAGCGCCGTGAAGGACGCCCAGGGCCAGGCGCTCCGCCGCTCCACGCTCATGGACCTCGTGTTCACGTTCCAGAGCGACCTGTGCGTGCCGAAGGCGCAGGCGCCGCAGGGCACGTGCAAGTCTCAGGTGCCGGGCGTCTCGGACGCCGACGCGGCCGGGCTGCAGGTCCAGCGCGATCTGCTCAAGCCGGTGCTCACCGGGCTCAACCTCGCCGACTGCAGCGGCACGAACACCTGCGCGGCGCTCGTCTACACCGTGAAGACGCAGACGGTGACGGACGTGTCGCTCCAGCTCGCCGCCGCGCCGTACGCGATCGAGAACGGCGCCGGGCAGCCGATCTTCCGCCTCACCGGCGCGCCGACCCCGTTCACGCCGCCCGCCGGGCTCCCCACGACCAACGTCTCCGGCTTCTTCACGATCCCCTTCAACAGCATCGACGGTATCGACAAGACCACCGGAGCGTTCCGGCCGACGCTCGCGACCGACCTCACCACGCCCGCCACGGTGCCGACGCTGCTCGCGCCGCTCACCGCCTTCGTGGCCGTCCCCAATGCCGCCAATGTCCCGCTCTGCCCGAGCCCGCCGTTCCCGGCCGGCGCTCGATGCGCGAAGCTGGTCGTCTTCGGTCACGGCCTCAACGGCAAGAAGGAGGACATGCTCGCGGTGGCCGATTCGCTCGCCGCGCGGGGATTCATCGCCGCGGCCATCGACTTCCCGCTCCACGGCGCACGCAACTGGTGCAGCGCCAGCAGCGACTGCGTGAACACGAGCACGGGCGCGGATGGAACCTGCACGCCCTTCACGGGCGCGAACCAGGGGGACGCGATCCCGCCGGGTGTCTGCAGCGCCGGCAGCGTCCCGAAGATCGCCGGCTCGCGCTACTTCATCACGGCGAACTTCTTCCGGATGCGCGACGCGCTCCGGCAGAACGCGCTCGACCAGTCCGCGCTCGTCCTGGCGATGGCGCGGCCGCCGACCGGCGTGCCGCCGGTGCCGGCGGGTCAGGACCCGCTCGCGGCCATCCTGCCGGCGGGCGTGATCGTGGATCCCTCCGCCGTCTACTACCAGGGCCTGTCGCTCGGCTCGATCGCGGGCACGCAGGTGGTGGCCACGAACCCGCGCATGTCGCGCGCGGCGCTCTCGGTCGGCGGCGGCACGTTCGTCGACATCGGCATCACCTCTCCGACGTTCCAGCCGCAGCTCGCGCCCGTCCTCGGCGGGCTCCTCGGCATCCCGAACTTCTCGTTCGCCCTCGTCACCCCCGGGAACGCCGCCTTCAATCCCACGGTCTTCGCCGCCTTCAACCAGCTCGTCGCCGTCGCGAAGTGGGTCCTCGACCCCGGCGATCCCGTCAACTACGCGCGGAACCTCCGGACCGCGCCGCTGCCGAACCTGCTCGCCAACCCCAACGGCTCGGTCCCGCAGGCCGCCAAGCAGACCTGGGGCCAGATCTCGCTCGGCGACACGGTGGTCCCCAACCCCACGAACAGCCTCCTGTACAACCTGATCGGCGGACCGACGACGGTGTACTCATCGGCGAGCGCGCCCAACAACGCCGTGTCCCACGCGCTCCTCGCGCAGCAGGATGCGTCGGGCGCGCAGGTGCGGAGCGCCGCGGCCGACTTCCTCGTCGACGGGACGACGGTCCCGCCGGCCACCGTCACGCTCCCCTAGGTCCGAGGACACGACCATGAACAGGCACCTCCTCGCCGCGCTCCTCCTCCTCGCCCCGGCCCTCGCCCTCGCCAACGGCTACGACGTCCCCAGCGTCACCGCCCGCGACCTCGCCACCGTCTCCGCCGGCGTCGCCGCCCAGGAGGGCGCCAGCGCGACGAACGCGAACCCCGCCGCCCTCTCCCGCACCGAGGGCCTCAACCTCTCGCTCAACGCCTCGGGGCTCTGGCTCAACACGAACTGGAAGCCGCCGCCCGGCAGCACGCAGTTCGGCACGCCGCCGCCCGCGCAGCAGAGCACGGACTTCAACCTGGCGCCGCCGGTCGCGCTCTTCGCCTCCTATGGCGGCAAGCTGGACGCGCTCGGCGGGCGCGGCGCCGGCGTGGGGCTCGGCTTCGGCGTCCCGTTCGGCGGCAACGTGTTCTGGCCCGACGACTGGGCTGGCCGCGGCCGTATCATCACCGTCGAGCGCCGCGTCTACGGCACCTACCTCACGGGCGGCATCGAGGCCATCCCGGGCATCCTCCGCATCGGCGGCGGCCCCATCTACTACTACGTGTCCCAGTACCTGAAGCAGGGCGTGGAGCCCACGCCCGGCGCCTACGGTGAGCTGGCGGTGAAGGGCGGCGCGTGGTCGTACGAGGTCTCCGCCGAGATCACCCCGCTCCCGGAGATGCCGCTCACCATCGGCATCGACTACAAGCACAAGGCCAACGTGACGCAGACGGGCGACGGCAACTTCGTCGTGCCGGCCGGCCTCAACACGCCGGCCACGCAGGACCAGGGCGTCTCGACCGTGCTGACGGTGCCCAACCTGCTCAACGTCGGCTTCTCCTACCGGGTGGCGAAGCCGGTGCTGGTCATGTTCGGCTACACGTTCTGCCGGTACGTCGAGTACAAGGAGGACCGGTTCGTCGGCTCCGCCGGCGCGGACATCCAGGTGCCGCGCTTCTACGGCAACGGCCACGACTTCCGGCTCGCCGCCGAGTGGGACGTGAACAACCGCTGGACGGTCCGCGGGGGCGTGCTGCGCGACATCTCCGGGATGGACGTCAACCACTGGTCGCCGACGCTGCCCGACTCGGACGCCTGGGCCTTCGCCGGCGGCGCCGCCTACCGCGTGAACCCCGACCTGACCGTCAGCGCCTCGGTCTACTTCGCGATCCTCGACTCGGTGACGCCGACGAACAACCGCACGGCGACGAACCCGACGGGGACGTTCCCGGGCGTGTTCGACACGACCGCGCTCATCGGCGCCCTCGGCGTCACCTGGCACGCGCCGTACTGAACGCGCTTCGCGGCAGCGGGCGGCGGCTCAGCTCCGGCGCCCGCCGCCGAGGCAGATCATCGCCTTGTCGACCGCGCCGGCGAGCTCGTCGCTCGTGAACGGCATCAGGACCACCGGGACGCGGGGGTCCGCCAGCGCCTCGGACGGCGGGGCGGACGCGACCCAGACGAGCGTGCAGCGCCCCTCGCCCTCGCGCAGCAGCTCCCGGCAGGCCGCGGCCTCGCCACCGGTGCGCGGGTGATCGATCACCACCACGCAGCCCCGCTCGGCCTCGCGGACGACCCCTGCGCCGTGCTCGAACGAGGCCGCCACCGAGACCTCGAACCCCTCGCCGACCAGCGCATCGCGCATCGCCTCGCGCAGCGGGTGATCCTGGACGACGACCAGCACTGCGGCCGCCGGGCGCTTCGCGGCATGGGCGGCTTGGGACGGGAGGCGCTGGTCTGGGGTCACGGGCGGGCCGCCGGCGATGATAAGGGCGTGGCCGGGCGGGGGCACGAGAGGCCGTGCGCCGGACCCGTTGCGGGGGAGCCCGCCCGGGCGTACCAAGAGGCGCGCCCGCCCGCCGGCGGGCACGGTCCGTTCGCGTGACCTCCCACGTCCTGGAACAGCTGCGATCGGCCACGCGACCGCTGCACGCGCCCCTCGAGGCCGCGGTGGCGCTCGACCGGCCGGACCTCCGGGTCGACCACTACAGAGGGTACCTGTCGAGGCTGCTCGGCTGGCACGCGCCCCTCGAGGAAGCGCTCGCCCGCGCCCCCGAGGTGCCCGGGGCCGACGTGCCGTCGCGGCGCAAGGCGTCCCTCCTCGCCGACGACCTCGTCGCCCTCGGGCTGTCGCCGGCGGAGGTGGCGGCGCTCCCGCGCTGCCGCGCGCTGCCGGCGGTCGACACCGCCGCGCGCCTGCTGGGGGTGCTCTACGTGGTCGAGGGCGCGACGCTCGGCGGCTGCCACGTGCTTCGCCTGATCGCGGCTCGGCTCCCGGGCGAGGTTGCGCGCGCGAGCCGCTTCCTGCGCTGCTACGGCGACGGTCGCGCGACGGGCGAGCGCTTCCGCGCGTTCGCGGCGCTCCTCGAGCGGGCCACGCCTCCCGGCGCCGCCGGGGAGGCGGCTTGCGCCGCGCGCGACGCGTTCCGGTCGCTGCATGCGTGGTTCACGGCGAGTGAGGCGCCGACCTCGTTCTAGCATGCCGTCGAGGAACGGACCTCGACAGCATGCTAGCCCTTCCCCTCCTCCGCCCAGAGCTTCTCCAGCTCCTGGTACGACCTCGGGAACTCGGGCTGAAAACGCTGGAACACGGGGATGGGGTAGCGCACGCCGCCCTGGTGCGTGCCCTCCAGGCCCTTCACCACCGCCTCGCGCCGCTCCCACGGGAAGGTGAACGCCATCTCGTCGTCCTGCGCCAGGCCGAAGATGCGATCGCCGTAGCACGGCAGGATGACCTGCGGCTCGCCGGTGCGCCGGCCCTTGATGACGATGTCGGCGCAGTCGCCGCGGCCCGAGAACTCGCTCGTGAGGCTGCCGCCCTTCTCCCACAGGCAGGCGTTGAGGAGCCGCATGACCTGCGCCGAGTTGCCGTAGACGAGCACGGTGTGCGGCTCGAACGCGATGCGACCCAGCGGTCCGGCGACGACGGCCGCGATCTCGCCCGGCTCGTACTTGGCGAGCGCGTCCTCGAAGCGGCCGCCCGCCTCGCGGCAGGATGCGTACATCCCGTCCGCGAGCGCGCCCGAGGTGTAGTAGTCGTTCCTCGGGGCGAAGCCGAAGACGGCCTTGGCGATGGGGCAGGCCAGGTCGTCGCCGTCGAACGCCAGGGTCCAGCCGTAGCGGCGCGCGAGCGAGAGCGCCTGGCAGATGGCGACCTTGGCGCCGAGGTCCTTCGCGGGGCGACGCGCCTTCGCCGGGATGGGCTCCCCGGGCGCGAGCGACCGGATGCCGAGCGGGAACGTCGGCACCCGCAGGTGCGTCTCGAGGTGGCGCTGCAGCGTCGGCCCGTCCATGTGGACCTCGTCGGGAAGGAGGGGAATCCCGACGATCGCCCCGCGCCGCGCCTTTCGCAAGGGGCGGCCCAGCGCCTACGCCGCCTCGCGCACCTCGACGTGGCTGTCGCGCAGCGCCGTCACCACCACGCGCCCGCTGTGGTCGGCGACGAAGGCGGTGCCCGGCTCGAGGACGTGGTCCTCGGGGTCACCCTCGGCGGTCACCAGCACCTCGCCGTCGATGCAGACGACGCGCACCGGGCGGCGGCGCACGTCGATGCTGCGCGCCGACCAGTCGGGGAGGAAGAGCTCGGCGCCGGGGGTCGTGCGTTCGTTCGTCATGGTCCGGAGTCTGCTCGCTGCCCGGCCTCAGGAACAGATGCAGCATGTTGCGTAGACGACCAGCACAGACCGCGACAACCGGCCGCAGATGCCACCCGGGCTGGGTACATAATGTGGCGTCCCACCGGCGGATCCGGCTATCAGTGCCTCTGTTCTGGTCGTCGCGCAATCGAGCTGCACCTGTTACGATGGAGCACCTGGACGCACCCTAGCGAGGCGAGGACCGCGCATGCACATCCCCACCCACCGCACCGCCTCCCCGCGCGCCCGCCCTGCGGGCGTGCCCGGCTTCGGCCAGGTGCTCACCGATCACCTCTTTCGCGCGGAGTGGACGCCGGAGAGCGGGTGGCACGAACCGAGGGTCGAGCCGTACGGCCCGCTCGCGCTCGACCCCGCGGCCGCGGCGCTCCACTACGGGCAGACCGCGTTCGAGGGCCTGAAGGCGTTTCGCGGCCCGGACGGCGCGGCGCGCCTCTTCCGGCCGCGCGAGCACGCGCGGCGCATGGCGCGGACGGCGGAGCGGCTCTGCATGCCTGCGCCCTCCGAGGAGCTGTTCGTCGAGGCGGTGAAGGCGCTCGTCCGCGCCGACGCCACCTGGTTCCCGGACGCGCCCGGCACGTCGCTGTACCTGCGCCCCCTGCTCTTCGCGAACGAGCCGTTCCTCGGGGTGCGCCCGGCGCGGCGCTACCTGTTCCTCGTCATGGCCTCGCCGGTCGGCGGCTACTTCGGCCCCGACGCGCGGCCGCTCCGCCTGTGGGTGGAGCGCCGCTGGTCGCGCGCCGCGCCGGGGGGCCTGGGCGCGGCCAAGACAGCGGGCAACTACGCGGCGAGCCTGCTCGCGGCGGAGGAGGCGAAGGCGCGCGGCTTCGACCAGGTGCTGTGGACGGACGCCATGAGCCACCGCCTCGTCGAGGAGGTCGGGACGATGAACCTCTTCGCCCGGCTCGGGTCGACGGTGGTGACCCCGCCGCTCGCCGACACGCTCCTCGCCGGCGTGACGCGCGACGCGGTGCTGGCGCTGCTCCGCAGCGACGGCGCGGCGGTCGAGGAGCGGCCGCTCGCGCTCGACGAGCTGGCCGCGGCGGCTCGGGCGGGGAGCCTGGCCGAGGTGTTCGGCACGGGCACGGCCGCCGTGGTCGCGCCCGTGGGCGAGCTCGCCTGGGAGGGCGGCGGCCTGCGCCTGCCGGACGCCGCCGACGGGCTCGGGGCGCGCCTGCGCGCCCGGATCCAGGCGGTGCAGCGCGGTGAGGCGCCGGACGCGCTCGGCTGGATGGAGCCGGTATGAGTCCGGTGCTCGCACGCATGGCCGCTCGCGATGGGGGGGTCCGGGGGGAGAGTTTCTCCCCCCGGGCTGAGGCGCCGCAGGCGCCGGATCTCGATCATGGCGGCGGAGGCGGCGCTGGAAATCAGCTCAACGGGGCGCCGCCATGAGCCCGCCACGCGCGCAGGGCGTGGCCGCCGTGGACGGCGCGGGCGCCGCGCCGCGGCAGGTGCCCGAGCCGCCGCGGACCCCCGAGCCCTCCGCGCCGCAGGCGCGCAGGCGCGACCCGGGCGTGCCGCTCTACGAGGACCTGGCGCGGCGCTTTGCCCGCGCCATCGAGACCGGCGCGCTCCGCACGGGGGACCGGCTGCCGTCCGTGCGCGAGCTGCGGGCGCAGGAGCGCGTCTCCACCGCCACGGTCATGCAGGCGCTGGCCCGGCTCGAGTTCCTGGGGCTCGTCGAGTCGCGACCGCGCTCCGGGTACTTCGTCCGGCCGCGGCGGCTCCTGCCGGTCCCCGCGCCGACGCGGCCCCCCGCCGCGCCGCGGCCGGTGAGCGTGGCCGCGCTCGTCGCCCGCATCATCGCCGCGAACCGCGACGAGCGGCTCGTGCCGCTCGGCGTCGCCGCGCCCACGCCGGCGCTCGTGCCGACGGCGGCGCTGGTGCGGGCGCTGAACGCGGTCGTCCGCCCCTCCGTCGGTGGCGCGCTCGGATACGAGCTGCCGCCGGGCCACGAGCCGCTCCGGCGCGACGTGGCGCGCCGCGCGCTCTCCTGGGGCTTCGCCGCCGGCCCGGACGACGTGGTGGTGACGAGCGGCGCCTCCGAGGCGATCTACCTCGCGCTCCGCGCCGTGACGAAGCCCGGCGACATCGTCGCCATCGAGTCGCCCGCCTACTACGGCACGCTGCAGGCGCTGGAGGCGCTCTCGCTCCGGGCGGTGGAGGTGCCCTGCCACCCCGACACCGGCCTCGACCTGGACGCGCTGGAGAGCATCCTGGCCCGGCAGAAGGTCGCCGCGGTGCTGGCGGTGCCGAACTTCTCGAACCCCTCCGGCTCGCTCATGCCCGAGGAGGCGAAGCGGCGGCTGGCGCGACTGCTCGCGGAGCGGGGGACGCCGCTCGTCGAGGACGACATCTACGGCGACCTCGGCTTCGGGGAGGGTCGGCCACCTTCGGTGAAGGCGTTCGACCGCGAGGGGCTCGTCCTCACCTGCGGCTCGTTCTCGAAGACGCTGGCTCCCGGCTGGCGCGTCGGCTTCGTCCTGCCCGGCCGGTACCGCGAGCAGGTCACGCTGCTCAAGTTCGCCATCAACGTGGCGTCCTCGGCCGGCCCGCAGCGCGCCATCGCGCGCTTCCTGGAGACCGGAGCCTACGATCGCCACCTTCGGCGGCTGCGCTCCGCGCTGCACGGCTCGATGGAGCGGATGAGCGCGGCGGTGCACGCCGCCTTCCCGCCGGGCACGCGCGTCTCGCACCCGGCCGGCGGCTACGTGCTGTGGGTCGAGCTGCCGGAGAGCGTCGACGCGCTCGAGCTGCACGGGCGCGCGCTCGACGCCGGGGTGAGTGTCGTCCCCGGCCAGCTCTTCGGGGCACGGGGCGGGTTCGACCACTTCATCCGGCTCTCCTACGGCCACCCGTGGGACGAGCGGCTGCGCCACGGCGTCGAGACCATCGGCCGGATCGCGACCCGCCTCGCGGAGCGGGGCCCCGCCCCCGCCTGAGCGGCGTCAGCGGGGCGGCGCGGCCGGCGCTGCGGCACCGAGGCGATCGGACGGCGCCAGCGCCGACCACGCGCCGTGGCGCGCCACGACCCGCCAGCCGGCCGGCGGCGTGCGGGAGGCGCTCACCAGCGCGCTCGCCGCCCCGGCCCGCACCGCCTCGTCGAGCGTGGCGAAGAACGCCACGCGGCAGGCGCAGTGCTCCGCCAGGATGACGTGCACCGAGTACTCGTACTCGGGCGACAGCATCGCGACGACGCCTCCTCCTGCCGCGTCGCGCGCCGCCTCCGCCAGCCCGCCGAAGATGCAGGGGCGCTCCAGCGGCCGGAACACCCGGGCCGGCAGCATCAGGAGGAGCGCCGCCCCCGCGGCGAGCGCCACCCGGCCCGCGACCGCGAGGCCCCGCTCCCCGACGGCCCAGCCCAGGAGGTCGTCCGCCCCGGCGCCGCCCAGCAGGGCGAGCGCCGGGTATGCCGGCATGAGGTACCACCAGTACGGCCGTCCCGACGCGGCCATCCCCGCGTAGACG
>DASTGH010000597.1:0-6524 GCA_035719345.1 Anaeromyxobacteraceae bacterium
GGTCGCGCGCCCAGGCGAGGAGCACCGCAGCCGCCTGCGGCCCGCCGCCGCGCCCGCGGGACGGCGCCTGCGGCGCGGCGTGCCGCCCCGTCTTCGGCGTGCGGGCCGCGGCGCGGCGCCTCATGGGATGAGCACCATGGCGCTCGAGGTCGGCAAGAAGGCTCCCCCCTTCACGTTGAAGGACGAGAACGGGAACGTCGTGAAGCTCTCCGAGTTCAAGGGGCGCCGGGTGGTGGTGTTCTTCTACCCCAAGGCGTCCACCCCTGGCTGAACGCGGGAGGCCTGCGACTTCCGGGACGAAGTCGACGCGTTCAAGAAGCACGACGTGGCCGTGCTCGGGATCTCGAAGGACTCGCCCGAGGCCCAGCGCAGGTTCAAGGAGAAGTACCAGCTGCCGTTCCCGCTGCTCTCCGACCCGGACGCCGGGGTCCAGCAGGCGTGGGGTGCGTGGGGCGAGAAGAACATGTACGGCAAGAAGACGATGGGGACGGTGCGCACGACCGTGATCGTCGGGCCGGACGGCAAGGTGGAGAAGGTGTTCCCCAAGGTGAAGGTGGACGGGCACGTGTCAGAGGTGCTCGAGGGGCTGTGAGTCGGCTACGGGCTTCAGGCTACGGGCTACGGGGCTGAGGCTCTATCGCCTGGAGCCTGGAGCCTGTACAACCGGGCCGTGAAACGCGCGCCCCGCGCCGTCCGCACCGACCTCGTCGACGCCGCCGTGCTCGAGGTGCACGGGCTCGTCGCCGAGGAGGGCTGGCTCGCCGATCGCGCGCTCGAGCGCGTGCTGCGGCGCGAGGCTCGCCTCTACGCGGCGGAGCGGCGGGCGGTGGCCGAGGCGGTCTACGGGATCCAGCGGCTGCTCGGGCAGCTCACCTGGCTCGCGGGTGGCGCGCGCCTCGACCCGTCCACCGCCTACGCGCTCTGGCTCGCGCGCGCGGGCGCCGCCCCGCCGGACGCCGCGGCGCGCAGGCTCGGCGTGGAGCCGGCGCTCGTGGTGCGCGCGCTCGACCGCGCCGACGCGCGCATCGCCGCGCTCGCCGATCCCGCCGAGCGCCTCGCCGTCGAGGGATCGGTGCCGCGCTGGATCGCGGAGGCCTTCCTGGCGGAGCGGCCCGCGCCCGAGGTGCGCGCGCTCCTCGCCGCCATGAACCGCCGGGCCCCGCTCACGGTCCGCGCCAACGCGCTCAAGGGGACGCGCGAGGCGCTGCGCGAGCGGCTCGCCGGCGAGGGCACCGCCGCCGAGCCGACCCGCTTCTCGCCGTGGGGGCTCGCGCTCGACGGGCACGCCAATGCCTTCGCGCTCCGCTCCTTCCAGGACGGCTGGTTCGAGATCCAGGACGAGGGCAGCCAGCTCCTGGCGCTCGCGGTGGGCGCGCGCCCCGGGCAGAAGGTCGCCGACTGCTGCGCCGGCGCGGGCGGCAAGTCGCTGGCGCTCGCCGCCGAGATGCGCGGCAAGGGCGCGCTGCACGCGCTCGATGCCGACGCCGGCCGGCTCGAGGAGGCGCGCCGGCGGGCGCGCCGCGCCGGCGTCCACAACCTCCGCACCCGCGCCGTCGCGGCCGACGCCGCGGCCGAGGCGCAGCTCGCGGACCTCGAGGGCGCCTGCGACCGCGTCCTCGTGGACGCGCCCTGCAGCGGCCTCGGCACGCTGCGCCGGAAGCCCGACGCGCGCTGGCGGCTCCGCCGCGAGGACCCTGCCCGCTTCGCCCGCCTGCAGGAGGAGCTGGGCCTCCGCTACGCGCGGCTCGTCCGCCCGGGCGGTAGGTTCGTGTACGCCACCTGCTCGATCGGCCGGACGGAGAACGCGGCCGTGGCCGCCGCGCTCCTCGCCGCGCGGCCCGACCTGCGCCCGCTGCCGCTCGAGGCGGCGCTGGGCGAGGGGCTCGCCCGCAGCCTCGGCGCTCCCGCGGGGGCGCACGAGCTCCAGCTCTGGCCCGACGTGCACGGCACCGACGGCTTCTTCGTCGCCGCCTTCCAGCGCGCCTAGTCGCGCCGATCCGCGCACATCCACGGCTTTTCGCGCACGGCGCGGCCGGGCGTGCGCCTCCCCCCATGCCCGTCCGGTAGGCGTCGGCCCTGCACCCGGGCCCCCCGCCTGGTGCAAGGCCTCGAGCGGTCTGCCTAGCATGCCCGAGTCGAGCAGGGCTCCAGGGTGGTGCCCGCTCGCACACTCGACCACGCATGACCACGGCCTCCCACCTCCTCTCCGCTCTCCTCGCGGTCGCCTTCCCGGCGGCCCTGGGAGCGTCGGCCGCCGTCCCCGCCGCGCCCGCGCCGGGGCCCGCGGCCGCCGCACCCGCCGCGCCGGCGGCGGCCGATCCCTGCGACGCCGTCTCGGCGCTCGCGGACGACGCCGGAGCGGGGCCGCTCGCCAGCCAGCGCCAGCGCGTGCAGATCGCCTGCGGCCTGCGGGACGCGATGGAGAAGCGGTACGTCTTCTTCTCGGTGAAGGGGCGGCTGCTGGAGGCGCAGGGCACGCCCGGGTTCGACGCGCGCCGCCACCTCGACGCCTGCGTCGAGGCCGAGCGGGCCATCCCGCGCGAGGAGGAGCCGCTGCGCTTCTACGACCGGCTCCGCCGCTGCGCCTCCGCGTTCGAGGACGGGCACCTCATGTTCGGCGTGCCGGCGCGGCTGCCGCAGGTGGGGCTCGGATTCGGGCTGCGCCTCGCCGACGGCCGCGTGGTGGTGGCGAGCCGGGAGCGCAAGCTCTCGTCGTACCTCAAGACGGTGGGCGGCCTGAAGGACGTGGACGAGCTGCTCGCGGTCGGCAACGAGGTCCTGGAGATCGACGGCAAGCCGGCGCTGGAGGCGGTGGACGAGCTGGCGCGCTACGTGCCGGGCTCGTCGCTCGCCGCGCGGCGCGAGCGGGCGGTGGACGCGCTCACCCGCCGCGACTTCGCCTACCCGGAGCGGCGCAGCACGACGGTGGCCGTGTCGGTGGGCGGCGCGCGGCGCCTCGTGGAGCTGCCGTGGTGGACCTCGCCCGACGCCGCCGGGCACGTCATGACGCGCCGCTGGCTCAAGCGGACCGGCATCGCCACGACCGACCTCCTCGGCTGGCGCTACGACGCCGCGCGCGACGCCTGGGATCGCGAGGCGGCGGCGGCGCAGGGCTACCTGCGCAGCGACACCATCCTGCCCGCCCGCGACGCCGCCTCGCTGCGTGAGCTCACCGACGAGCAGGACCGCCCCGCGGCCAGGCTCGGCGAGGTGGTGCGCGGGCCCGATCGCGCGTACTGCTACCTCCAGATCCTCACCTTCCACACCGAGACGCTGGGGGGGCGCGACGGGCGGCAGGGCTTCATGACCGCGGTGGAGGGCTTCCTCCGCGGCTGCCGCGAGAAGGGGCTCGACCTCGTCCTCGACCTGCGGCAGAACGAGGGCGGCTACATCGCGCACTCCTCGGCGCTCTTCGCGCTCCTCGGCGAGCCGAGGAAGACGTACCCGGGCGGCGCGCTGCTCCTGCGCGCCAACACGCTCAACCAGCTCGTCTACCAGGAGCGGTCGCCGGGGATGGGCGCCGCCCCGGCGCGCCCGGACGACGCCTTCGACCCGCGCCGCATCGCCGACGCCATCGGCGCCGCGCGCACCGCCGGCCGCGAGTTCACGAACGCCTTCCTGGAGCGGCCGCTCAGCCCGCGCCAGGGCGAGGCGGGGTTCCCCGGCCGCGTGGTGGCCCTCACCTCGCCCTCGTGCATGAGCGCGTGCGACCGGCTCGCGCTCCTGCTGCAGGCGTCGGGCCGGGCGGTGCTCGTGGGCGGCCCGACCGAGGGCGCGGGCGGCAGCCAGCAGGAGACGAAGAACCTCCAGGTGCGCTGGTCCGACCCGGAGGGCCTCGTCTCCCTCTCCATCCCCAACGCCGCCATGGGCGTGCAGCGGACGCTGCCGGCCGCTGCCGGCGCCGGCTTCGGGTCGGAGGACTTCTTCGCCGGCCTGGCCTTCGAGAACCGGCCGGTGCGGCCCGACGTGCCGTACGCGACGCGGGTCGAGGACGTGGTCGGCGCGAACCGCGGCTGGGCGGCGGTCGTGGACCAGGTGCTCTTCGGGTCGCGCGGTGGGGGCGCGTTGCCCGCGGCCGGAGCCGCGGGCCCCTGAACCAGGGGACGGAGCGCGCAGGACGGGCGGTCCGGGAAGGTTCGGTGGTAGTTTCGGGCCCCGATGCCCGAGCTGCCCGAGGTCGAGATCGCCGCCCGGAACCTCCGGAGGTGGTCGCTCGGCCGCAGGGTGATCGAGGCCGAGGCGGAGGAGGGCGCCCGGCGCATCTTCCGGCCGGCGCGCCCGCGCGCCTTCGCCGCGGCCGTGCGCGGTCGCCGCGTCTCCGAGATCCGCCGGGTCGGCAAGCAGATCCTGGTGCGGCTGGAGGGGGGCACGGACGGGCCGCTCGGTGTCATCTCCCACCTCGGCATGACCGGCAAGTGGCTGCGGCGCGAGCGGCGGGAGGCGCCGCCCTCGCACTCGCGCGCGCGGCTCGCGCTCGACGACGGCTCGACGCTCCACTACCGCGACCCGCGCCTCTTCGGGCGGCTGCGCCTCGTCCCCGGCGCCCGCTTCGAGGAGGTCCCGGAGGTGGCGGCGCTGGGGCCCGATCCCCTGGAGGCCGGGATCGACCTGCCGCGGCTCGCCGCGGCGCTGGCGCGGCGCGCGGTGCCGGTGAAGGTGGCGATGCTGGACCAGCGCCTCCTCCCCGGCGTCGGCAACATCCAGGCGAGCGAGGCGCTCTTCCGCGCGCGCGTCGATCCGCGGCGGCCGGCGCGCACGCTCGCGGCGCGGGAGGTGCGGCGGCTCGCCGACGCGGTGCTGGCGTCGGTGAAGGACGCCATCGCCCGGGAGGAGGGGCCGGAGCCCTCCTACGTCGAGGAGCCGGGCGCGGAGAACCCCTTTACCGTCTACGCGCGCGAGGGCGAGCGCTGCCCGCGCTGCCGGCGCGCCGACATCCGCAGGGTCGTGCAGGCGGCGCGCTCCACCTTCTTCTGCCCGAGGTGCCAGGCGTGACCGGCGGCTGGCACACGATCTGGTCGCTCGGCTCCGAGCCGTTCTACTGGGGGAACGCCGGCGAGGGGCTGCTCGCGCTCGCCTCGGTCGTGTTCGGCGGGGCGGCCTACCTCGGCATCCGGCGCACGAGCCTCCTGCGCGCCCGCGCGGCGCTGGTCGTGGCCGCGGCGGTGGCGGCGTTCTTCGTCTCGCGCACGGTGCAGCACGTGGTCGAGTTCCAGGCCTGCGCCCGCGCCGAGCGCGACGGCTCGGCCCGGGTGGTGGAGGGCGTCATCCGCGACTTCCGCCCGCTCACCTCGGTGCTGGAGAAGCGCTCCGACGAGACGTTCCGGGTGGGCGACGAGCAGGTCTCGATCCCGCTCTTCTCCGAGGGCTGCGGCTACCACCGCACCGTGGTCGAGGGCGGCGTCTTCCGCGAGGGGATGCCGGTGCGGCTGCTCCTCTGGAACGGCCGCATCCTCCGCGTCGAGACGCGCCCGGAGCCGTGAATTGCCCGGCGTCGGGGCCGGGTGCTAAGGAGCGGTCGGATGCGCCCCGAGGACATCCGCCGGCTGTCGGTCGCCGAGCTGCGCGAGCGCTACGTCGAGCGCGGGCGAGCGCTCGAGGCCGAATGCGAGGAGGCGCTCCGGAGCGACGCGCGCGCGGGGGCGCGGGCCGTCTACGACGCGGTGCTCCGGCGAAGGCGCGAGAATCGCGCCGAGGGCCAGCGGCTCCGCCACCTCCTGCGCTACGAGACGGCGCTGTGGGCGAAGGGCGTCGCTCGCATCGCCGGGGTCGACGAGGCGGGCATGGCCCCGCTCGCGGGACCGGTCGTCGCGGCGGCGGTGGTGCTGCCGCGGGAGTTCCGGCCGCGCGGCGTCGACGACTCGAAGCAGGTCGACGCGGCGGAGCGCGCCCGGCTGGCGGTGGAGATCAAGGCCGCGGCGCTGTGCTGGGCGGTCGGGATGGCCAGCGTCGAGGAGATCGACACCATCAACATCTACCGCGCCGGCCTGCTCGCCATGCGCCGCGCCATCGAGGGGCTCTCGCTGCGGCCCGATCACGTCCTGCTCGACGCCCGCCGGGTGCCCGAGGTCAAGATCCCGCAGGACGGCATCATCCACGGCGACGCGCTCTCGCTCACCATCGCCGCCGCCAGCATCGTGGCCAAGACCACGCGCGACGCGCTCATGGCCGAGGCCGACCTGTCGCACCCGGGATACGGCTTCGCCCGGCACAAGGGTTACCCCACCGCCGAGCACTTCGACGCGCTCGCCCAAGCTTGGCGTCAGCCGAACCTTCCAGCACGTCAAGCTGGTGCCCGACATGACCGTGCTGGAGAACGTGGCGATCGGCGCCCATTTGCGCGGATCGGCCGGCGCGATCTCAAGCATGTTCCGGCTCGACCGCGCCGATGAGGCAAAGCTGCTCGCGGAAGCCGCGCGCCAGATCGAGCGCGTCGGCCTCGGCGACCAGATCGACCAGTTGGCGGGAAGCCTGTCCCTCGGCCAGCAGCGTATCGTCGAAATCGCGCGTGCGCTCTGCGTCGATCC
>DASTGH010000598.1:0-7881 GCA_035719345.1 Anaeromyxobacteraceae bacterium
CAGGCCTTCCTGCGCGAGGGGTGGCGGGTGGCGCTGGCCGGGCGCCGCGCCGAGCCGCTGGCGGCGGCCGCCGCGGAGCTCGGCGCCGGCGAGCGCGCGCTGCCCGTCCCCACGGACGTGTCGGACCCCGCGTCGGTGCGCGCGCTCTTCGCCGCGGTGCACGCTCGCTTCGGGCGGCTGGACGTCCTCTTCAACAACGCCGGCGTGTCGGCGCCGGCGGTGCCGCTCGAGGAGCTGCCGTTCGACGCCTGGAAGGCGGTGGTCGACGTGAACCTGACGGGCGCCTTCCTCTGCACGCAGGCGGCGTTCGCGGCGATGAAGGCGCAGGACCCGCGCGGCGGGCGCATCATCAACAACGGCTCCATCTCGGCCCACGTGCCGCGCCCGCGCTCCGCGGCGTACACGGCCACCAAGCACGCCATCACCGGCCTCACCCGGTCGACCGCGCTCGACGGGCGCGCCCACGACATCGCCTGCTGTCAGATCGACATCGGCAACGCGGGCACCGAGATGACCGCCCGCATGCCGCGCGGCGTCCCCCAGGCCGACGGGTCGGTGCGGGCGGAGCCGGTCATGGACGTCGCCCACGTGGCGAGCGCGGTCCTCTACATGGCGAGCCTGCCGCTCGAGGCGAACGTGCAGTTCATGACCATCATGGCCACGAAGATGCCGTTCATCGGCCGGGGCTGAGGGGGCGGACTAGCCGTTCGCGGCGCGCCGCCGCTCCTCGGCGGGCTCGGCCATGCGGAGCGGGTGCTTGGCCCCGTCCGGGGTGACGAACACGCGCCACCGCTGGCTGCCGCCCGGAACGCCGCCGAGCGCGCGGAGAGCGGTCTCCATCTCGCGCGCCAGGGGCTTCGGGACGCCTAGCTCCTCGAGCGTCATCGGCCCGGGATTGCTTGCAGTTTTCTGATTGGCATCGCTGTGCTTCATCGCTGCTCTCCTCGCTGGCCGGCGCGAGGGGTGCGCCGGCGACGCGAGCAACATGGCGCGGATGACGCGACGCGTCCAATCGATTGATTTACGATGTTCGATAACGCACCGTCATCGGATGGAACTCCGACTCCTGCGCACCTTTCAGGCGGTCGCGGAGCACGCCCACTTCGGCCGCGCCGCACGCGCTCTTCACCTCAGCCAGCCCGCGCTCTCGAAGCAGATCGTCCAGCTGGAGGAGGAGGTCGGCGCCCCCGTCTTCGACCGCGGGCGGCACGGGGCGCGGCTCACGCCGCTGGGCGAGGCGCTGCTCGCCGACGTCGTCCCCCTCCTCCGCCATGCCGACGGCGTGCTCGACCGGGCGCGGCGCGCGGCGCGCGGGGAGACGGGCGCGCTCCGCCTCGGGTTCGGCGTCGCCACCCGCGTGCTCGTCCCTCGCCTCGTCTCCCGCTTCCGGCGCGCCCACCCGCTGGTGGCGGTGTCGCTCGGCGACATGTCGTCGCACGACCAGATCGAGGCGCTGGAGCGCGGCGAGCTGGACGTCGGGTTCGTGCGCCTGCCCGTGCAGCGCCCGCTCAACATCCTGCCGGTCGTGGAGGACCGGCTCGTCCTGGCGACGCCGGCCAGTCGCGCGCCCGAGCTCGCCCGGCGGCCGCGGCAGGAGCTGGCCGAGGAGCCGTTCGTCGAGATCGTGCCCTCCCACTCGTCCGGCTTGCACGCGCACGCCCTCCGGGTCTGCGCCCGCTACGGCTTCCGGCCGCGCGTCGTGCAGTCGGCGAGCGAGCTGTTCACGGTGCTCTCCCTGGTGGCGGCAGGGATGGGGCTGGCGGTGGTGCCCGCCTCCGTCCGCACCACGCGGCTGGAGGGGATCGCCTACCTCCCGCTCGACGTCCCGGAGGCGGCGTGGCGGGTCGGTGCCGCGTGGGTGAGCGGCGGCCGCCAGCCCGTGCGCGACGCGTTCCTCGCGATCCTGCGCGAGCACATCGCCCGGCAGGAGCGCTGAGCGGCGGCGGAGGCGTGCCCACGCGAGCGGTTTGCAGAAGCGACCGAAGCGTTTACCTCTCCGGATATGAAGCTCGACGAACGGGTATGGCTCGCACGCCTGGCGTACATCCGGGCGATCGCCCAGGCGCGCGCCCGGCCGACGCAGAGGAGCTGGTCTCGCCTCCTCACCGCTGCGAGGAACCTCCACGACGCCACGCGGACGCGCGGCCATCGGGACGGACCCCCTGCCCGGGGCGCCGACTTCGGGGCGTACCCGCGCTAGAGGTCGCGCGCATGGCCGCCACCTGCGCGCTGGTCGTGGATGACGAGCGGGACCTCCGGGAGAACATCGCCGAGCTCCTCGAGATGGAGGGGTACGCGGTCCGCAAGGCGCGGAACGGCAAGGAGGCGCTGGAGGTCGCGGCCTCGGAGCACCCCGGCATCGTCCTGCTCGACCTGATGATGCCCATCATGAGCGGGTGGGAGGTCGTCACGGCGATGCGCCTCGACGACGAGCTGCGGCGCATCCCCGTCATCGTCATCTCGGCGCACCCCGCCCCTCCCGAGGGCGTGACGGTCATCTCGAAGCCGTTCCAGGTGGAGCACCTCCTGCAGGCCGTGCGGGACGCCGTCGAGGAGCCGCGGCGCGCCTGACCGGGGCGCGCTCCGCGCCTCATCGCGTCCCGATGAGCGCGCCGCCCACGATGAGCCCGGCGCCCGCGAGGGCAGCGCCGGTGAGCGTCCCCTCGCCCGACGCCGCGACGAGCATCGTCGAGAGGAGCGGCGTCGCGTAGGCGAACGTCCCGATGGCGCGCGGGTCGCCCTCCTTCAGGGCGGCGTCCCACAGGTAGAAGGCGGCCCCCATGGGCCCGAGGCCCACGAGCAGGAGCCAGGGCGCGTCCGAGAGCGTCGGCAGGTAGCGCGGCTCGAAGGCGGCGTGGCAGGCGAGCGAGAGGAGCCCGGACGCGAGGCAGAAGGCCGCCACCGACGAGGTGGGGAACGGCGCGACGCGGCGGGTGAGGAGCGAGTAGGTGGACCAGATCACCGCCGCGGCCACGGCGAGGAGATAGCCCGGGAGTGCGCTCCCGGCGGGCCCGCTCGCCGCGGCGCCGCGCGACACGAGCAGCGCGGCCCCGCCGAAGCCGAGGAGGGCGCCCGCCACGTGCCGCGCCCGCAGCCGCGTGCCCGGGAGCACGACCGGGCTGAGGAGCACGATGAGGAGCGGCCAGAGGTAGTTGAGGAGGTTCGCCTCGACCGGCGGCGCCCAGCGGAGCGCGACGAAGAGGCAGAAGTGGTACGCGAACAGGCCGTAGATCCCGAGGGCCAGCACGCCGGGGCGCGTCTCGCGCAGCCGGACGTGGCGCCACCCCAGCGTCGACCCGAGCAGGAGCGCGCAGCCCACGAGCAGGAAGGGCGGCACGTGGCGGAGCTTCAGGCCGAGCGTCGCGAGCGCGGACCAGAGGACGATGGCGGCGGCGGCGAAGGCCAGCGCGCGGCGGGGGTTCGGTGCGGGATCGGCCAAGCCGTGCATGGTGGCACGGCGGGGGTCGTCCGGTCGAGGCGAGCGCGGCCGGAAGGCGCCGCCCCGTCTTGACGAGCGGTGCGGGTCGCCGCCCATCGAGGCGGTTGTCGCGCCGCGGCCCGACCCCGACCTTCCGCGCCGCCGGGACGGGAGGCGAGCGACCGTGGACCATCGGACGAGCTTCTGGAATCGGACCGCGGGCGCGCTGCTGGCGCTGGCGCTGGCGCGCGGCGCGGACGCCGCGTACGGTGCGTCCGGGTATGGCGGCGCGGCCCTGACGGCGGACCAATGGCCCGCCGAGCTGGTGCGCCGGCCGCTGACGCTGGCGCCCGGCATGCTCGAGGTCCAGGCGCCGCTCGCGCTCGACCTCTCGGCGGGAGCGCCCGGGAGCCCCGCGGCCGTCCCGCTCGCGCTCCACGCCGGCGTCACCGGCTGGCTCACCGTCGGGCTCGGCTACGCGCGCGGCTTCTGCCGGTCCGCGGCCGGCGACGCGTGCCCGGCCGCCTACGACGCGCTCCGGGTGGACGCCACCGCCGCCTTCTACGCGGCCGGCCCGTTCTCGGCCGCGTACGGCGTGGCGCTGGCGAGCAGCACGGCTCACGGGCTGACGGCGCTCTCGGCCGAGGCGCAGGTGGCGGCCCGCCTCGCCTTCGACCGCTTCGCGCTGGCGCTGTCGCCCTCCTACGGCTTCGGCCTCGATCACCGCGAGAGCGGATCCCGGATCGTCGCCGCGACCTTCCCGCTCGCCAGCTCGCTCGCGTTCGGCGCCTCCGCCGCGACCCCCAACCGCGAGACGTTCCACGTACCGCTCACGGCCGAGGTGCAGGTCGCGCCCCGGGTGGCGCTCGCCGCCGGCGTGGCGCTCGACGGCGTGGCCGATCCGGTGGTGGGGAGCCTCGCCGATACGCGGCGCGTCCCGGCAGGCCTGGCGGCCGTGGTGACGCCGGTGCGCACGCTCGACGTCGGCGCGGGCGTCACCTTCCCGGACCTCGTCCCGCGCGGCGGCGGGATCCACGCCCAGGAGCGCGTGTTCGAGGTCTTCCTCGCGTTCCGGCCGGGCGGAGGCGGCCCGGGGGCCCCGAGCGTCTCCCCGCCCGCGTCGCACGACGGCGCCGAGGCCATGGGCCCCGCGGCCGCCGCCTCGATGCCGGCCGCGCGCGCCGGCGACGCGCTCACCATCGTCATCGACGGCTTCGCCTTCTCTCCCCCGACGCTGGAGGTGCCACCCGGCGCGACGGTGACGGTGCGCAACGCCGACGAGGTGCCGCACTCGGTCACGAGCGAGCGCGCGCCGGGCGCCTTCGAGCCGGGCGCGGTCGCCGGCGTGAGCTTCGACACCGGCGCCTTCACCGGTGTGCGCACGTTCACCATTCCCGAGACCGCGCCGCCCGGGGCGGTCGTGCCGTTCTTCTGCTCGGTGCACCGCGGCAGCATGCGGACGCCGAACGGCGAGATCCGGGTGGTCGGGACCGCCGGCGGCGCGGGCGGCGCGCGCACGGCGAGCGCGCGGTAGGCGCACCCTGCGCCGGCCCGGCGACGGCGCCCGAGACACACCCGGAGTGCGTCCCGTCCGAGCCAGGCCCCTGCCGGGGATGGTGGAGGCGGGGTCGCTCGCCTTACGTCGGCGGGGTTTCCGGCCCCGAGGAGGATCCACCCATGACGGCTCGACGTGCCTTCCTGCTCTCGTTCCTCGCCCTCGCCACGCTCTCCGGCCGTGCGCTCGCCGCCGACAAGGAGGGCGCCGCGCCCGGCGTGATGGCGGTCACGCCCTCCGAGATCACCTGGGGCGCCCAGGGTGGCATGGCCATGCAGGGCATGGAGCAGGCGAAGCTCGTCGGCGATCCGACGAAGCCGGGGCCGTACACCATCCGCCTCAAGTTCCCCGCCGGCTACAAGCTCGCGCCCCACACGCACCCGGACTCGCGCGAGGTGACGGTCCTCTCCGGCACCTGGTACACGGGCTACGGCGAGAAGGCCGACCCGGCGAAGCTGAAGGCGCTGCCGGCGGGCAGCTTCTACACCGAGCCCGCGAACGTCGCCCACTACGTCGAGGTGCGGGAGCCGGTCGTCCTGCAGGTGAGCGGCCACGGGCCGAGCGGGCGGAAGTTCGTGAACCCCGCCGACGCGCCGAAGTGACCGCCGCGGTGGCGCGGCGCGCGCTCACCCCGGCTCGCGCGGCGCGCCGCGCTCGCCGGCGAGCCGCCGCGCGCGATCGACCGTCGCGTCCACGGCCGCGACGAGCTCGGCGGGGAAGCGCCCGGGCTCGTGGAACCAGCCCAGCACCGAGGTGACGGCGCGGGCCAGGCCGCAGCGCTCGTCGGCGACCGCGGAGCCGAGGATCTCGCCCATCCCGCGCAGCCGCCCGCGCCACGGGTCGCCGGCGGCGGCGTCGAAGGCGGCGCGCAGCCCGGCGAGCGCCGCGTCGTCGACGTGCGCCGCCCGCGCCGCCGCCAGGCGCGATGCCGCCTCGCCGAGCCGGGCATGCTCCGGAGCCCGCTCGGGGGCGGCGCGGCCCAGCTCCTCGGCGAGGAAGGCGAGGTGGATCTCGAGGAGCCTCCGCGGCATGCCCCGGGCGGACAGCACCTGGCCGAGCCACGCGACCTGCGAGGCGACGTGCTCGGACGGCTCGCGCGAGAGCGCCGCCAGCCAGGCGCCGTCGCTCTCGCCGAAGCGCCGCCCCCGCTCTCCGAAGCGGAGCTCGTAGTACGGGAACGCGTCGAGCGATCGGACGTTCGCGGCGTGCGCGGCGGCCAGCTCGCGCGGGTCGCTCGTCACCGCGTGCGTGCCCGCCTCGGGGTTGAGCTCGCGCGCCAGGCGCGGCGAAGCGTGGTCCGAGCTCTCGGTCGGCATGGCGAGGAGTTAGGGTGCGGCAGCGGTCGGCGCAGCGGACGGGGCGCCGGGGGCGGAGACGCCTCGCACCGGCCCGTCCTGCTCCTCCAGCGCCGCGATCAGGGCGCGGAGGACGCGCCCGGTCGCGAGCACGTCGTCCGGAGGCACCCCGCCGAGCGCCTCGAGCGCGCACGCCTCGACCGAGCCCTCCTGCCGGCAGGCCACGGCGCGGCCGCTCCCGGTGGGGTGGAAGAGCGCGCGCCGCCCGTCGCCGGCGTCGGCCGCGCGCCGCAGGAGCCCGCGCCGGGTGAGCCGCGCCAGCACGCCGGTGAGCGTGCTCGGGTCGAGGTGCAGCGCCACCGCCAGCTCGCCTGCCGAGATGCCGGGCCGCTCCACCGCCAGGCGCAGGACGAAGCGCTGCGTCCCGGTGACGCCCATGGATCGCTGCATCCGCTTCGACCTGCGAGTGAGCGCGTGGTCGAGCGCCCAGACGAGTCGCAGGAAGCCCATCACCGGTCCGAGATCGAGCGGGCGCCCGGCCCGCGGGGCGGTCGGCATGGCACGGCTCCTCGCGCGGGCACGCTCGCCCGGCCTCCTCAAGGAGTGCGCCCGGGATCGTTGGAACGCAAAGGGCTTCACCGCGGCGCTGCGCCGACGCAGGTTGTGGGCGGAGGCACGGCGGGGGGGGGGCGGCGGCACATGCGGCGCAGGATCGAAGGCCAGATGGTGGTGGTGGTCACGGGCGCGTCGAGCGGCGTCGGACGCGCCGTGGCGAGGGCCTTCGGCGAGCGCGGGGCGCGGGTCGCGCTCGTCGCGCGCACGCGCCAGGCGCTCGAGCACTGCGCGGAGGAGATCCGCGCCGCGGGCGGGGAGGCGCTCGTCCTGCCGCTCGACGTCGCCGACGCCGGCGCGGTGGAGCGCGCCGCGGACGAGGTGGTGGCGCGCTGGGGCCGCATCGACACCTGGGTGAACGACGCGATGGTGAGCGTCTTCGCGCCGGTGAGGGAGACGACGGCGGCGGAGTACCGGCGCGTCACGGAGGTGAACTACCTCGGCTACGTGCACGGGACGCTCGCCGCGCTGAAGCACATGCTCCCGCGCGACGAGGGCCTCGTGCTCCAGGTCGGGTCGGCGCTCGTCTACCGCTCCATCCCGCTGCAGAGCGCCTACTGCGCCAGCAAGGCGGCCATCCGCGGCTTCACCGATTCGCTCCGCTGCGAGCTGGTCCACGACCGGAGCCGCGTCCGCGTCACCATGCTGCAGCTGCCGGCGGTGAACACGCCGCAGTTCGACGTGGTGCGGTCGCGGCTCCCTCGCCGCCCGCAGCCCGTCCCGCCCATCTATCAGCCCGAGGTGATCGCGCGCGCCGCCGTCCACGCGGCGCAGCACCCCACGCGCGAGCTGTGGATCGGCTGGAGCGCGGTGAAGGCCATCGTCGGCCAGCGACTCTTCCCCGGGCTCCTCGACCGCTACCTGGGGCGGACCGGCTACGCCTCGCAGCAGACGGACGAGCCGGCCGCGCCGGGGCGCCCCGACAACGTGGACGCCCCGCTCCCCGGCGATCGCGGCGCGCACGGCGCCTTCGACGCGCGCGCGCCGCCGGGCGAGCGAGC
>DASTGH010000599.1:0-4094 GCA_035719345.1 Anaeromyxobacteraceae bacterium
AGCGCGAGCGCGGCGCAGAGGGGCGCGATCATCGGGCGGACGCTACGGCCCGCCGATATCGCGGTCCATTTTTCGGCCGGCGCGGCGCCGCGCTCCCGCCCCGCCGGCGAGGCGGGAGCACGGACTCTGTGTCCGTTGATCCGACTCAACTCTGGGCCTGTCCCACGCTCGATGCGTCACTCGGTCGCACCGGCGCTTCGGCGTTGAATGATTACCCGGCTGGGCCGTACATTCGGCGGACCGCGGCGCCGGGAGATCGTTCCGGCGCAGCTTTTCCGAGGGGAAACGACATGATCCGCATGCTTTCGGTGGCGCTCGCCGCCTGCCTCTTCGCCGCACCCGTCCTCGCCGCCGAGCCCCCGAAGGGCCCGGTGACGATCAAGGCTCCCGAGGGCGCCAAGCAGCCCGCCGTGAAGTTCGATCACGCGAAGCACGCGAAGGTCGACTGCGCCAAGTGCCACGCCGACAAGGCCAACGAGAAGGCCGTCCCGGCGGTCGCGAGCGTGAAGGCGGGCGACGCCAGCCCGAAGAGCGCGTCGCACGAGCTGTGCCTGACCTGCCACAAGGAGAACAAGGCCAAGGCGACCTGCGTCGCCTGCCACGCGAAGGGCTAGTCGGGGGGTCCGCAGCGCTCGAGGGCCGGGGCCGCGCGCCCCGGCCCTTGATTTTTCGCCCCGGCCCGCGAAGCCCACGCGCCTCCACGATCAGCCCAGCCGGCGCTTCCAGTCGGCGAGGAGGTTGAGCGCGTCGATGGGGCGGAGCACGTCGAGGTCGAGCGTCGCCAGCTCGCGGCGGAGCGCCTCGACGGCGGGGTCGCCCGGCGCCGGCGCGCCGCCGCCGAAGAGTCCGAGCTGCGAGATGGGCGTCGAGCGGCGCCGGCCGCCGCCGTGCGCCAGGGCGGTGTGTCCGCGGTCGTCCACCTCGAGCGCCTCGAGGTTCTTCAGGATCTCCCGCGCGCGCGCCAGCACCTCCGGCGGCAGTCCGGCGAGCTTCGCCACCTCGATGCCGTAGCTGCGGGAGGCGCTGCCCGGGACCAGGCGCCGGAGGAAGACGATCTGATCCCCGACCTCGCGGACCGCCACCGTCAGGTTCCGCACCCGCGGCCGCTCGCGCGCCAGGTCCTGCAGCTCGTGGTAGTGCGTCGCGAACAGCGTCCGGCAGCCGACCGCGTCGTGCAGGTGCTCCGCCACGGCCCAGGCGATGGAGACGCCGTCGAAGGTGGAGGTGCCCCGCCCGATCTCGTCCAGGACCACGAGCGAGCGGCGGGTGGCGTTGTGGAGGATGGCGGCGGTCTCGGTCATCTCCACCATGAACGTGCTGCGCCCGCGCGCCAGGTCGTCGGATGCCCCCACGCGCGTGAAGATGCGGTCGACGAGGCCCACCCGCGCGCGCGTCGCCGGCACGTAGCTCCCCATCTGCGCGAGCAGCACCGCCAGCGCGGTCTGCCGCATGACGGTGCTCTTCCCCGCCATGTTCGGGCCGGTGATGACGTGGAGCTGGCCCGGGCCCTCGTCGCCCTCCCCCGCCGACGCCACGCGCACGTCGTTCGGGACGAACCCGCCGGAGTCGGGTGGCAGCATCGCCTCGACCACCGGGTGGCGCGCCTCCTCCAGCTCCAGCGCTTCCGAGGAGTCGACCGCCGGCCGCGACCAGCCGCGCTCCGCCGCGACGCGCGCCAGCGAGAGCAGCGCGTCCGCGGTCGCCACCGCGGACGCCGCCGCCCGGATGCGGCTCCCCTCCGCCACCGCGCCCGCGCGCAGCTCCTCGAAGATCTTGCGCTCCAGGGCGAAGCGCTGCTCCTCGGCCCCGAGCACCTGCTCCTCGAACTCCTTCAGCGCCGGGGTGACGAAGCGCTCGCCGCCCACCGTCGTCTGCCGCCGCTCCCAGTCCTTCGGGACGAGGTGCAGGTTCGGGCGCGTGACCTCGAGGTAGTAGCCGAACACCTTGTTGTAGCGGACCTTGAGCGAGCCGATCCCCGTGCGCGCGCGCTCCTCCGCCTCGAGCCCGGCGATGACGCCCTTGCCGTCCTCCGCGACCGCCACCACCCGGTCGAGGGCGGCGTCGAAGCCGCGGCGGACGAGGCCTCCCTCGTCCAGCGTCGCCGGCGGCTCCTCCGCCACCGCCCGGTCGAGGTGCGCGGCCAGGTCGTCGAGCCCGCTCGCCGCGGCGGCGCTCTCGCGGAGGAGCTTCGCGCCGGCTCCGGCGAGCACCTGGCAGAGCCGCGGCAGCGCGAGGAGCGTCGTCGCCAGCGCGCGCAGGTCGCGCGCGTTGCCCTGCCGGAGCGCGAGCCGGGAGAGGAGCCGCTCCAGATCGGCCACCGGCCGCAGCGCGTCGGCGAGGTCGTCCCGCCGCACCGCCGAGCCGACCAGCTCCTCCACCGCCTCGAGCCGCTCGCCGATGCGCCGCGGATCGAGCAGCGGCCAGCGGAGCCACTCCACCAGCCGGCGGCCGCCGAGCCCCGTCACGCTCCGGTCGAGGAGCCCGAGCAGCGACCCCTTCCGCTTCCCGCCGGCGAGCGTCCGCTCCAGTTCCAGATTTGCCCGCGTGGCCTCGTCGAGGAGCAGCACCTCGTCGGTGGCGAGGCGGGAGAGGCGGTCGACGTGCGCCGGCGCCGCCCGTTGCGTGTCCTCGAGGTAGGCGAGCGCCGCGGCCGCGGCGGAGAGGCCGTGCGCGAGCCCCGCCACGCCGAATCCGTCGAGCGACGCGACCCCGAGACGGCGGCGGAGCTTCTCCTCGGCGCGCGCGAAGTCCTCCGGATCGCGCTCGGCGAGCGGCGCCGCCACCGCGCGCACGAGCGCGGCGCCCCGCGCCGTCGCCGCCGCGCCGCGCGCGAGCAGGAGCTCCCGCACCCCGGCCCGCCGCAGCTCGTCGGCCAGGCGCGCGTCGCTCGGGGCCTCCCCCACCTTGAGGTCGCCGGTGGACGCGTCGAGGAGCGCCACCCCGCCCCCGCCCTCGTCCGAGAGCGCCACCGCCCCGACGTAGGCGGCCTCGCGCGGGTCGAGCACCTGCTCGTCGAGCACCATGCCCGGCGTCACGACGCGCGTGACGTCGCGCTTCACCAGCGCCGATTTCCCGGGCTCCTCCACCTGGTCGCAGATCGCGACCTTGAAGCCGCGCTCCAGGAGCTTCGCCACGTGGCCGCGCGCCGCGTGGTGCGGGACGCCGCACATCGGGACCTTGTCGTCGCCCTTGGCGCGGGCGGTCAGGGTGATCTGCAGCGCCTCCGAGGCCTGGACCGCGTCGTCGAAGAACAGCTCGTAGAAGTCGCCCAGCCGGAAGAAGAGCAGTGCGTCGGGGTACCTGGCCTTCACCTCCAGGTACTGGCGCATCATGGGCGTGGGGGCGGCGGCGATCTCCGGCACGCGCCCCTTCTAGCACCCGCCTCCGACGGCCCGGCCGCGCCATGGGAGGCGCATGCACCGCTCCCGCCTCGCCGCGTTCGTGATCGACTGCCAGGTCGACGACGTCGACGCCGCCGCCCGCTTCTGGTCGGCGGCCCTGGGCCGGCCGGTGGACGCGTCCCACAAGCTCCATGACACCTACCGCGAGATCGCGGCGCGCGAGGAAGAGCCTGTCCTCCTCGTGCAGAAGGTCGACCATCCGAGCCGCATCCACCTCGACATCGAGGCCGACGACCTGGAGGCCGAGGTGCGCCGCCTCGAGGGACTCGGTGCGCGCCGCGTCGGCTTCGTGAAGCGCTGGTGGGTGATGGAGGCGCCCACCGGCCAGCGCTTCTGCGTGGTGAACCCGCAGCGGGGACCGCTCGCCGGCAAGCAGGGCGCGAACGCCTGGGACGACCCGCCCACCGGCGGGCCGGGGAGCGGCGGTTAGGCCGTCTCGCGCGCGCGTCGACGGTGGCGCGCCGCGAAGGGAGCCATGCGCGTCACGCCGCGGCCGCTCGTCCTGCTCGCGCCCGGCGCGGGCGCGCCCTCCACCTCGGCCTGGATGGAGCGCTGGGCACGGCACCTGTCCGCGCTGGGCCGGGTGCGCCGCTTCGACTACCCATACGCGCTGGCCGGGCGCCGCAGCCCGGACCCGCTGCCGGTGCTCGTGGAGGCGCACCGCGCCGCCCTCGCCCGCGCCCGGGCGCGGCA
>DASTGH010000600.1:0-3179 GCA_035719345.1 Anaeromyxobacteraceae bacterium
GCCGGGAAGGTCCGGGCCGTCTCGCAGGAGCCGCCCACCACCACGCACAGGCTGGCGCGCGTCGCGCCGACGTCGAGCACCGCCTCCGCGCCGGGCGGCGCATCGGCCGGCGCCTCCGCCGCCAGGACGCCCGCGCCGAAGAGCGCGGAGTAGGCCAGCCCGGCCGGCACGACGGCGCGCGGGTCGACCCCGGCGCCGGCGAGCCCGGCGAGCAGGCCCGCCAGCTCCTCCCGCTTCACCACCGCGACGAAGATCTCGCTCTTGCCGTCGCGCGCCTGGAGCAGCTGCCAGTCCCAGGCGGTCTCGGCCAGGTCGAAGGGCATCTGCGCCTCGACCTCGAACCCGACCGTCTGCTCGACGCGGCGGCTGTCGATGAACGGCAAGGTCACGTGGTGCCCGGCGGCGATGCCGGGCAGCGCCACGATCGCGGTCTCGAAGGCGACGCCCTCGAGGAGCGCCTTCACCGCCGCCACCTGCCGGTCGCGCAGCGGCTCCTCGCCGTCCGGCACGGGGGCCTGGCGCGTCGCCGCCACCGCCGTCGAGCGGTAGGTGGCGTCGAGCACGACCGCCTTGACGGTGCGCGCGCCGACGTCGAGTCCCAGGATTCGAGCCATGGCTATTCCTCGTGCCAGTGCAGGAGCCGGCCCTGGTCGCGGGCCAGCCCCTCGGCGCGGCGGTCGAACGTGACCACCGCGTCGATCGTCTTCTTCACGTCGCCGACCGAGCCGACGGAGCGGATGCGGAAGGTGGTGGAGCGATCGCCGAACCCGCTCTTCCCCGGATCGGTGACGGACTGCGTGAATTCGGAGCGGACCTTCACCTGGAGCGCCTGGAGCGCCGCCGCGAACTGCTGCGGCTTCATGCTCATGAAGGGCAGCGGCCGCACCAGGGCGAGCGCGTTCTGGAGCTTGCCCAGGAACTGCGGATCGGCCAGCGCCGGCTGCGGGACGCCCGGGGGATCCGACATGATGAGCGCGTTGAGCAGGAGCTGCTGCGGGTCGGTGGTGTTGACGTTCACGGTCGCGTTCACGTCGGGGTAGACGGTGAGCTTGTCGCCGAAGGCCGCCATGAACGCGTCGGAGATCCCGGCCACGAGGTACAGCTCGTCGAGCGAGTCGAAGGCCGCGTTCTTCGCCTTGTAGCGATCGTCGAGGCGGTCGTAGATCCCGTTCTCGTCGCCGAACCCGTTCTGGAACGGGTTGCGCGCGTCGCCGGTGTACGCCGAGCTGGTCTCGTCCACGTCCTGCCAGTCCTTGAGCGCCGCGAAGAGCTCGGGGCGGGTCACCCGGATGCCGTTGGCGTCGTCCTCGTTGAAGAGGAAGTCGTAGCGCGGGTCGACGACGAGCTGGGCCAGCCGCAGCGTCTGCACGTAGGGCAGCGCGCCGATGGCGTCGAACTGCCGGATGTTGATCTTGCGGTCCTCGTCGTCGATCTCCGCGTGGAACGAGCCCTGCGCGTCGCCGAACTGGCGCGCCGTGCCGGTCGCCGCCGCGCCCTCGGCCGGGCCGCCGGGACCCTGCGCCTGCGCCGCCGCCTGGAAGAGCGGCGGCGGCGCCGACCCGGCGCCGGCCGCGCCGCCGAGGAACACCTGGGTCATCGAGGAGTCGACCGGCACGAGATCCCACAGGCGGAGCGAGAGCTGACCCGCGCCGGCCAGCGCCCCGGCGGCGCCTCCCAGCGCCCCGCCGGCGCCCGTCAGCGCCCCCGCGGCCTGGCCCACGGCGCCCCCGGCGGCGTCGAGCTGCTGCTGCATGTTGAGGACGAGCCGCGACAGCGCCACGCCGCTCTTGGCCAGCGCCAGCGCGCGCAGCTCGTCGCGCGCGTTCGCCGCCGCCTGCACCGAGACGCGCGTCGAGAACGCCAGGTCCACCGAGATGACGGTGATGATGGCGATGGCGGTGACGGCCACGAGCAGGGCCGCGCCGCGCTGCCGGGCGTGCGGGATGCGCGAGCTCATGGTCCGAAGGCCAGCGGCCGCAGGAGCGCGACGCGCGCCTGGGTCTCGTAGATCTGCTCCTTGCCGTCCGGCATCTTGACGCCGAGGCGCACCTTGACGCGGGTGGGCAGCGTGCCGTTCCGGTCCGGGCTGTTCGACGCCCAGTCCCGCGCCCACTCCTGGCGCTTCCAGTCCCAGTACTGGACGTCGAAGGTGGTGACGTGCTCGCAGACCACCGCCCTCGCGCCGCCGCGGTCGGGCTGGTCGTCGAGGTGCGCCTTCTCGCGGCGGAAGAGCGCGCGCTCGCCGGCGTGGTCGGGATCGCTCTCGAGCGTGTACTCCAGCACCGCCTGATCGGACTCCTTCGCGTCGCGGCGCAGGCGGACGTGGCTCATGGTCGTGAAGAGAAGGTCGTCCTCGTTGCCCCGATCCTTGCCCACGAACAGGGTGAGGGGCTCGCGGTAGCGCTTGCGGTCGTAGTCGTTGGAGAGGAACGCCTCCGAGAGCTCGCGCGCCATCCGCGTCAGGGCGACGCGCGCCGAGGAGAAGCGCTCGTCCTGCTGCTCCGTCAGCTCCTTCGCCGCGTAGGTGCGCTGGAAGGCGCCGGCCACGAGCGCGCCCACCGCCGCGGTGATGCCGACCGCGATCATGACCTCGACGAGCGTGAAGCCGTGCGGCGCCCGCGGAGCGCGTGAGCCGGGGCCTGTCCTGAGCGTGGCGCGCACCTCGCGCGCATGGAGTCGGCCCGCCCTGAGCGTAGCGCGCGCGCTGCGCCCATGGAGTCGGCCCGCCCTGAGCGTAGCGCGCGCCTCGCGCGCGCGGAGTCGAAGGGTCATCGGGCGGCCCCCGGGGCGGGCTGCCCGGCCTGCTGCTGTCCCTGCTGCTGCGGAACGCCGCCGGGCGCGCGGGAGAGGTTCGACGGAAGCCCCGGCACGCCACCCGGCCCGGCGCCCTGCAGGCTGGGCGGCACCTCGGGATCGTTGCCGCGCGCGCCGCCCGGCGCCTTCGGGTTCAGCACGATCAGGTGGGTGGTGACGCTGAATCCGCGCTCCTGGCGGCCGTCGCGCCAGGAGACGGTGAGCTGCATCTCGCGCAGCGACTTCTTCACCGTCTCGCCGAAGGCGGTGAGCTGCGTCTGCAGCATCGTGCCCATGAGGCCGGCGGCCGGGTTGGCGGTGGTCGCCCCGCCCTGGGCCGGCGCGCCGCCCGCGCCCGCGGCGCCGCCGCCCGGCGCCGCGCCCGC
>DASTGH010000601.1:0-9651 GCA_035719345.1 Anaeromyxobacteraceae bacterium
CCTGCAAGCGGGCATGCCTCGCCCGCAGCGCCTTTCCCTGGCTGGCGGTGGAGCTCGTGGCGCAGGGCGAGGGCTGGCTCGACATCGACGGGCGGCGCTTCCGCCTCCGCCCCGGCACGACCTTCTGCTACGGGCCCGGGACCTCGGTTCGCATCGCCTCGGACGCGGCCGCGCCGCTGCAGAAGTACTTCGTCGACTTCGCCGGCCGGGCCGCGGAGCGCCTGGTGGCCCGCGGGCCGCTCCGGCAGGGCGAGGTACGCCAGGCGCTCTTCCCGCACGAGCTGGCCGAGGTCCTCGACCGCGTCATCGTGGAGGGGAACCGGAAGACGGCGCTCTCCACGCGCATCGCCGGCAACTACCTGCGCATCTTCTTCCAGAAGCTGCACGAGTGCGCCGACGGCGCGCGGGGCGAGGCGTCGCCGCGCGGCCTCGACTCGTACCTGCGGGCGCGCGCCTTCCTGGAGCGGGAGTTCACGCGCATCGCCCGCGCCGAGGACGCGGCGCGGGAGCTGGGGATGGCGCCGGAGACGCTGTGCCGCCTCTTCCGGCACTACGCCCGGACCACGCCCTACCAGCTCCTGCTCACGCTCCGGCTGAACCTCGCGGTCGACCTCCTGCTCGGCACCGACCTGCTCGTGAAGCAGGTGGCGGAGCGCGCCGGGTTCGAGGACCCCTTCCACTTCTCGCGCGTCTTCAAGCGCCGCCTCAACGGGATGTCGCCGGTGGCGTTCCAGCGGCTGCACCGGCGCGCTCGAAAGGCTGGCGAACCCCGGGCCACCGGGGTCAATGGGTAGGCCACCAGGAGGATCACATGGAACCCATCTATCTCGTCGCGAGCGGTGATCTGCGGCTCTCCGCCAACCAGATGTGCGAGGCGGCGCAGGCGGCCATGGAGAAGCAGCTCACGGGCGCCATCGAGCGGCAGGGCGGCAAGGTGAAGCGCGCCCATCCCTTCGACCCGGTGAAGAAGCACGGCTTCATCGACAGCCAGAAGATGGGGCTCGAGGTCTTCGCGAAGATCCCGAAGCGCGCGCCCGTCATCGTGGCCGAGGCGGTCTGGCAGTACACCCACCACGTGCTGCCGGGGCTCCTCGAGCGCGAGGGCCCCATCCTCACCGTCGCCAACTGGAGCGGCGAGTGGCCCGGCCTCGTCGGCATGCTCAACCTGAACGGCAGCCTCACCAAGGCGAACAAGCCGTACAGCACGCTCTGGAGTGAGGAGTTCTCCGACGACTTCTTCATGAAGGGCGCGCGCACCTGGCTCGCCAAGGGCAACGTGCGCCACGACACCTCGCACGTCCGCGCCTACGATCCGAAGGAGGCGCCCGGCGCGCCCTCCAAGCTCGGCGCGAAGTTCGCGCGCGAGTTCGTGGCGCGGAAGTCGATCATGGGCATCTTCGACGAGGGGTGCATGGGCATGTACAACGCCATCATCCCCGACGAGCTGCTCTTCCCGCTCGGCGTCTTCAAGGAGCGGCTCAGCCAGGCGGCGCTCTTCGCCAGGACCCGCACCGTCTCCGACGCCGAGGCGCGCGCCGTGTACGACTGGCTCGTGGCGCGGGGCATGAAGTTCGCGCTCGGCAGCGACGAGGCGACCGAGCTCACCGAGCGGCAGGTGCTGGAGCAGTGCAAGATGTACGTGGCGGCGCTGCGCATCGCCGACGAGTTCGGCTGCGCCACCATCGGCATCCAGTACCAGCAGGGCCTGAAGGACGTGATGCCGGCCTCCGACCTGGTGGAGGGGCTCCTCAACAACGTGGAGCGTCCGCCGGTGCAGGCCGAGGGCGGCGGGCGCGAGCTCTACGCCGGCGACGCGCTGCCGCACTTCAACGAGGTGGACGAGTGCGCCGGGCTCGACGCGCTCGTGACGAACGGCCTGTGGAAGAAGCTCGGCTACCCGCCGGAGACGACGCTGCACGACGTGCGCTGGGGCCGCTGGTTCAAGGGCGACGGCATCGACGACTTCGTCTGGGTGCTCGAGATCTCGGGCAGCGTGCCGCCGGCGCACCTCGTCGGCGGGTTCCGCGGCGCGACCTCGGAGCGGCAGCCGGCGATGTACTTCCCGCTCGGCGGCGGGTCGATCAAGGGCGTCTCCAGGCCGGGCTGGGTGGTGTGGAGCCGCGTCTTCATCGAGAAGGGCAAGCTGCGCTGCGACATCGGCCTGGGCGAGGCGGTGGAGCTGCCACGCGAGGAGACCGAGGAGCGCTGGCGCCTCACCACGCCGCAGTGGCCCATCATGCACCTCGTCATGAAGGACATCACCCGCGACCAGTTCATGGCGCGGCACAAGGCCAACCACATCCAGGTGGTGTACGCGCCCGATCGCGCCGGGGCGCGGCGCGCGCTGTGGGCGAAAGCGGCGACCATGCACGAGCTGGGCGTGGGCGTGTCGCTCTGCGGCGAGGTCTAGACCGCCATGCTCAGGTCCCGACTGCTCCACCCGGAGATCTCGCGCGTCCTCGGCGGCGCCGGCCACGGCTCGAAGGTCCTCATCGCCGACGGCAACTATCCGTTCGGCACGGGGGCGCACCCCGCCGCGGCGCGCGTCTACCTGAACCTCGCGCCGGGACTCGTCAACGCGACCGACGTGCTCGCGGTGCTGGCCGAGGCCATCCCCATCGAGGCGGCGGAGGTCATGGTCCCGCCCGCCGGCGGCGAGCCGCCCATCTTCGGCGAGTTCCGGCGCATCCTCGGGCCGGAGCAGCCGCTGCGGCCGCTGGGCCGGGCCGAGTTCTACGCCGCCGCCCGCGGCGCCGACACGGCGCTCGTCGTCGCCACCGGCGAGCGGCGCATCTACGCCAACGTGCTGCTCACCATCGGCGTCGTCATGCCGTGAGGAGGAGGGATCCGGTGACTCCAGAACGCGGGGAGGTGCGGAGCAAGGCCGAGATCGTCGCCGCCGGGCAGGCCTTGCTCGGGATCGAGTTCGGGTCGAGCCGGATCAAGGCGGCGCTGGTGGCGCCCGACGGCGCGCCGCTGGCATCGGGCTCCCATGGCTGGGAGAACCACCTCCAGGACGGGATCTGGACCTACTCGCTGGACGAGGTGTGGAAGGGCGTGGCCGCCTGCTTCGCCTCGCTCTCCGAGGAGGTGCGGGCGCGGTACGGGGTGGAGCTGCGGCGCGTCGGCGCCATGGGCATCTCCGGCATGATGCACGGCTACGTCGCGCTCGACGCCGACGGGCAGCTCCTCGTCCCGTTCCGGACCTGGCGCAACAACATCACCGGGCAGGCCTGCGCCGAGCTGACGCGGCTCTTCGACTTCGCCATCCCGCAGCGCTGGAGCGTCGCGCACCTCCACCAGTCGATCCTCGAGGGCCAGGCCCACGTGCCCCGCCTCGCCTCGCTCTCCACGCTCGCCGGCTACGTGCACTGGAAGCTCACCGGCGAGCGGGTCATGGGCGTCGGCGAGGCCTCCGGCATGTTCCCCATCGACCCCGCGACCGGCGACTGGGACGCGCGCATGGCGGACCGCTACGACGCGCTCGTCGCGCCACGCGGCTTCCGCTGGAAGCTGCGCGACGTGCTCCCCAAGGTGCTCCTGGCGGGTCAGCCCGCGGGGAAGCTCACCGCCGAGGGCGCGAGGCTGCTCGACCCCGCGGGACGGCTCGCCGCCGGCATCCCCTTCTGCCCTCCCGAGGGCGACGCCGGCACGGGGATGGTCGCCACCAACGCCGTCCGGCCGCGCTCGGGCAACGTGTCCGCGGGGACGTCCGTCTTCGCCATGATCGTGCTGGAGCGGAAGCTCCGCCGGGTGCACGAGGAGATCGACATCGTGCAGACGCCGGACGGCCAGCTCGTGGCCATGGCGCACTCCAACAACGGGTCCTCCGACTTCGACGCCTGGGTGCACCTGCTCGGCCAGGCGGCGCGCGCGCTCGGGGTGCAGGCGCGCGACGAGGAGCTGTACGCCCGGCTCATGCCGCTCGCGCTCGAGGCCGACCCGGACGCGGGCGGGCTCCTCGCCATCAACTACGTCTCGGGCGAGCACGTGACCGGGTTCACCGAGGGGCGGCCGCTCCTGGCGCGCAGGCCGGACAGCGCCTTCACCCTCCCGAACTTCATGAGGGCGCTCCTCTTCTCCTCCCTCTGCGCCATGCGCACGGGGATGGACATCCTCACCGAGGAGGAGGGCGTCGTCATCGACGAGATCCGCGGCCACGGCGGCTTCTTCAAGGGTGGCGACACCGGTCAGCGCATGATGGCGGCCGCGCTCGACACGCCGGTGAGCCTGCCCGCGAGCGCCGGCGAGGGCGGCGCCTGGGGCATGGCGCTGCTCGCCGCCTACCTCGTCCGCGGCGACGCCGCGCAGTCCCTGCCCGACTTCCTCGACGAGCGGATCGCGGCCAGCATCGGGAAGCCGGTCCGGCCCGACCTGCGCGACGTGGCGGGGTTCGACGCCTTCTTCGCGCGCCACCGCAAGGGCCTGGCGGTGGAGGCGGAGGCGGTCAAGGCGCTGCGGTAGCGAGGGCGGGGCCGAGGGCCCCGCCCGCCTCGCCATCACGCGCTGCTCACTTCAACCACTCTCCACCCTTGTCCACGTTGTCCTTCGTGAAGACGCGCGACTCGAGGGTGACCTCCTTCGGGACCTGCTTCCCGTCGAGGATCTGCAGCGCCTCCTCGATCGCCTCGCGCCCGCCGGTCGGGTACTCGAAGCTCGCCGAGAGGATGCCCTGCTTCACGTAGGCCTGGCCCTCGTGCGGCAGCGCGTCGATGCCGACGAACAGCATCTCCTTCTCGCGCCCCGCCGCCTTGGCGGCGAGGTAGGCGCCGTGCGCGCCCGGGTCGTTGTGGCCGTAGACGAGGTCGATCTTCGGCGTCGTGGCGAGCGCGGACTCCATCTCCTTGCGCGCGTTCGGCTCGAGCCACTTCATGTCGGCCTCGAACACGACCTTGAGGTCGCTGCCCTTGATGCCGTCGCGGAAGCCCGAGTTGCGGTCCTGGCCCGGGGTCGAGGTCATGAGGCCCTTCAGCTCCACCACGTTGCCCTTGCCGCCCAGCCGCTTCGCGATCCAGGCGCCCGCGTTCTTGCCGATCTTCTTGTTGTCGGCGCCGATGAAGCTCGTGTAGTCGCTCCCCAGCACGCGCCGGTCGAGGACGATGACCGGGATGCCCTTCTTGTAGGCCTCGGCCACCGGCGGCGTGAGGGGCGCCGCCTCCTTGGGCGAGACGATGATGAGGTCGACCTTCGAGGCGACGAACTCCTCGATCTGCGCCCGCTGCTTGAGCGAGTCGTTCTGCGCGTCCTTGAAGACGACCGTCAGGTTCGGGTGCTTCTCCGCCGCGTTCTTGACGTCGGTGTTCATCTGGACGCGCCACGGCTCGCCCAGGTTGCACTGGCTCATGCCAATCGTGAACTTCTTGTCGGCGGCCTGCGCCCCGAGGGACAGGCCCAGCAGCACGAGCGACACGACCACTCTCTTCATGGCTCTCTCCTCTCCTCGTTCACTTCCGGACCTTCTGGAACAGGACCGCGGTCACGATGATGCCGCCGGTGAGCATGAGGCGGCTCGCCTCGCTCACGGCGTTGATGCTGAGGATCTTTTCCAGATAGCCGATGGTCATGGCGCCCACCAGCGTGAAGAGCATGCCGCCGCGGCCGCCGTTCAGGCTCGTGCCGCCCATGACCACGATGGCGATGGCCGACAGCTCGTAGGTGTTGCCGGCCTCGGGATCCCCCTGCTGCTCCTGGACCGCCTGGCAGATGCCGGCCACGGCGCTGAGGAGCCCGCTCATGCCGTAGGCGAGGAGCTTCACCCGGTGGACGGGGATGCCGGAGAGCCGGGCCGCCTCCTCGTTGCCGCCGGTCGCGTAGAGGTAGCGGCCCCAGCGCAGGCGCGCCAGCAGGACCCAGCAGGCGGCGACGCAGGCGAGGAAGACGAGCGTCACCACCGCCACGTTCTCGCCCAGGATCTTGTGGTCGAGCATGGCGAAGATGCGCGGCAGGTCGACGTACTTGTAGCTGCCGTCCGGGTTCAGCACGGCGCCGGACACCTTCTGGCCGCCGGAGACCGACTTGGCCAGCCCGCGGGCGAACACCATCATCGCCAGGGTGGCGATGAACGCCTGCATCCTGAAGCGCGCGATGAGGCCGCCGGAGAGGAGGCCCAGGGCCGCCCCGAGCGCCAGCACCAGCGGGATGGCCCCCCAGGCCGACCAGCCGCGGTGGATGCTGAGGAGCGAGAAGAGCACGGCGCAGACGCCGAGGACGCTCCCCACCGACAGGTCGATGCCGCCGGTGACGATGACGAGCGTCATGCCGCAGGCGAGGATGCCCGTCACCGCCACCTGGCGGAGCATGTCGCGGTGGGTGCCCCACTTCATGAAGGTGCCGTGGGCGCTGAAGACGAGGCCGATGAGGACGACGAAGACGAGCGGCGCGAGCGCGCGCACCCACGGCTTCTGGAGCAGGGCACGCGCCATCGAGGCGGCGCGGCGCGGAGGGGCGGCGGCCCGGCGGCCGGAGGCCGCGGGCGCGGCGCGGGCGGTCCCCGGCTCGTCGGAGGGGGGCGTCGGCCCCCGGGTGGCACGCGTTTCGTTCATGCCGCGGTGTCCGCCATGGCTGCCTTGAGGATGCGCTCCTGCGTCGCCTCGGCGCGCGCGAAGTGCGCCGTCACCCGCCCCCGGTGCATCACCACGATCCGGTCGCAGAGCCCGAGCAGCTCGGGCATCTCCGAGGTGATGAGGAGGATGGCGTGGCCGGCCCGGGTCCACGCGCCCATGAGCTCGTAGATCTCGTGCTTGGCGCCGACGTCCACGCCCCGCGTCGGCTCATCGAGCAGGAGCACCCGGGGCCGCGTCTCGATCCACTTCGCGAGCGCCACCTTCTGCTGGTTCCCCCCGGAGAGCGTCGCCACCTCCTGCGTCGTCTCCGTCGCGCGGATGGAGAGCGCGTCCACGTGGCGCGCCGCGATCCGCTGCTCCTTGCGGCGCGACAGCCACCCCGCCGGCGACAGGCCGCGCAGCGACGCCAGCGTGATGTTCTGCGCGATGTCCATGCACAGCACCAGGCCGGTGCCCTTGCGATCGCTGGTGAGGTAGGCGAGCCCCTGCGCCACGGAGCGCTGCGGCGAGTGGACGTCGAGGGGCCGGCCGTCGACGAGGACCCTCCCGCGCGGCAGCCTGCCCTGGGCGCCGAAGACGCCGCGGAGGAGCTCGCTGTTCCCGGAGCCCTGCAGGCCGGCGAGGCCGACGATCTCGCCGGCGCGGACGGAGAGCGAGGCGTCCCGCACCAGCCACCGCTCGACGCCGGCCGCGGCCGCCGCCGGGTCGGGCAGGGAGACCCCCTCGATGCGCAGCCGCTCCGCGCCGGGCGTCGCCCTGCGCTCCGGGAAGTGCTCGGACAGCTCGCGGCCGATCATCCAGCGGATGAGCCCGGCCTCGGGGAGGTCGGCCCGGGCCGCCGTCCCCACCGAGCGGCCGTCGCGCAGCACCGTGATGCGGTCCGCGATGCGGTAGATCTCCTCGAGCCGGTGCGTGATGTAGACGACGCCGCAGCCGCGCGCCTTGAGCTGGCCCACGATCTCGAAGAGGCGGTCCACCTCCGGCTCGGCCAGGGCGCTCGTCGGCTCGTCCATCACCAGGATGCGGGCGTCGAAGGCCAGCGCCTTGGCGATCTCGATCCGGTTCTTGACCGAGAGCGAGTAGCGCTCCACCGGCTCCGACAGGTCGATGTCGAGATCGAGCTGGGCGCAGAAGTCGCGCGCCCGGCGCAGCTCCGCCGCCCGGTCGGTCCACTGGCCGGCCGAGCCGCGGCGCGTGAGCTCTCGCCCCAGGAACATGTTGTCGACGACGCTCATGGCGTCGATGAGCGACATCTCCTGGTGGATGACCGAGATGCCGTGCGCCGCGGCGTCCTGCGGAGAGCCGAACCGCACCGGCCGACCGGAGAGGAGGAGCTCGCCCTGGTAGTCGGTGTGGACCCCGGCCGCGATCTTGATGAGCGTGCTCTTCCCCGCCCCGTTCTCGCCGGCGAGGACGTGCGCCTCCCCCGGCCGCACCTCGAACGAGACGTCCCGCAGCACCGGCACGCCCAGGAACGCCTTCGAGATGCCCCTCATCGAGAGGAGCGGGGGCGCTGCCGCCTCGCGGGCGGCCGGCGCGACCCCGGCGCTCGTCGGGCCCGTGCTCATCGCCGCTCCAGCCGTCCCCGCCCGCCTTCGCGCGGGTCGCGCGCGCGAGGCGGGCCCTCCGCCGCGGCGCGGCCCCGCGGCGCCTTCGCCTCGCCCGCCGCGGCGCGCGCGGCGTCGGTGAGGAGCCGCACGCTCTCCCGCTCCACCAGCCTGCCGCCGACGAGCACCTTCACCGGCGGCGCCGTGTTCTCCCCGGAGATGCGGCCCACCAGGAGCTGCACCGCGGTCCGCCCCATCTCCGCCTTGGAGACCTGCACGGTGGTGAGCGGCGGGTCGGAGACGGCGGCGAGGGGCAGGTCGTCGAACCCCACCAGCGAGACGTCGTGGGGCACCCTCACCCGCTGCGCCGAGAGCGCCTTGAGGCAGCCGCAGGCGATGATGTCGTTGGCGCAGAAGAGCGCGCTCGGCAGCTCCGCGCCGCGGCGCAGGATGCCGAGCATGTCGTCGTGCGCGCCGTGGAAGGTGGAGTCCGTGGCGAACACGAAGCGATCCTCGAACGGCAGGCCGCAGCGCGCCAGGCTCTCCACGAACGCCTCCTCGCGCAACCTGAGATTTCGCGTCTCCCAGCCGCCGTCGGCCGCCCCGGCCTTCACCATCCCGATGCGCCGGTGGCCGCGCGCCGCGAGGTGCGAGACGACGGTGAAGACGGCGTCCCGGTTGTTCATGTCGACGAAGTCGAACGGCAGGAAGTCGCACCAGGTGTCGAGGAAGACGAGCGGCCGGCCGACCGCGGAGAAGGCCGCCACGTCCGCCGTCGAGAGCTCCGTCCCGAGCACGACCAGCCCGGCGCCGGGCTGCTGCTCGGCGCGCTCGATGATCTCGGCGATGGGCGTGTGCTTGAAGGTGGCGATCTCGAGCTTCAGGCCCGCCTGCTTCGACGCCTGGCCCAGCCCGTCGATGTAGTCGGCGATGAAGACGTCGTGGTCGCGGTTGACGGTGTGCCCGTGCCGCGCCACGTGCAGCAGGCAGATGGACTCGCCCGGGCGCGCCGGGCGCCCCGCCGGCCGCAGCGGGCGGTAGCCGAGCTTGCGCGCCAGCGCCGCGATCCGGCGCCGCGTGTCGTCGCCGACCCCGGGCTTGCCGTTGAGCGCGAGCGAGACCGTGGCCGGCGAGACGCCGGCCGTCCGCGCGATGTCGACGATGCGGACGCTCAACGGCAAGCTCCCCGCGTCGACTGAAACGAGCTGAAAAAGACTGAAGGACGCTACGCCGCGCGCGCGCGGGGTGTCAACGGAGCGCCGGGCCGCGGACCTGAATGGGCCGGCGGCGGCTGCAGCCACGACGCGCCATGGGCTCTGCTCGGCGTGGATCCCGTGCGGGGACGCGCGGGATGGCGCGCGCTGAAGCGCGCGCTGGATACTGAAGCGCCACTAAACTGCGTTTGACACGACAGTTTGCGCGGGTGCTAGGATGGCGCACCCGCCGGACACGCAGCACGCGCACCGAGGAACGCCGCCTTGCGCAAGTTCTTCGCGACCCACGAGTTCGTCGTCGTGTGCGTGCTCGTGGGGCTGGTCCTG
>DASTGH010000602.1:0-7244 GCA_035719345.1 Anaeromyxobacteraceae bacterium
GGGAGCGCCCTCCTCGCGCACCACCTCCACGTCGTGGAAGCCGATCCCCTCCGGCACGCCCAGCGCCTTGGAGGCGGCCTCCTTGGCCGCGAAGCGCGCGGCGTAGTGGGTGGCACGGTCGCGGCGCGCGTCGCAGTAGGAGCGCTCGCCGGCCGTGAACGTGCGCTCGACGAAGCGCGGCCCGTGCGCCGAGCCGAGCACGCGCTCGATGCGCGCGATGTGGACGACGTCGACGCCGAGGCCGAGGATCATGGCGTCAGCGGGCGGCGCCGCGGGCGAGCAGCTCCTTCATCTCGCGCACCGCCCGCTCCATCCCCACCATGATGGCGTGGCCGACGATGGCGTGCCCGATGTTGAACTCCTCGATCTCGGAGATGGCGGCGACCGGCAGCACGTTCTGGTAGTGGAGCCCGTGCCCGGCCGCCACGCGCAGCCCGAGCTTGGCGGCCGCCTTGGCGGCGTCCACGATCCGGGCGAGCTCGCGGCGCCGGTCCTGGGCCAGGCGCGCGTCGCAGTAGCGGCCCGTGTGGATCTCGACCACCTCCGCCTCGACGCGGTGCGCGGCGCGGACCTGGTCCACGTCCGGATCGATGAAGAGCGAGCTGACGATCTCCGCGTCCTTGAGCGTCTTCACCACCTTGCGCAGGTTCTCGCGGTTGGCGGCCACGTCGAGCCCGCCCTCGGTGGTGAGCTCCTCGCGCCGCTCCGGCACGAGCGTGCACACGTCCGGCTTCGCCTCGTAGGCGATCTTGACCATGTCCTGCGTCGCGGCCATCTCGAGGTTGAGCGCCGTGCGCACCGTCTTGCGCAGGATGGAGAGGTCGCGCTCCTGGATGTGGCGCCGGTCCTCGCGCAGGTGGATGGTGATCTGGTCGGCGCCGGCCAGCTCGGCCAGCATCGCCGCCTGCACCGGGTCGGGATAGGTGGTGCGCCGCGACTGCCGCAGCGTGGCGACGTGGTCCACGTTGACGCCGAGCCTGGGGGCCATGGTGGCCCGGAATGTAGCGCGGCGCCCGCTGCGGCGCGAGGAACCGCGCCGCGCCAGGCTGCCCCGCGGCGCCAGGCTAGGCCAGCGCCTTGCGGAGCGCGTCGGCGATGGCCTCGGCGTGCGCCGCGATCGCCTTCGCGTCCGGTCCCTCGACCAGCACCCGGGCCTTGTTCTCCGTGCCCGAGTAGCGGACGAGGACGCGCCCCTCGGCGCCGAGCGCCTTCTCCACCGCCGCCACCGCGCGCCGCACCTCGGGGAGGTCCTCGAGCGGGAGCTTCCGCGCCACCGCCAGGTTGAGCTGCGCCTGGGGCACCGGCTCGAAGCAGCGCGCCAGCTCGGAGAGCGGCTTCCCCTCGCGCAGCATGACGGCGAGGAGGTTGAGCGCGGCGCAGACGCCGTCGCCGGTGGTGACGTGGTCGAGGAAGATGAGGTGACCGGACTGCTCGCCGCCGAAGTTGTAGCCGCTCCGCCGCATCTCCTCCACGACGTAGCGGTCGCCCACCTGCGTCCGCAGCACGCGGCCCCCGGCGTCGCGCAGCGCGCGCTCCAGGCCGACGTTGCTCATCACCGTCGCCACCACCGTCTTCTTGGCGAGCCGCTTCTCGGCCAGCAGCGCCCGCCCGACGATGGCCATGATGGCGTCGCCGTCGACGATCCGCCCGTGCTCATCGGCCACGATCACCCGGTCGGCGTCCCCGTCGAGCGCCAGCCCGAGCTGCGCGCCGTGCCGCTCGATCGCCTTGGCCATCGACTCGGGGTGGACGGCGCCGCAGCCGTCGTTGATGTTCTTGCCGTCGGGCCGGGCGTTGAGCGTCACCACCTTCGCGCCCAGCTCCTCGAAGACGAGCGGCGCGACCTTGTAGGCGGCGCCGTGGGCGCAGTCGACCACCACGGTCAGCCCCTCCAGCGTCAGCTCCTTGGGGAAGAGCGACTTGAGGAAGACGACGTAGCGCCCGCCGGCGTCGTTGATGCGGGTCGCCTTGCCGATGCGGTTGGCGGTGGGGCGGAAGCCGTGGAAGTCGCCGGCCGCAGCGCCGTCGCCGGGCGCGCCGAGCACGAGCCGCTCCATCCTGAGCTCGGTCTCGTCCGGCAGCTTGAAGCCGTCGCGCGAGAAGAACTTGATGCCGTTGTCCTGGTAGGGGTTGTGGCTCGCGCTGATCACCACGCCGGCGTCGGCGCGCATGGAGTGGGTGATGAAGGCGATGGCGGGCGTGGGGAGCGGGCCGCACAGCATCACGTCCACGCCCATGGAGCAGATGCCGGAGGCGATCGCCTGCTCGAGGAGGTAGCCGGAGAGCCGCGTGTCCTTGCCGATGACGATGCGGTGCTTGTGCGGGCCGTTGCGGACGATGAAGGCGAGCGCCCGCCCCAGCTGCAGCGCCATCTCGGCGGTCATGGGGTGGACGTTGGCGACGCCGCGGACGCCGTCGGTGCCGAACAGCCGGCGGACCTCGGACGCGGGCGCGGGCGCGGCGCCGCTGCCGTTCCGGCCGTCGGACGCCACGGCCGGCCGGGCGTCGGGAGGCGCCGAGGGCAGGGGCGGGGCAGCGGCGTGCTTCTCGCGGGCGGTGCTCATGGGAGACCTCGGGAGCCGGGCGCGGTCAGGGGCGATCGCGCTGCAGGGAGACGGTGCCCTGCGAGGGATAGAGCGACTCGACGCGCACGCCCGAGGGCAGGCGCAGCGACTCGGGACGGACGAACCAGGAGGCGACCCCGGCGCCGGTCCGGGAGAGGTCGATGGTGACGGGGCCGATGTCGCCGCCCTCGAGCGCGCGCAGCCGCGCCCACGGTCCGGAGAGGGAGACGCGCAGCGACTCCGGGAGCGGCGTGGCGGGCTCGAGGCCCTCCGGCAGGCGCGCCTCGAGCGGCACGGCCACGGTCCACGAGGCGCGCCGCTCGCCGCGCACCACCACCAGCAGCGCGGCCGCCATCGCCAGCGAGAGGAGCTTCAGGCCGAGGTCAGACCGCTTCACGGCGATCCCCCCCGTCGTGCTTGTCGGAGCGGCCGAGGCGCGCCAGGAGCCCGGCCACGCCGCGCGACGGCGCCGGCGCGAGGAGCCGCCCGAGGAGCTGGCGCAGCGCGACCTCGTCGAGGCCGCGGTGCAGCGCCCCGTCCACCGCCAGCGAGATCTCGCCGCGCTCCTCCGAGACCACCACCACCGCCGCGTCCACCTCCTCCGCCAGCCCGAGCGCGGCGCGGTGGCGCGTGCCGACGTCGCGCAGCTGCGGAGAGACGGCCAGCGGCAGGAGGCATCCGGCGCCGGCGACGCGGCCGCGCTGCATCACGACCGCGCCGTCGTGGAGGGCGCCGCCGGGGTGGAAGAGCGCGAGGAACAGCTCCGGGCTCGGCAGCGCGTCGAGCCGCACACCCGTCTCCAGCACCTCGGAGAGGTCGGCGAGCCGCTCCAGGACGATGAGCGCGCCGCGCCGGCGGCGCGACAGCTCGGCGGAGGCGCGCGCCACGGCGTCGACCACGGCGAGCTGCGCGCGCCGCTCGTCGCTGGCCAGGCCGTCGAGGAAGCTGCCGCGCCCGAGGTGGGCGAGGCCGCGGCGGATGTCCGCCTGGAAGAGGATGATCACCCCGAAGATGAACGAGTACGTGAGGAAGTGGCCGAGGAGCCAGTTCAGGGTGATGAGGTTCGCCCACTGCGAGCCGAGGTAGGCGATGCCGAGCACGAACAGCCCGACGAGGACGTTGATGGCGCGCGTGCCGCGGATGAGCAGGAGGACGCGGTAGACGAGGAACCCGACCACCGCCACGTCGACGAAGGCGAGGCCCACGTCGCGCCAGGTCGAGCCGGGGCCGAGCAGGTACTGCACGATGCCGGGTACCGCGAGCGCCATCCCCCTCCTCGGTCGGCCGTGGGCCGTGGGGTTCCGTGCAGTCTAGCCCTCCGCGGCCGATCCGGTAGCATCCCGGATCGCGGCGGCGACCCGCGCCGCCTGCCGCGCGGCGGCCACGTCGTGGACGCGCACGAACTCGACCCCTGCGAGGACGCACGCCGCCACTGCGGCCAGGGTCCCGGGGAGGCGATCTCCCACCTCCGCCCCGGTGACCTTCCCGATGAAGCTCTTCCGGGAGGGCCCGACGAGGAGCGGACGGCCCAGCCGGCGCCGCATCCCCGACAACCCGCCGAGGAGCCGCAGGCTTCCCTCGGCCGTCTTGGCGAAGCCGATGCCCGGGTCGAGCACCACGCGCGAGGCCGGCAGGCCCGCCGCCGCGGCGCGCGCCATCGCCTGGCGCAGCTCGGCCTCCACCTCGGCCACGACGTCGCCGTACACGGCCCGGGAGGCCATGTCGGCGGGCGTGCCGCGCATGTGCATGAGCACCACCGGGACGCCGGCGTCCCGCACGGCGCCGGCCATGTCCGGGTCGCCGAGCGCCGACACGTCGTTCACGAGGTCGGCGCCGGCTGCCAGCGCGGCGCGCGCCACCTCCGCCTTGCGGGTGTCCACCGAGATGGGGAGCGGGAACCCGCGGGCCCGCAGCGCCGCGATCACCGGCACCACCCGCCCGATCTCCTCCTGCGGCGGCACCTCCGGGGCGCCCGGGCGGGTCGACTCGCCGCCGATGTCGACGAGGTCCGCCCCCTCCGCGCCGAGCCGCTCCGCCTCCGCCAGCGCGGCGTCGCGCGCCAGGAAGCGACCGCCGTCGGAGAAGGAATCGGGCGTGACGTTCACGACGCCCATGAGGAAGGGGCCGCGCCCTTCGAAGACGCGGCCCCCTATCTGCATCGGATCCAACGGAGCTACGCCTTGCCCGGCTCCGCCTTCGGCACCGGGATGGTGTCGAGCAGGCCCGGCTTGCGCGCCGCCTTCTCGGCGCCGACCGAGGAGGGCGGCGGGTTCGAGGTCTTGACCGGCGGCGGGCGGCTGATGGTCCCACCCGACATGAGCACGTCGATGTCGGACGCATCGATCGTCTCGTACTCGAGGAGGGCGTCGGCGATCTTGTTCAGGAGCGCCTGGCTGTCGAGCAGGATCTTCTTCGCGCGCTCGTACTGCTCCACGACGATGCGCTTCACCTCGGCGTCGATGTCGCGGGCCGTCTGCTCGGAGTAGGTCTGGACGGCCGACATCTCCCGGCCGAGGAAGACCTCGCCCTCCTTCTTGCCGAAGGCGAGCGGCCCCATCTTCTCGCTCATACCCCACTCGCACACCATGCTGCGGGCGAGGTTGGTGGCGACCTCGATGTCGTTGCCGGCGCCGGTCGTCTTCTGGCCGAAGGTGATCTCCTCGGCGATCCGGCCGCCCATCAGGATCGCGATCTGGTTCACCGCGAACTCCTGGTTGATGTTGAGGCGGTCCTCCTGCGGCAGCTGCTGGGTGAGGCCGAGCGCGCGCCCGCGCGGGATGATGGTGACCTTGTGGACGGGGTCGGTCCCCGGGATGATCTTCGCCACCAGCGCGTGGCCCGCCTCGTGGATGGCGGTCGTCCGCTTCTCCTTCTCGGAGATGATCATGGACTTCCGCTCGGTGCCCATCAGCACCTTGTCCTTCGCGTACTCGAAGTCCTCGATGGCGATGCGTTCCTTGTTGCGCCGGGCGGCGTAGAGGGCGGCCTCGTTGACGAGGTTCTCGATGTCGGCGCCGGAGAAGCCCGGCGTGCCGCGCGCGATCTGCGCCAGGTCGACCGACGGCTCGAGCGGCGTCTTCTTGGTGTGGACCTTGAGCACGCCGAGCCGGCCGTTCACGTCGGGGCGCGGCACGGTGATGCGCCGGTCGAAGCGGCCCGGGCGGAGCAGCGCCGGGTCGAGCACGTCGGGCCGGTTCGTGGCCGCGATGAGGATGACGCCCTCGTTCGACTCGAAGCCGTCCATCTCCACGAGCAGCTGGTTCAGCGTCTGCTCGCGCTCGTCGTGGCCGCCGCCCAGGCCGGCGCCGCGGTGGCGCCCGACCGCGTCGATCTCGTCGATGAAGATGATGCAGGGCGCGTTCTTCTTGCCCTGCTCGAAGAGGTCGCGCACCCGGCTCGCGCCCACGCCGACGAACATCTCGACGAAGTCGGAGCCGGAGATGGAGAAGAACGGCACGCCCGCCTCACCCGCCACGGCGCGCGCCAGGAGCGTCTTGCCGGTGCCCGGGGGCCCCATGAGCAGCACGCCCTTCGGGATGCGGCCGCCGAGCCGCGTGAACTTCTTCGGGTCCTTGAGGAAGGAGATGATCTCCTCGAGCTCGTCCTTCGACTCGTCGATGCCGGCCACGTCGGCGAAGGTGACCTTGTTGTGGTGCTCGGTCATGAGCTTCGCCTTCGACTTGCCGAAGCTCATCGCCTTGCCGCCGCCCGACTGCAGCTGGCGCATGAAGAAGAAGAACAGGAGGAAGAGGAAGACGAGCGGCAGGTACTGCACCAGCACCGTCACCCAGAACGAGTTCCCCTCGGGCGGGTTGTACTTGACGGTCACGCCCTGGCCGCGGAGCTTCTCGAAGATCGTCGCCATCGCGTCCATGGGACCGATGGTGTGGAACTCGGAGTTGTCCTTGAGCTGGCCGTTGTAGTTGACGTTGTCCTTCACCTCGACCGAGCGGACCTCCCCCCGCTCGACCTTCGTGATGAAGTCGGAGAACGGCAGCTCCTTCTGCTTGCGGTCGTGCTGGGCGAAGAACTGATAGAACGCCACGAACATCAGGATCAGCACGACCCACAGCAGGACGGTCTTGTAGGACTGGCGCAAGGCTCTCTTTCCCCTTCCGAGTGAGGAGGACTCGCCCGACAACCCCCGAGCCCCGCCGTGCCATTCCGCGGGGACGCGGAGAGGGCGAGCCGGCGCCTCATCCGTGGCCCCCTTTATAACAGGCGCGGCGAGCGCTTGCAGTCGAGGCGTACGGTCAGGCCGTCGGCCCCTGCCGCGCTGGCGCCGAGCTCGGGGATGACGAGCACGTCGCCCGAGGGGTCCGCCAGGAGGAGGAGCGCGTCCCGCCGGCCCCGCGGCACCTTGGCATCGATGAGCCAGGCCTTGAGCTTCTTGCCGCCGCGGCCGCCGCGCGGGCGAAAGCGATCGCCCGGACGGCGCGTGCGCAGCACCAGCGGGAAGCGCGCGCCGCCGCCGTCGGCCGCCTCGACCACCACCGACGCGCCCAGCGCCGGCACGAGGTAGCGCCCGGGCGCCGGCACGGGGACCTCGAAGGGAGGGGTCGGCGTCGCGCAGCTCGCCGGACCCACCTCCACCGACCCGTACGCACAGCGCGCCTCGAGGCCGCCCGGCAGCGCCAGGCGCCAGGGGCGGGCGCGCCGGAGCAGGCGCACGAGGTCCTC
>DASTGH010000603.1:0-10182 GCA_035719345.1 Anaeromyxobacteraceae bacterium
GTCCTCGTGCCCGGCGCCTGGACCGTGCGCCAGGGCCACGACCTCGCCGAGCGCCTGGAGGAGGACGTCCGCGGCGCGCTGCCGGGCGCGCACGTGCTCACGCACCTCGAGGCGCTGGAGGATCCCGCCTCCTTCGAGGACCAGCACCTCGACCGGGCGTCGCGCCACGGCGAGGTGGCGCGACGCGACCCGCCGGTGCGCTAAGAGGGGCCCCATGGGACGGATCTTCGAGACGCGCAAGGCGACCATGTTCGCCCGCTGGAACAAGATGGCGAAGGTGTTCACCCGCATCAGCAAGGACATCGCCATCGCCGTGAAGGCGGGTGGCCCCTTGCCCGACAACAACCCGGCGCTGCGGCGCGCGCTGCAGAACGCGCGCGGCGCGAACATGCCGAAGGACAAGGTCGAGGCGGCCATCAAGCGCGCCAGCGGCGCCGACCAGAAGGCCTACGAGGTCGTGCTGTACGAGGGCTACGGGCCTCACGGCGTGGCGATGATGGTCGAGACGGCCACCGACAACGTGGTGCGCACGGTCGCCAACGTGCGGATGCACTTCAAGGACCACGGCGGCAACCTCGGCAACACCGGGAGCGTCGCCTTCCAGTTCCAGAAGATGGGCGTCTTCCGGCTGGCGCCGGAGGGCCTCGACCAGGACGCGCTCGAGCTCGACCTCATCGACCACGGACTCGAGGAGATGGGCGAGGGTCAGGGGGAGAAGGGGGAGAAGCAGGTCGTCGTCCGCTGCGCCTTCGCCAGCTTCGGCCAGATGCAGCACGCGCTCGAGGAGCGGAAGCTGCCCGTCGTCTCGGCCGAGCACGAGTTCGTCCCGCAGACCCCGGTGCAGCTCCCGGAGGAGCAGGCGCAGGAGGTGCTGAAGCTGGTGGACGCCCTCGAGCAGGACGAGGACGTCCAGAAGGTCTTCCACAACCTGGCCTGACGGCCGGCGCTCTACTTCATCGCCTCCAGCGCGTCGATGGTGAGGTCGAGCGAGAGGCAGCTCTGGATGTCCGCGCTCCACGCGGTCGTGGGGGGCGTCCCGGTGAAGTCGATCTTGTAGTGCAGCACGCCCGCGTCGAGGTGGTCGAGCAGGTTCACGTCCTGGTCGAGCGTCATGGCGAGGTCTCCCGGCGCCGGGCCGGGAGGTGCGTAGTGCATGAAGCTGGTGGGGTTCCCGGCGCCGTCGAGGAGCGTGACGGTCGCGTCCCGGACGCCCGACAGGTCGGTCGTCGCCAGCACGTCGAGCCCGAGCATGCGGATGCTGCCCTTCACCGCGTTGCGCTTGTCGAGCCCCGGCAGCTTGGAGCCCAGATCGAGGTCGCCGGCCCAGGTGACGGTCTGGGGGCCGAGCAGGGCGGCCGCCGCCGGGGCGGCCGGGACCGTCCGGTCCTGCAGGGCGAGGCAGATGCGCTCCTCCTTCACCTGGGCGAAGAAGAGCGGGTCGCCGCAGGCGGCGGCGGCGAGGAGGGCGGGGGCGAGGAGGCGGAGCGCGCGCATGGAGTGCCTTTCACCAGAAGTAGAAGAGGAAGCCGACCCGGGCGTTCGGGGTGCCGAGCCGCAGCGACGGGTTCCCCATGGACGTCACGCGCACGTCGCCCGTCTGCCCGGTCTGCGCCACGCGCTCGGCGCCGCGGACGTCGAGCCAGATGCGGCCCACGCCCGCGCGCACGAAGAACACGAACCAGTTCGGGTGGCCGATCTCGAGCCCGACCTGGGCGTTGGCGTAGGAGTACCCGACCTGCTCGAGCAGCGGACGGAACGCCTCGTCGACGGTGGTGTACTGCGAGACGCGCTGGTTCGCGTTCGCGTCGAAGTAGTGGCCCGCCTCGAGGGTCAGGGCGGGCGCGACGATCCAGCTCGGCTGGATCGAGACCTCGGCCCGCGCGCCGTAGCCCACGTAGTTGTAGAGGAGGCCGCCGCCCAGCCGCAGGAAGGTCCAGGGGCGGAAGTGCAGCGACACGCCGGCGCCCTGGGGTGCCCCCGCGTCGAGCGAGAGCCCGAGCACGTGCTGGCGCCGCGGAGCGCTCGGCGCTGCGGCCGCCGCGACGGGCGCCATCGGCGCGGACGCATCGAGCTGCTCGGCGCCTGCCGGCGCTGCCGCCGCCAGGAGCGCCGCCATGCACCACGACCGAGGCACACGCCGCATGGACCACCTCCGCGCCGGCGTCGCGCCGGCACGGAGGGCGGAGAGCAACGGGCGCGCCTGCGCCGAGTGGCCGGGATTCGCCGGATCGGGCGGCCCGGTCCCTGGGTCCGCGCCGCGGGGCGGGTCGCCGCAGGGTCAGGCCGGCACCGCCGACGACCCACGGTGGAGGGACAGGCGAGCGTCGCTCAGCGCCACGGCACGGCGCGGCCGGCGTCGTCCACGCGCACCCGCTCGTGCTGCGGCCCGCGCCAGACGCTCCCGGCGATGACGCGGCCGGGGAGCCACGGGTAGCGCGCGCGGCTCTCGTCGGCCACGGCCACCACCGGCGAGGGCCGAGGTGCGTCGGGCATGGCTGCGGGGACGCCCTCCGGCGTGAGCGGGATGGCGTGGCGCCGCCGCTCCCCATCGGGAGAGCGGCGGTGACGGTGCCGGGAACGGCGGTCGGACGCTTCGAATTCTCGGTGCGGACGGTTCAACGTGGGCTCCAGTGTCGGCAGCGGCCCCGGAGGGCTCCTCCACGGCGCCTCGGCGTGGCCGCTGCGGGCGCCTCCGACGATCGAACACCCGGAGGCTGTCGGCGTTGCCAGGCCCGACCGGGCCGCTCTGCGGCCGCCGGGCGCCGGCGAGCGCCTCTCTGCCCATTCTAAGCCGAAAAGGGCGTCTGGCAACGGCCGTGGAGCGCGATTTTCGTCAGCGGGGCGCGGCGGCCTGGCCCGGGAAGAGCACGCGCAGGAGCACGTCGAGGTCGGGGGGCTTGGCGACGTGCGCGTCGAACCCCGCCTCCCGGGCCCGCTCCCGGTCCTCCGGCTGCGCGTATCCGGAGAGCGCCACGAGCCGCGTGGCCTTCAGATCGAGGTCCGCCCGCAGCGCCCGCGCCACGGCGTAGCCGTCGATGTCGGGGAGCCCGATGTCGCAGACGACGACGTCCGGCCGGCGCTCGCGCGCCAGCCTCACCCCCGTCGAGCCGTCGTGGGCGACGTCGACCGCGTGGCCCTGGATCTCGAGCAGCTCGACGAGCGTGCTGGCGGCGTCCTCGTTGTCCTCGATGACGAGCACGCGGCCGGGCGCGGCCTCGCGCGCCGGCGCGGGGGCCGGGCGCGCCTCCCCCGTCGCGGGGGCGAGCGGCAGCGCCACCGAGAACTCGGCGCCCCGGCCGAGCCCGGCGCTCCGCGCCCGGACGGTGCCGCCGTGCAGCTCCACGAGGCCCCTCACCAGCGCCAGCCCGAGCCCGAGGCCGCCCTGCGTGCGCGCGAGCGTGTGCTCGGCCTGGGTGAACGGCTCGAACATCCGCTCGAGGTGGGCGGGGTCGATCCCGACGCCGTCGTCGCGCACCACCAGCTCGGCGCGCCGGTCGGCGATCGCCACGGCCACCGAGACGCGCCCCCCGGGACGGGTGAACTTGGCGGCGTTCTGGAGCAGGTTCCCGAGCACCTGGGCGACCCGCGTCCCGTCGGCGTCCACCCAGATCGGCCCCGGCGCGTGCTCGACGGCGAGCGCGATGCCCCGCCGCTCGAAGAGCGAGGCGAGGTCGTCCGTCGTCCTGCGCACGATCTCGCGCAGCTCCAGCCGCTCCCGGTGCAGCACGATCTTGCCGCGCGAGATGCGGGTGACGTCGAGCAGGTCGTCGACGAGCCGGGTCAGGTGCTCGGTCTGGCGGCGGAGCACCTCGCGCGCGCGCCGCGCCGCCTCGCTCCCCGGCTCCGCCACCTCCAGCAGGTGGATGCCGTTGCGGATGGGCGCGAGCGGGTTGCGCAGCTCGTGGGAGAGGACGCCCAGGAACTCGCTCTTGCGCCGGTCGGACTCGCGCAGCTCGGCGACGAGGCGCTTGCGCTCGGTGATGTCCTGCCAGACGTTGAGGAAGCGCCGGTCGCCGCCGATCTCCACCGGGCGCGTCCGCACCAGCACGTCGCGCAGGTCCCCGGTGCGGGTGCGGTGCTGGACCTCGAACTCGGCCCCGCCCAGCGCGTCGATCTCCTCGATGTGCGCCCGCACGTCGTCGGAGGACTCGTGCGCATCGAGGTCGGCGAGGTGCAGGCGCGCGAACTCCTCGCGCGCGTAGCCGAGCGCCGTGCAGGCCTGGTCGTTGAACGCCAGGATGCGGCCGCGCTCGTCGTTGAGGACGACGCCGCTCGGCGCCAGCGCGAAGAGGGAGCGGTAGAGGGCCTCGCTCTCGCGCAGCGCCTCCTCGGCGCGCTTGCGGTCCGACACGTCGCGCACGAAGACCACGATGCCGCCGGTGCTGGTGGGGTAGGCGGCGGCGCTGGTCCAGACGTCGAGCGCGGCGAAGGACGCCTCGAAGGAGACCGGGACGCGCTCCTCCATGCAGCGGTGGAGCTCCCGCCGGGTGGGCGAGCCGGGCGCGGCCGTCTCCGGCCAGACCTCCCAGAAGGTGCGGCCCAGGGAGCGCTCGCGCGGCGTCCGCGAGATGCGCTCCTGCTGCGCGTTGACGCGCACCACCCGGAAGGCGGCGTCGAGCTCGAAGAACGCGTCGCCGAGCTCGAGCACCTCCGCCGCGCGCCGCGCCTCGGCGTCGGCGCGGCGGCGCTCGGTCACGTCGCGGATGATGGTGATGGACAGGCGGCGGCCCGCGCGGTCCGCGAAGATGGTCGAGGTGATCTCGCCGGTGAAGCGTCCGCCGTCGCGCCGCACGCAGGCCAGCTCGGCCACGCCGTGGCCGGTGGCGGTCCGCGCCGCCACCGCGCCGGCGAGGCGGGGGTCCGCGGGGTCGAAGAGCCGGGAGCGCGGCAGCGACCGGAGCCCGTCCTCGCCGTACCCGAACATGCGACAGGCAGCGGGGTTGGCGGCGAGGACGGTGCCGTCGCCCTCGGGGTCGGTGACGATGACCGCGTCGCTCGCGCCCTCGAAGATGGCCCGGAACCGCTCCTCGCTCTCGCGCAGTCGCTCCGTCGCATCGTCACGGTGGGCGGCGCCGGCGGTGTGGGGTCTCTCGCGCTCCATGGCTCGCCAGGGGGAGTCACTTTACCGTGGGCGCGCCGTGGCGACGAGCGCCGCTCCCGGGATCGGCTTCGCAGCGCGGCGCCCCGCCGCGGGCGCTATAGAGGGCACGTGAGCGAGCTCCCGAAGAAGGCCCTGCACGAGTTCTTCGAGGCAAACCGGGCCTGGTCGGAGCGGATGCGCGCCCGCGACCCGCAGTTCTTCGAGCGGCTGGTCCGCGCCCAGCGCCCCGGGCTCCTGTGGATAGGGTGCTCCGACAGCCGCCTCCCCCCCGATCAGGTGGTCGGGCGGATCCCGGGCGAGATCTTCGTGCACCGCAACGTCGGGAACGTGGTGGTCCACACCGACCTGAACTGCCTCTCGGTCCTGCAGTACGGCATCGAGGTGCTGAAGGTCCGGGACGTCGTGGTGGTCGGCCACTACCGCTGCGGCGGCGTCGAGGCGGCCATGAGCGCCGAGCCGCTCGGGCTCATCGACAACTGGCTTCGCCACATCCGGGACGTCTACGCCGCGCACCGCGAGGAGCTGGACGCGATCCCCGAGCGGGCGGCGCGCTCGAACCGCCTGTGCGAGCTCAACGTCGCGGCGCAGGTGGCGAACGTCTGCCACACGACCATCGTGCAGGACGCCTGGCGCCGCGGGCAGCCGCTCGCCATCCACGGCTGGATCTACGAGCTGGCCGACGGCCTCCTGCGCGACCTCGGGCTGGTGGTGGAGTCGGCGGACGACATCTCCCGGGCGTACCGGCTGCGCTGACCGCCCGCCGCGGGATCACTCGCGCAGGGTCCGCTCGATGCGGCGGTCGGGCACGAGCCACATGAGCGCGACCGCGACGTAGAGCGCCTGCGCCACCCACTCCTCGAGCAGCGCCAGCGGGATGGCGACCACGTAGACCAGCGGCGAGATCTTGCCCTTCAGGTCCTTGCCGACCGCGGCGGCCAGCCGCGAGCCCGGCCCCTGGTCCGCGATGATGCAGCGCTCGAGGACGTAGTAGGCGATCGCGGCCGCCAGGAGCACGCCGCCGTAGACCGCCGTCGGGACCGGCGCGAAGTGGTTGTCGCCCATCCAGCCGGTGACGAACGGGAAGAGCGACAGCCAGAAGAGCAGGTGCAGGTTGGCCCAGAGGATGGCGCCGTTCGCGCGCGCGGTGGCGTGCAGCATGTGGTGGTGGTTGTTCCAGTAGATGCCGACGTAGACGAAGGACAGCACGTAGGTGAGAAACGTGGGCAGGAGCGGGCGCAGCGCGGCGAGGTCGCTCCCGTGCGGCACCTTCAGCTCCAGCACCATGATGGTGATGATGATGGCGATGACGCCGTCGCTGAACGCCTCGAGCCGGCCCTTGCTCATGGCGGCGGCGGGCTCAGCCGCGGCGGGCCGGGATCGCGGCGCCGCTCACCGCGGCCGCCTCGCCGGAGCAGAGGAAGAGGACGGTCCGGGCGACGTCCGCGGTCGAGACCCAGGCCGACCGGTCCGCCTCCGGCATCGCGCTGCGGTTGGCCGGCGTGTCCATGGTGCCGGGGAGCACCGCGTTCACCCGCACGCCGGCACGGCGCGTCTCCTCGGCCGCGGAGAGCACGAGCGAGAGCGCCGCCGCCTTGGAGGCGGCGTAGGCCGCCTGCCCCGGCTGCGGCCCGGCCGCGGCGAGCGACGCGATCTCCACGAAGGCGCCGCCGCCCGCGGCGGCGAGCGCGGGGAGGGCCGCGCGCAGGAGGTGCCAGCCCGGCGCGAGGTTGGCCGCGACCATGCGCATGAGGTCGCCGGGATCGGCCTGGGCGATCGGGGCGCCGCCGGTCCAGCCCCCGACCACGTTCACGACGGCGTGCAGGGGGCCGCGCCGGCCGGCCTCGGCCACGGCCCGGGCCGCGCCCTCCGGCGTCGCGACGTCGGCCTCGGCGAAGGCGAGCCGCCCCGCCGCATTCGCGGCGGCGGCGAGGAGCGCCTCGCCCTCGCTCCGGCGGCGCCCGGAGGCGACGACCGCGGCGCCCTCCGCCAGGAAGGCCAGCGCCACCGCGCGCCCGAGCGCGCCGGTGCCGCCGGCGACCAGCACGTTCCGTCCGTCGAATCGCACGCCGCACCTCCGCTCGCGTGGTAGGACGGGGTGACCGCGAAAGCCCGCCCAAGGTGTGGCGCGGTCGGCGCCCGGCGGGCAACGGAGGCTCATGAGCGAGCAGGCAGCGCCGCCCCGTGAGGCAATCCGGTGACCGAGCGCGATCGGCTCTCGGACGCGGATGCGGGCCGCGCCCCGTGGCGGCGCTGGGGGCCGTACGTGGCGCTGCGCGCCTGGGGCACGGTGCGGGAGGACTACTCGGCGGACGGCGACGCGTGGACGGCGTTCGGGTTCGACGAGGCGGAGGCCCGCGCCTACCGCTGGGGCGAGGACGGGATCGCCGCGCTCTGCGACGACGGCCAGCACCTGTGCCTGGGGCTCGCGCTCTGGAACGGCCGCGATCCCGTCCTCAAGGAGCGGCTCTTCGGGCTCTCCGGCAAGGAGGGCAACCACGGCGAGGACGTGAAGGAGCGCTACTGGCTCGAGGACGCGCTGCCCTCGCACGCCTACGCGCGGATGCGCTACCGGTACCCGCAGCGCGCGTTCCCATACGCCTGGCTGCGCGAGGAGGCCGCCCGCCGCGGGCGCGAGCGGCCGGAGGTGCGGCTCGAGGACTCGGGCGTGCTCGAGGGCGGCCGCTTCTTCGACGTGGTGGTGGAGCACGCGAAGGAGTCGCCGGAGGACCTGCTCTACCGGGTGGAGGCGTGGAACCGCGGCCCCGAGCCCGCGGAGCTGCACCTCCTGCCGGTGGCCTGGTTCCGCAACACCTGGTCCTGGGGCCGCGACGGGGCGCGGCCGGCGCTGGCGCTCGCCCCCGACGGCGCCCTGGTGGCCCGGCACGCCGTGCTGGGCGAGCGCGCCGTGCAGGTGGAGGGCGCGCCGGAGTGGCTCCTCTGCGACAACGACACGAACGCGCCGCGCCTGTACGGCGTCCGCCGGCAGGGGTTCTTCAAGGACGGGCTCGGCGCGCGCGTGGTGCGGGGCGAGGCGGACGCGGTGAACCCGGCCGGCACCGGCACGAAGGCGGGCGCCTGGTACCGGCTGGCGCTCGGGCCCGGAGAGCGCGCCGTGGTCCGCGTCCGGCTGGGACCGCTCCGACACGCCGATCCCTGGGCCGGGTTCGACGAGGCGGTGGCGGGGCGGCGCGCCGAGGCCGACGCCTACTTCGCGTCGCTCGCCAGCGGTCGCGAGGGCGCGGAGGGACGGCGGGTGCAGCGGGCCGCCCTGGCCGGCCTCTTCTGGAACCGCATGTACTACGGCTGGGACGTGCCGCAGTGGCGGTCGGGCGATCCGGGCCAGCCGCCGCCGCCGGCCGCGCGGCGCGGGCTGCGCCGCAACCGTGGCTGGGAGCACGTGAACAGCGCGGACGTCCTGTCCGTCCCCGACACCTGGGAGTTCCCCTGGTTCGCCGCCTGGGACCTCGCCTTCCAGTGCGTGGCGCTGGCCCGGGCCGACCCGGGCTTCGCCAAGGAGCAGCTCGTGCTCCTCACACGCGAGTGGTTCATGCACCCGAACGGCCAGCTGCCGGCGTACGAGTGGGAGCTGTCCGACGTGAACCCGCCGGTGCACGCGTGGGCGGCGTGGCACGTCTACGAGATCGACCGGGAGGCGACCGGGCGCGCCGACCGCGCCTTCCTGGAGCGCGTCTTCCTGAAGCTGCTCCTCAACTTCACCTGGTGGGTGAACCGCGAGGACGCCGAGGGCCGCAACGTCTTCCAGGGAGGCTTCCTCGGGCTCGACAACATCGGCGTGTTCAACCGCTCCGAGCCGCTCCCCGGGGGCGGCGTGGTGGAGCAGGCGGACGGGACCGCCTGGATGGCGGCCTACTGCCTCGACATGCTGCGCATCGCGCTGGAGCTGGCGCAGGAGGAGCCGCACTACGAGGACGTCGCCACCAAGTTCTTCGAGCACTTCCTCTACATCGCCGGCGCGCTCAACGACCTCGGCGGCGAGGGGGTGGGGCTGTGGGACGAGCAGGACCAGTTCTTCTACGACGCCATCCACTCGCCCGGCGCCGCCCCGCAGCCGCTGCGGGTGCGGTCGATGGTGGGGCTCCTGCCGCTCCTCGCGGTGGAGGTGATGGAGGGCGAGGCGCTCCTCCGCCACCGCGACTTCGCGCGGCGGATGCGCTGGTTCCTGCACTACCGACCGGACCTGGCGCGGCTCGTGTCGCGGTTCATGGAGAAGGAGCGGGGCGGCGGGGAGCGGCGGCTCATCGCGCTCCTGCGCGCCCATCGCATGAAGGCGCTCCTGGCGCGGATGCTCGACGAGGACGAGTTCCTCTCGCCGTACGGCGTGCGGTCGCTCTCGAAGGCGTACGCGGCGCAGCCCTACGAGCACCGGCTGGACGGGCGCAGCTTCACGGTGCGCTACGAGCCGGGCGAGTCGTCGTCGTCGATCTTCGGCGGGAACTCGAACTGGCGCGGGCCGGTGTGGCTGCCGGCGAACGCGCTGCTCATCGAGGCGCTGCGCAAGTTCCACCGCTTCTACGGGCCGGCGCTGCGGGTGGAGTGCCCGACGCGCTCGGGGCGGCTGCTCTCGCTGGAGGAGGTGGCGGACGAGCTGACACGGCGGGTGACGCGCCTCTTCCTGCGCGGGCCCGACGGCCGGCGGCCCTGCGACGGCGACCGCGCGCCGGCGGCGGACGGGGACGGCGAGCTGCTCCTCTTCCACGAGTACTTCCACGGCGAGGACGGGCGCGGCCTGGGCGCGGCGCACCAGACCGGGTGGACGGCGCTCGTGGCGGAGATGCTGCGGCGGTGCTGACCGCGCGCCGGGCTCAGCGGAAGCGGTCGACGACGGTCACCCCCACCCCCTTGAACGAGCCCATCTCCACGAGCGCGTCCACCGACTCGTCGAGGCTGACCCGCCGCCCGACGAGGCGGGCCGGGTCGACGGCGCCGCGCTCGATGAGGCGGAGCATCTCCGGGTAGGCGTGCGCGGCCATGCCGTGGCTGCCGAGGAGTTCGAGCTCGTAGCCGATCACCCGGTTCATCGGGAGCGCGGTGAGGCCGGGCAGCAGGCCGATCTGGACGTG
>DASTGH010000604.1:0-15074 GCA_035719345.1 Anaeromyxobacteraceae bacterium
GCACTACCTCCACCACGACACGCGGGACACGCGGAAGGCGCTCGACGAGCACCTGCGGTTCGCGGGCCTCCCGCAGCCGGCAGCCGCCGTGCCAGTCACGTTTCAGGCACAGAAGCCGAAAATCGGGAAAAACGAAGGCCGCGAATCCACGGTTTCCCGTGTGGATTCGCGGCCCTCCGAGTAGGGGAGACAGGATTTGAACCTGCGACCCCATTGTCCCGAACCAAGTGCTCTACCAGGCTGAGCCACTCCCCGTCATGCGTCTGCGGTGCGGCGGCTGCTGCTCCACGCGGCGGGCCCTCGGGACGCCCGGCGCGCGTAAGGCCGCGTTTCTACTGCCCGGGGCGGGGGGTGTCAAGCACGGAGGACGAGGGACCCGCGCCGCGCAGCGATCGGCCGCCGGACGGGCTCAGCGCACGCAGCAGGCCTCCACCTCGGCCGCCACCTTCGGCGTCCCGGCGGTCAGGACGTCGTGCCCCTGCTCGGTCACGAGCACGTCGTCCTCGATGCGGATGCCGACCCCGCGCAGCGCCTCGGGCGCCGCCGTGTCGTCCGCCGCCACGTAGAGCCCGGGCTCCACCGTGAGCACCATCCCCGGCTCGAGCGCCCGGGGCTTGCCGCCGACGTGGTAGGCGCCCGCATCGTGCACGTCGAGGCCGAGCCAGTGGCTGGTCCGGTGCATGTAGTACTTGCGGTACGTCTTGTCCGCGATGCGCTCGTCGGCGCTCCCCTGCAGGAGCCCGAGCGCGATCATCCCTTCGGTGAGCCGCTTGACGACGGCGTCGTGCATCGCGTCGAGGTTCGCGCCGGGGCGTACCGCCTCGATCCCGATGCGCTGCGCGTCGAGCACCACCTCGTACGCCTCGCGCTGCGCCTTCGTGAACTCGCCCGAGACCGGGAACGTCCGCGTCACGTCGGCCGTGTAGAACCCGTACTCGCCGCCGGCGTCGACGAGACACACGTCGCCGTCGCGCAGCTCCGCATCCCCGGCCCGGTAGTGCAGGATCGTGCTGTTCGCGCCCGCTGCCACGATGGTGCCGTACCCCGGCCCCGTCCCGCCACGGCGGCGGAACGCGTACTCGATCTCCGCCTGCACCTGGTACTCGCGTCGCCCCGCCTGTCCGTCGCGCATCGCCGCGAGGTGCGCCTCGGCCGTGATCTCCGCCGCCTTGCGGAGCAGCCGGAGCTCGGCCTCGCTCTTCACCAGCCTCATCTCGTGCAGCGCGATCGCCGGGTCGACGATCCGCTGCGGCGCGAGCACGCCGGCCCGCGCCCGCGCCCGCAGGTCGCACAGCGTCCGCGCCACCCGCGCGTCCCACGCCGGATCGTGCCCGATGCGGTACCAGAGGACGTCGTTCCCGCCCACCAGCTCGGCGAGCTTCGCGTCGACCTCCTGAGCCGGCCAGGCCTCGGCGGCGCCGTACCGCTCCCTCGCCCCCTCGACGCCGGCGCGGCGGCCGGTCCAGATCTCGCGCTCCGGATCCTTCGGCCGCACGAACATGACGAGCCGCCCGTCGGCGAAGAGCAGCGCGCAGCCCTCCGGCTCGTCGAAGCCCGTGGCGTAGGCGAAGTCCGAGTCCTGGCGGAACAGGTACTCGGAGTCGGCGTTGCGGGCCTTCTCCACGGCGGCCGGCAGCAGCATCACGCCGCCGCCCTCGGCCTTCATGCGGCGCGCGATCTCGGCCCGGCGCTCGGCGAACAGCGTGGGGTCGTGGCTCATGGGGGGCGGAACATAGCAGAGCGCCGGCGCCTCCGCCCGGCGGCGACGCAGGGTCCTCGCCACGACCCGGCGCTCCTCGTCACACCTTGTCCGGCAGCTCCGCCCCGCACCACGCCCGGAACGCCGCGCGCTGCGCGTCCGTCGGGGACGGCACGGGCTCGAGCCAGATCGTGTCCTCCGGCGCCGGCGCGAGCGGCACCTGCACCTCGACCAGCTCGTCGCGCCGGAACACGGTGAGGCGCACCGCCCCGCCCTGCCCGGCCAGGCAGAGCCGGTCCCACAGCCCCGCGCGGTCGATGCGGAACCCGCCTTCCGCCACGATCTCGTCCTCGGCGTAGAGGCCGGCGCGCCACGCCGGGCTCCCCTCGCGCACGCTCGAGACCGTCAGCTTCGGCCCCTGGGCGAGGTTCGCGCCGAGCCAGCCGGGGACCGGCCCCGGGTCCGGCTTCGGCGGCGTGCCGCCCTTGTCGTCGAGGCCGGCCGCTCGCCGGCGGCGCAGCGCGAGCCCGACCACGTCGAGGTCGATCTCCACCTCGCCCGTCCCGCGTACGTGCCGGTCGAAGAAGGCGCGCGCGGCGGCGGGGCCGAGGCGCTCCCCGACCGCGGCCTCGACCGCGCCCTCGGGCAGGCCCCCCGCGCCGTGGCGCTCGACCAGCTCCCGCACCAGCGCGTCGAGGGATCCGCCCGCGCGGCGCAGCGCCAGGTCGAGCGCGAGCGCGACGAGCTCGCCCTTCTGGTAGTAGGAGACGGCGCTGTTCGCGCTGTTCTCGTCGGGCCGGTAGTACTTCACCCAGGCGGTGAGGCTCGCCTCCTCCAGGCTCATCTTCGCCGCGCCCGGCAGTCGCGCCAGCGCGGTCAGCTCCTCGCCCGCGTGCTTGAGCCAGCGCTTCGGCTCCGCCAGCCCGGCCCGCACCAGCGCGAGCTCGTCGTAGTAGCTCGTCACGCCCTCGAACCACCAGAGGAGCCGCGTGTACTGCTCACGCGCGTAGTCGTAGGGCACGAGCGCCGCCGGGCGGAGCCGCTTCACGTTCCAGACGTGGAAGAACTCGTGCGCGAAGAGCCCGAGCGTGTCCTCGTACGACTCGCGCGGGAAGAACCCGCCGCGCTTCACCAGCAGCGTCGTGGAGGACGCGTGCTCCAGCCCGCCCCGCGCCGTCGGGTGGGTGTGCACGATGAAGAGGTAGCGCTCGTAAGGGAGGCCACCCATGAGGCCACCCAGCTGCTCCACCACGCGCCGGGCGTCGTCGGCCAGCCGCTCGAGATCGAGGCCCGGGGCGCGGCCCCACAGCGCGATCGCGTGCGGCTTCCCCAGCGCGCCGAAGGTCGCGAGCCGGTGGGTGCCCACCTCCACCGGCGCGTCCACGAGCTCGTCGTAGTCGCGCGCCTCGAAGCGCCACGGCCCCTCGCCCGGCCCGCCGGCGAAGGGGTCCTCGGCGCCCGCCGCCGGCGCGAGCGCGGTCGCGACGCGCCAGCCGCGGGGCGGCGCGACCTCGAGGACGTGCGGCTCCCGCTCCCGACCCTCGACGTACATGAGCAGCCCGGCGCCGTTCCAGAAGCCGTGCGTGCCGTCGAGGTGGCAGGTCCGCACCGTCAGCTCGTGCGCGAAGACGCGATAGCGCACGGTGGCCTGCGCGGCGCCGCGCGACGCCACGCCGAAGCGGTGCTTGTCGAGCCGCTCGACGGCGAGCGGGCGGCCCGCGCCGTCGGCCGCGGTGACGGCCTCGACGTGCCGCGCGAACTCGCGCACGAGGTAGCTCCCCGGCGTCCACACCGGGAGCCCCACGACGAGCGCGTCGCCCGGGTGCTCGACCCGCAGCGCGACGTGGAAGAGGTGGCCGTGGGGCTCGGGCATCTCGACGCGGTGGAGCATGGACCCGAGGTAGCGCTGCGGGCGGCGGCTGCACGGATTTCTGCCGCGCCCACCCGACCGCCTCCCCCGTCCCCGCCCCGTCCCCGTTATCTATCCCCCGCGCATGGACCCCTACGGCCTCCGCCGCGTCGTTTCCCCTCGCGGTGCCCTCCCGCAGCGCGCCGACGTGCTCGACCCCGCCCTGCCGCTCGGCGAGGACGAGCTCGCCATCGAGGTGGAGGCGCTCAACGTGGACGCCGCCAGCTTCCGGCAGATCGAGGCCGCCGCCTCCGGCGACCCGTCCCGCATCGCGGCCGACATCGAGCGCATCGTCGGGGCGCGCGGCAAGCTCCACAACCCGGTCACCGGCTCGGGCGGCATGCTCATCGGACGCGTCGCCGAGGTGGGCCCTCGCCATCCCGCCGCCGGCGACCTCGCGCCCGGCGAGCGCATCGCCACGCTCGTCTCGCTCACGCTCACGCCGCTGGCGCTGCGCCGGGTCGTGGCCGTCCGGCCCGACGTCGATCGGGTCGAGGTCGAGGCGCGCGCCATCCTGTTCGCGACGGGCCTCTGGGCCCGGCTCCCGCCCGACCTCCCCGAGCGCGTGGCGCTCGCCGCGCTCGACGTGTGCGGCGCACCCGCGCTGGCCGCCCGCCACGTCCGGCCCGGGCAGCGCGTGCTGGTCCTGGGCGCCGGCAAGTCGGGGGCCCTCGTCTGCGCCGAGGCGCGCGAGCGGCTCGGGCAGCGTGGCGAGCTCGTCGTGGCCGACCGCTCCGAGGCCGCCCTCGCCGCCGTGGCCGCGCTCGGGATCTGCGATCGCACGCTCGCGCTCGACGCCACCGACGCGGTCGGCGCGCTCGCCCGCATCGAGGCCTCCGGCGGCCCGTTCGACCTCGTCGTGAACTGCGCCAGCGTCCCCGGCACCGAGATGGCGTCGGTCCTCGCCGTCCGCGAGGGCGGGACCGTGCTCTTCTTCTCCATGGCCACGAGCTTCACCGCGGCCGCGCTCGGGGCCGAGGGCGTGGGCAAGGACGCGCTCCTCGCCATCGGCAACGGCTACGTCCCGGGTCACGCCGAGCTCACGCTCGGCCTGCTGCGCCGCCACGCGGCGCTCCGCGCGCACTTCGAGGCGCGGTACGCTCGCTGACCATGGCCGCCGACCCGGTCGTCGACGTCGCGCACGTCATCCAGCTCGCCATCGCCCCGGTGTTCCTGCTGACGGCGGTGGGCACGCTCCTCTCCGTCCTCTCCACCCGCCTCGCCCGCGTCGTCGACCGCGCCCGCGTGCTCCGCGACCGCCTCGCGACGCGGACCGGCGCCGAGCGCGAGCGCGTCACCTCCGAGCTCCGTCTCCTCAAGCGGCGGCGCCGCCGCGTGAACCTCGCCATCACCTGCGGTGTCTCGGCGGCGCTCTTCGTCTGCCTGCTCATCGTGGTGGCGTTCGCCGGCGCCTTCCTGCACGCCAGCGTCTCGAAGGTGCTGGCGACGCTCTTCGTGCTGGCGATGCTGGCGCTGGTGGGCGCGCTCAGCACGTTCCTGTCCGAGATCTTCCTCGCCACCCGGAGCGTCGACCTGGAGGAGAGCTAGCCATGCTGCGTCTCGAGCCGACGTACGAGCGGACCCGCCTCGTCGATCCCGGCGGCCGGGAGGTGGAGCAGGTCGTCGAGCACCGGGTGGACCCGCTCACCGGCACGGTCGCCTCGATCAACGGCGCCCTCGGCGAGAAGGCGCGCGCGTTCCTGGGGAGCGGGGATCCGGCGGCGCTCGCCGAGCTGGAGGCGCGCTCGCGCGCCGGCTGCCCGTTCTGCGCCGCCGCCGAGAAGGCCACGCGCTTCCCGCCCGACGTGGTGCGCGAGGGGCAGCTCCGGATCGGGCGCTCGGTCGCCTTCCCCAACCTCTTCTCGAAGGCGGCGCTCGACGCGGTGGTGGTGCTGGATCCCAGCGCGCACGTCCTCTCCCCGGCCCGCCTCGCGCCGGACTCGCTGGCGAGCGCCATCGCCGCCTGCGCCGAGCTGGCGCGGCGGGCGGCGGCGCGCCCGGAGCCGCTCCCGCACCACCTCGCCGGCATGAACTTCCTCGGCCCGGGCGGCTCGTCCGTCCCCCACCCGCACCTCCAGATCCAGGCGCGGGCGGTGCCGTACTCCGGCCTGGCGCGGCTCGCGGCGCTCGGCGCCGCCTGGCGCGAGCGGAACGGCCCCGCGAGCTACTGGGCGGCCCTCCTCGGCGCCGAGCGCGGCGGCCCGCGGCACTTCGGCGAGACGGGCCCGGTGGAGTGGCTCGCCGCCTGGGCGCCCGCGCACCAGAAGGAGGTCTGGGGCATCCTCCCGTCGCGGAGCAGCCTGGCCGAGATCAGCGAGGCGGAGGCGGCGGCGTTCGCCGAGGGGATGGCGCGCGTCGTCGCCTTCTACGAGGGGCAGGGTCACCACGCGTTCACGCTCGCCTTCCTCTCCTCCCCGGAGCCGGGGTCCCGCGACCACGCGCTCCAGGTGAGGCTCTGCGCCCGGCCGCCCTTCCGCGCCGGCGCGGCCAGCTACGACACCTGGTTCGGCCCGCTCCTCGCCGGCGACGACGCGCACACCGAGGCGCCCGAGGCCTACGCCGCGCGCCTCCGGGCGGAGTGGTGAGGCCGCCGCGGTTGCCGCCACCCGGCCGCGCCGCCTAACCTCGCGGCGGGGCCATGGCGAAACGGTAGACGCGGGGCACTTAAAATGCCCTCTGGGGCAACCCAGGTGTCGGTTCGAGCCCGACTGGCCCTATGTGACTGACGGTGCGTGGGAGTGCCATTCGCCGGTGGGATCGGGTAGGGTCCCGGATGGGATGCCCCCCTACATCCCGAACCCGCGCCGCACCCCTCGCGTCCCGGCCCGGCTCCGGGTCGAGCTGGCGCACGCCGGCGAGACGTGGCAGGCCGAGACCGGCGACCTCGGCGCCGGCGGCTGCCTGCTCGTGTCGCCCCGTCCCCTCGTGGCCCGCGCACCGCTCCGGCTCGTGCTGCGCGCCGAGGTGCTCGCCGATCCGCTGAGCGTCGGGGGCAGCGTCGCCTGGACGCGCGAGGTGCGCGGCGGGGTGGCCTTCGACGGCGGGCGCTCGGCGCCGGGGGCGGACCCGGCCGCGTGGTTCCGGCGGCTCGTGGCGGCCGACCGCAACCTGGCGTCCGCGCTCGTCCCGGTCCCGGCGGAGCTCGACCACGAGGCGCCGCTGTACCTCCTCCCCGCGCCGCGGCGCTTCGTGGAGCTGGCGCCGGACGAGGTCGCGCTCCTGCGCCACGCGGACCACGGCCTGCCCGTGCAGGCGCTCCTGCGCCGGTCGGGGCTCCCCGAGCCGCGCGCCACCCGGGCGCTGTTCGGCCTCTTCGAGCGGCGCGTCGTCACGCTCGCGCTCGGGCAGGCGGGCGAGGCGTGGCGCTGGCGCGCGGTGCTGGCGGAGTCGGGCTACCCGGCGCCGCCGCTCGCGACGCCACTCGCGACGCCGGTCCCCTCCGCCGCGCCCCGGCTCCCGCCCATCGTCCGCGTCGCACCGGCGCCCGCGCCCGCGGCGCCGCCCGTCCTCGGTCCGCCGCCGCGCCTGGAGCGGACGGGCTCGACCCCACTCCCCACGCCCATGCCCATCGCCCTGGAGCGGCCGCGGCCGGTGGCGCCGCCGTCGTCCTTGCTCCGCGGCGCACACGTCAGCCGGCGCTCGCCGCAGGCGCAGGAGCGGCTCGATGCGGCTCGCGCGCACGCCGGCGCCGGCCGCGTCCACGAGGCGATCGCGCTCCTGCGGCAGGCGCTCAGCCTCGCCCCGCGCGACCCCGAGATCTCGGAGCTGCTCGGCCGCCTCGCCTTCAAGGACCGCGTGCTGAAGAAGTGATCGGCCCGGCGCCGTTTCAATTCACCAGCCGGGGCCGCTCGATCTCGACGCCCTCGATCTGCTCGCGCGAGGCGAAGCCCCCCTCGAGCGAGTGCCAGTGCGCCACGACCGGCTCGCCGAGCTGCCAGCAGAGGAACACCGGCTCGTCGTCCTTGAGCGCGTAGAAGTCGACGAGCCCGGCGTCGGCGTCCTTGAGGACACAGCCCATGGCGTTGACGCGCTCGACCGCGTCCGTCACCTGCTCGGCCACGGCGAGCAGCCGCGCCCCCTCGGCCTCCTTGCCGCGCGGCGCGCGCTCGCCGCGCTGCAGCACCCGTGCAGCGATCTCGGCGCCGCCCACGTCCACGATGGCCCGCTCCAGCTCCGAGCGGAGCCGGGCGACGTCACCCAGCGCCAGCCGCAGCGCCGGCAAGAGCGCGTTCGCCTCCTCCAGCGTGAAGAACCGGGGCCCCTCGTCCATGGCGGAAACCTTACCACGGCCGTGTTATGAGTGCCGCCGCACAGGGGTTTTTCCTCATCCGGGGACGGCATGCTCGAGACCGTCGCGAAGGGCTTCAAGGCTGCGCGCAACAAGCTCAAGGGTCGCACCGAGATCACGCCCGACGTGGTCGATGACGCGCTGCGCGACATCCGCGTCTCGCTGCTCGAGGCGGACGTCGCCTTCGACGTGGTGAAGCGCTTCGTCGCCCGCGTCCGCGAGAAGGCCGTGGGCGAGGTGGTCGAGACGAAGGTCGACACGAAGAAGGGCAAGGTCCGGGCGACGCCCCAGGACCACTTCATCAAGATCTGCCACGACGAGCTGGAAGCGCTCATGGGGCCGGTCGACACCTCGCTCAAGGTGAAGCCGCGCGGCCCGACGGGCGTGATGATGGTCGGCCTGCAGGGCTCCGGCAAGACGACCACCGCCGGCAAGCTCGCGAACCGCTTCCTCAAGGAGGGCAAGAAGCCGCTCCTCGTCGCCGCCGACGTCTACCGCCCCGCCGCCGTCGATCAGCTCCAGGTGCTCGGGCAGCAGCTCGGCGTGCCGGTCTTCAGCGAGGCGGGCGCGAAGCCGCCGGACCTCTGCAGGCGCGCGCTGGAGGAGGCGGCCCGGGAGAAGGCGGACGTCGTCATCTACGACACCGCCGGCCGGCTCGCCATCGACGAGACGCTCATGCAGGAGCTGGAGGACATCAAGCGCGAGGTCTCGCCCGACAACATCCTGCTCGTCTGCGACGCCATGATCGGCCAGGACGCGGTGAAGACCGCGGCCGAGTTCGACCGGCGGCTCGCGCTCGACGGCTTCATCCTCACGAAGCTCGATGGCGACGCGCGCGGCGGCGCGGCGCTCTCCATCAAGGAGGTCACCGGCAAGCCCATCAAGTTCCTGGGCATGGGCGAGTCGCTCGACCGGCTGGAGGAGTTCCGGCCCGAGGGCCTGGCCAGCCGCATCCTCGGGTTCGGCGACATCGTCGGCCTGATGCAGGACTTCGAGCAGCACGTCGACGAGGCGAAGGCCGAGGAGGACGCGAAGAAGCTCCTCTCCGGTGACTTCACCCTCGACGACTTCGTCTCGCAGATCCGGCTGGTGCGGAAGATGGGCCCGCTCGGCGAGCTCATGGAGAAGTTCCCGCTCTTCGGCGAGCTGCCGGAGGGCTTCCAGTTCGACGAGGCCGCGCTCGGCAAGATCGTCGCCATGGTCGACTCCATGACCCGGGCGGAGCGGCTGCGGCCGGACGTCCTCGACGCCAGCCGCGTGAAGCGCGTGGCGAAGGGCTCGGGCCGCAGCGAGAAGGAGGTCCGCGACCTCCTCACGCAGTACAACACCATGCGCAACGTGATGAGGCAGATCGGGGACGCGCCCGGCCTGCTCTCGCGCCTCCCCGGGATCAAGCAGCTCTTCCAGCTGCGGCAGCTGCAGGGCAAGGGCATGGAGGACGTCCTCGGCGCCGAGGCGGCCGACGTCACGCGCGCGCTGCAGGGGGGCGGCATCGATCCCTCGCAGGTCGCTGGGCAGATGGCCGGCCTGCCCAAGGGTTACCAGCCGCGGATGCCGGCAGGAGCCATGGCGCGGGCGCGGATCATGGGCTACGCGCCCGAGCCCATCGCCGGATCGGAGACGGCGGCGGAGCGCGAGCGGCGGAAGAAGAAGCGCAAGCAGGAGCGGCAGAACAAGAAGAAGAACCGCAAGAAGAACCGCCGCTGACGCATGCCGCCGCGCGATCGTCCCCGCCTCGTCCCGCTGGAGCCGAAGCCCATCGAGCTGGAGGACGGCACGCAGGCCGTCGCGCTGCGCGATCCGTACGGCGTCCTCGACGGCGCGGCGGTGGTCGGCCCTGCCGTCTACTGGGTGCTGGCGCACTTCGACGGGGAGCGCGACCTCCGAGGCGTGACCCGCGCGCTGGCGGAGGCCGGCCTCGAGGGCGTGACGCTCGAGATCGTGGAGCAGGTCGCCCGCCAGGCTCGCGAGGCGGGCCTTCTGCACGGCCCCGCCCACGAGGCGCGCCGGGCCGAGGCGCTGCGCGCGTTCCGGGCGGGGCCGCGCCAGCCGGTCTGCGCCGGGGGCGCCTACCCGGACGACGCGGACGGCCTGGCGGCGCAGCTCGAGGGCTGCTACCGGGCTCCGGGAGGCCCGGGCGTGCGCCGCGCCGGCTCGCGCGCCGGCGCCGGCGCGCGGCGCCTGGTGGCGCCGCACATCGACATCCCGCGCGGTGCCGCGGGCTACGCCCACGCCTACGCCGCGCTGGAGGGGTGCGACGCCGACCTCTTCGTCGTCTTCGGCACCGCGCACGCCTCCCCGCCTCACCTCTTCACCCTCACGCGACAGGACTATGCGACGCCGCTGGGAGCGGTCGCCACCGACCGCGCGCTGGTGGACGCGCTCGCGCACGAGCTGGGCGAGGACGAGCTGCTCGGCGACGAGCTGGTCCACAAGGGCGAGCACTCCTGCGAGTTCCAGGTGGTGTGGCTGCGCTGGCTCGTCGGCGACCGGCCGTTCCAGGTGCTGCCCGTGCTCTGCTCCTCCATCTCGCAGCTCGACGACCCCGCTGCCGCGACCGCGCCCTTCCTCGAGGCGCTCGGGCGCGCCACCGCCGGCCGGCGCGTCTGCCACGTCGCGGGCGCCGACCTCGCCCACGTCGGGCCGATGTACGGCGACGACCGCCCCGCCACGCCCGCGGAGCTCGCCGCGCTGGCGGAGCAGGACCGCGCCACAATGGCGGCGCTCGCCTCGGCCGACGCCGACGCGTTCCACCGGCTCGCCACCGCCGACGACGAGCGGCGCCGCCTCTGCGGGGTCGCCCCCATCTACGCCGCCGTGCGCGCCTCGGGCCGCACCGCGCGCCTGCTCCATTACGACCAGTGGACGGACGGCGTGGACATGGTGAGCTTCGCGGCGGCGGTGGGGTAGCGGGCTCCTTCACCCGACGTGATGACGCGTCCCGTGTCCAGGGGACGCTTCCCTCTCTCCCGCGCGCGTGGGAACGCGAACGAGGGGCCCGCACCCCGAGTCCCTGATGGGGCGCGGGGCAGCTCGCGCGGAAGGCGTGCGGCGACTCGCCACAGGCGCCGATCAGGGGCGCCGGGCCCCGCCGCAGGCGCCCAGGGCTCGCGGATCGCGCGGGGTCGTGCCCGCCGCGGTCAATTCACCGCCGGCAAACGACCTCGCGCTTCCGGGTGACCGGCCGCGCGTTGTCGTACCCGAGAGGTTGTCGTCCCACCTCCGGGGCCACAGCGTACGGCTGCTGCGCGGCCGTCGGCTCGCCCCACACACGCCGGTCGCACCGTCACCGTCACGCTCGGCTCGCTCCAGGCCCGGAGAATCGACATGGCTCGTCCGAAGCTGCTGCTTTGTCTCGTGGTGCTGGCGCTCTCCGCCACCGCCGCCGCCGCCCCCATCCCCGGCGGCACGCTCGTCCCCACCGCCGTCCCCAAGTACGCCGAACCGCTCCCCATCCCGCCCCGGTTCACGGCGGGTACGCTCACCGACGCGAGCGGACGGGTGATCTCGACCTCCTACCACGACCTCGCCGCGGCGCCGCTGCAGCAGCAGGTCCTCCCCACGCGCGACGCCGCCGGGCGGCCGCTCGCGACGCCGTTCCCGAGGACGCCGGTGTGGGGCTACGGGAGCACGGCCGCGCGGAACTTCAACTGGCCCGCCTTCACCATCGAGGCGCAGCAGGGCGTCCCGACGACCGTGACCTGGCGCAACCAGCTCGTCGACGCGACCGGGAAGGCGGTCCCCCACCTCTTCACCATCGACCCGACGCTGCACTGGGCGAACCCGGCCGGTCCGGTCGACACGCGACCCACGTTCCTCGCCACGCCGGCGCCCTACACCGGCCCGGTGCCGATCGTCACGCACCTGCACGGCGGCCACGTCGACCCGCTGTCCGACGGCTTCCCCGAGGCCTGGTACCTCCCGGCCCCGGGCGCGGCCTACACGGCCTGCACCGGCGTGAACAGCCAGCCCGGCACGCCGGCGGGCTGCTCCTTCGCCACCGGCTCCAACTACGGCAACTCGCCGGGCGTGCCGGTGCTCGCCGGCGCCGCCACCTACGTCTACCGGAACGATCAGAGCGCGGCGACGCTCTGGTACCACGACCACGTGCTCGGCATGACGCGCGCGAACGTCTACGCGGGCCTGGCCGGCTTCTACCTGCTCCGTGACCCCTACGAGACCGGCCTCTTCGGCGCGCAGTATCCGTACGGCGTCTACGAGATCCCGCTCGCCATCCAGGACCGCTCGTTCAACGCCGACGGCACGCTCTTCTACCCGACGAGCCGCGTCTTCTTCGACGGCTTCGCCGGCCCGTACCTGCCGACGCCCGACATCTCGCCCTACTGGAACCCCGAGTTCTTCGGGAACTTCATGGTGGTGAACGGCAAGACGTGGCCGAAGCAGGCGGTCGAGGCGCGCAAGTACCGCTTCCGCGTGCTCAACGGCTGCGACTCGCGCTGGCTCATCCTCTCCTTCGCCGACGCCAAGCTCCGGCCGCTGCCGCTCTCGTTCAACGTGATCGGCACGGACGACGGGCTCGTCAGCGGGCCGCCGGTGGCGACGCCCCAGCTCGTCATCGGGCCCGGCGAGCGCTACGACGTCATCGTCGACTTCGCCGGCCTCGCCCCGGGCACGCGCGTCATCCTGGCGAACGGCGGCCCCGACAGCCCGTTCGGCGGCGGCAAGGTGACCGGTGCCGCGGCGGCGGACCCGGGGACCACCGGCCAGGTCATGGCCTTCGACGTGGTCGCCGCCACCACGCCCAACCCGCCGCTCCCGGCGACGCTCGCCCCGCCGCTGCCGGGCTTCCAGCCGGGCGCGCTCGCGGCGCTGCCGCCGACGGCGCTGCCGCGCACCGTCACCATCACCGAGTTCGCCTCGGTCATCAACAAGGCCGGACCGTCCGAGGCGCAGGTCGGCGACGCGTTCGGCCCGCACCCGTGGATGGACCCCGGCACCGAGGACGTGGCGCTGGGGACGGGAGGCTACGCCGTCGAGACCTGGCAGATCGTGAACCGCACGGTCGACGCGCACCCCATCCACCTCCACCAGACGGCGTTCGAGATCCTCGACCGGACGCCGCTTAACCTGGCGGCGTACGACGCCCAGATCGCGCTCTGCGCCGCGACGCCCACGGCCGGGGGCTGCCCGGCGGATCCGTTCGCGTTCGTGAAGAAGAACACGAAGCCGGCGCTGCCCGCGGTCTACGAGAAGGGCCCGAAGGACACGGTCATGGCGCGGCCCGGGGAGATCACGCGGGTGAAGGCCTTCTTCGACATCCCCGGCCAGTACGTCTGGCACTGCCACATCCTCTCCCACGAGGACAACGAGATGATGCGGCCGCTGTGCATCGGGCCGCGGAGCGGCTGCGTGAAGTGATCAATCGGGGGTGCACGCGCGGGGGAGGGGGGAGCAGCACGGAGGGCGCCCTCTCCCCCGCGCGCCACGCTTCGAGCGCTCGCGGTCAGTCCTCGCCGACCTCGATCTTCGCGTTCTTGGGGACGACCAGCCCGCGCGAGAGGCGCCGCAGCACCTTCTTCGCCTGCCGCCGCTTGTAGCGCTCGTGGCTGGAGTCGCCCTCCTCGTTGCGCCGGGCGGTGGCGCTGTCGACCATCTGGAACTCGACCAGCGAGTAGACGATGCGGCCGAGGTCCTCGGCGAGCGGGCCGTCGGGCGGGAGCAGCTCGTCGACGCGCACCGGCAGGTCGACGACGAAGTTCAGGACCCGGTAGCCGCGCCCGGAGAACTCGTTGCGCGGCCGCCGCTCCCCCGCCTCCAGGTCGAGCGGCACCTGGAGCTGGGCCACGATCTCGTCGGCGCGCGGGTGGCAGCCCACGATCTCGCGGAAACGGACGAGCGAGTTCACCGTCTGCCCCGGCACCACGTAGTTGAACGGGAAGAGGCGGTGGGAGAGGTGGTGCAGGATGGACGGGATCTGGTCGAGCCGCTCCGTCACCACCCGGTAGCGCACGCGGTCGAAGATCTGCGCCGCCACCGTCTCGCGCTTGGCGAGGAGCTTGGTGACGAGCGAGCCGCGTGCCTTGACGTTGCCCACGAACTCGACGACGGGCATTCCGAGCTGCTGCATCCGGCGCGCCTCGGCCATGACCCGGCGGTCGACGCGCTCGGCGAGGTCCGCCTCGCGGATGGGCGTGCGGAAGAGCAGCTCCCGCGCCTCCAGGTGGTGGACGACGTGCATGCACTTCAGCACGACGCAGGCGATGCGGCGGTAGCGGTCCTCCTCCGCCGCGCCGCTCGCCATGAGGAACGGCTCGCGCACATCGGCGGGGTTCGCCACCGCGTCCGCCACGCGGTAGCCGAAGGCGCGGCGCAGGTACTCGACCGCCTGCGCCAGGATGGCGCGCAGGCGCCGCTCGTCGCGCGGGTCGTCGAGGTCGAAGAGGCTGAGGCGCAGGAAGCGGTCGACGTCGGCGGCGTCGCGGAAGTGCAGGCGCCTCCAGTCGATGACCGACGCACCGCGCAGGATGAGCCGGATGGCCTCGAGATCGCCGAGGTCCATCTCCTCGACCCGGCGATACGCGCCTCCGGGCGCCCTGTCGAGCTCGAACGCCACGCCACCCCCGCCGAAGAGGTCCTATGTGCTCCGGCGAGCGGCGCCGGTCAAGCGCCTCAGAACTTGAACGGAAACACCACTTCCTGGCCCGTCGTCCGGGAGCGCGGGAAGCGGAGGCTCTTCACGACGCCGGTGATGCAGGGGGAGATGGGCTGGCGCGAGAACTCGTCGCTGAGGACGCGGACGTCGCGCACGCTGCCGTCGCCGCCGATGAGCCAGCGCATCTTGAGCGTGCCCTTGGCGTCGGGATCGGCCGCCCGCTGCTGCTCGATGCATCGCACGAGCGCCGTCTTCTGCCCCATCACCGCCTCGTTGATCTGGGAGACGGAGACGTTCTCGGGCAGGTCCGCGCCCGGCGCCGGCGGGACGTAGACGCTGCGCTTCGGCTTCGAGGAGCTCAGCTCCTTCTCCAGTTCGTCATCCCCGACGTCGAGGAGCGGGTCGCCCGCTGGCTTGCGCGCGGCCGGCGCGGGCGCCGGCGGCGGCTCCGCCTGGGCGACGCGCTCGGGCTGGGCGGGCGGCGCCTTGCGCGGGAGCGGCGCGGGCTCCTGCTTCGCGACCGCCTCGTGCTTCGGCTTCCGGTGTACCGGCGGCTTGGCCAGAT